>JANSYC010000109.1 GCA_024742605.1 Alphaproteobacteria bacterium | reverse complement strand
TCCGGACCACGGACGTGACCGGTTCGGTTGAGCTTCCGGAAGGCACCGAGATGGTGATGCCGGGCGACAACATCTCGCTGACCGTGACCCTGATCGCGCCGATCGCGATGGATGACGGTCTGCGCTTCGCGATCCGCGAAGGTGGCCGCACCGTCGGCGCCGGCGTCGTCGCAAAGGTCATCGCATAGCCGATCAGCGTCGGGCAACCGAACGACGATGATCGTTAGGAGTGTAGCTCAATTGGTAGAGCACCGGTCTCCAAAACCGGTGGTTGTGGGTTCGAGTCCCTCCGCTCCTGCCAAGATGTAGACTTTCATCGGAACGGGTGCGACACCATATGTCGGTGTCGCCCCGTTTCGGATTTTGACCCTGACGGGGTCGCGCATGTCGAGTGTTGAGTCGACGGTACGAGAGCGAGATGGCAAGAACCAGCCCTGCACAGTTCGTCCGGCAAGTGCGACAGGAAGCGTCGCGCGTGACCTGGGCGACGCGTAAAGATACCGGCGTGGCGACCATCATGGTGTTCATCATGGTCTTCCTCGCTTCGGTCTTCTTCTTTTTCGTCGACCAGATCCTGGCCTGGGGCGTGCAACTGGTGTTGGGGCTCGGGAGCTGACATGGCACAACGTTGGTACGTCGTTCACGTCCACTCCGGATTCGAGAAGAAGGTGGCGCAGGCCATTCGCGAGCAGGTCGCAAGCCACGGGCTTGAGGATCTGGTCGAAGAGGTGATGGTTCCGACCGAGGAAGTGGTGCAGATGCGCCGCGGCCAGAAGGTGAGCGCCGAGCGGAATTTCTTTCCGGGATACATCCTGGTGAAGATGCAGCTGACGGACGAATCCTGGCATGTGGTTCAGGACCAGCCGAAGGTCACGGGCTTCCTGGGCGGCAAGGGCCGCCCGGTGGCGATCTCAAACGGCGAGGCGGAGCGCCTGCTGAAGCAGGTCTCCGAAGGGGTGGATCGGCCCAAGCCGACCATCAGCTTCGAGATCGGCGAGCAGGTCCGGGTCAGCGATGGACCGTTCGCGAGCTTCAACGGCTATGTCGAGGACGTGGACGAGGACAAGACCCGGCTCAAGGTGGCCGTTTCGATTTTCGGCCGCTCGACGCCGGTCGATTTGGACTTCACCCAGGTCGAGAAGACCTGAGGCGAGGATGGATACATGAGGTTGTGGCCCGGAGGTCGGGCCACGTCAGAGCCGTGTGTGGGAGGTTCCTCTTCAAAGACCTGGAGAGACCGCACCACGCCGGACAGATAAGGAAGGCACTGAACGATGGCTAAAAAGATCGTCGGCTATATCAAGCTGGAGATCCCGGCAGGAGCGGCAAATCCGTCTCCGCCGGTCGGCCCCGCACTCGGCCAGCGCGGACTCAACATCATGGAGTTCTGCAAGGCTTTCAATGCGGCGACCGAGAAGATGGAAAAGGGTACGCCGACCCCGGTGGTGATCACCGCCTATGGCGACCGGACTTTCACCTTCATCACCAAGACCCCGCCGGCCGCGTACTTCCTCAAGAAGGCCGCGAACGTCAAGAAGGGCCACCCGACCCCGTCCAAGGGCACAGTCGGTACGGTTACCCTGGCTCAGGTCAAGGAAATCGCCGAGGTCAAGATGCCGGACCTGAACGCCGTCGACATGGATGGCGCGATGGAGATGATCAAGGGTTCCGCCCGCTCGATGGGCCTGGAAGTGGTGGAGTAAGTCGGATGGCAAACAAAGGTAAGCGTCTTCGCAAGGCCTATGAGGGTGTCGACCAGGAACAGGTCCACGTCCTCGCCGAGGCGATCAAGCTGGTGCGGTCCAAGGCCAGCGCCAAATTCGACGAGACCCTCGAGATCGCGTTGAACCTGGGCGTCGACCCGCGCCACTCCGACCAGATGGTCCGGGGCGTGGTCTCGATGCCGCACGGCACCGGCAAGAACGTCCGGGTCGCCGTGTTCGCGCGCGACGCCAAGGCCGATGAGGCTCTGGCGGCCGGTGCGGACAAGGTCGGCGCCGAGGATCTGATGGAAGACATGCAGGCCGGCAATCTGCCCTATGACCGGGTGATCGCCACGCCGGACATGATGGCGGTGGTCGGTCGTCTCGGTAAGGTGCTGGGCCCCCGCGGTCTGATGCCGAACCCGAAGCTCGGCACGGTCACCCCGAATGTCGCCGACGCGGTCAAGAACGCGAAGGCCGGTCAGGTGGAATTCCGGGTCGAGAAGGCGGGCATCATCCACGCCGGCATCGGCAAGGCTAGCTTCGACGAGGCAAAGCTGATCGAGAACGCCCAGGCCTTCGTCGACGCGATCCAGAAGGCCAAGCCGACCGGCGCCAAGGGAACCTACATCAAGCGCGTGTCCGTCAGCTCGACCATGGGTCCGGGCATCCGGGTGGACACAAGCGAATTGGGCACGGTCGCTGCGGCGTCGTCCTGATGTGATTTGAAATCGATGTCCGGCCGGCTCCCTCAAGAGCGGGCCGGACATTGGCAGGGACCAAAGCCGGACGAAAGTCGGGCGGCGGTCCCGACCTGTCCGAGACTACGGGCGACGCGAGGCTTCGGGACGCGAGTTCCACCAGGCCGGACGTCTTAAAATCCGCCCGTACAGACGGGAGAGCCAATCGAACACGGCGCGAGCCGGAGACGGTTGGACTTCTGGGACAGGCGACCCGATGGATCCGGAATGTTTCCGGGTTCACGTGCAACCGGACCGGTCGGTATCGAGACCGGTCCTGAAACGGAGAAGCGAAGGTGAACCGAGAGGAAAAGGCCCAAGTGGTCGACTCACTTCACCAGACGTTCGAGCGCTCCGAGGTTGTCGTCATCACCCATCAGACGGGGTTGACGGTTGCCGAGGTTGAGAAGCTGCGCGCGAAGGTCCGGGAAGCCGGAGCCGGCTACAAGGTCACCAAGAATCGGCTCGCCCGACTTGCTCTGAAAGGCACGCGGTACGAGAACCTGACCGACCACTTCACGGGCCCGACGTCGGTGACGACGTCTGTGGATCCGGTTGCGGCCGCGAAGGCGATCGTGGAGTTCGCCAACTCGAATGAGAAGGTCACCATCATCGGTGGTGGCCTTGGCGAAAAACCCCTCACAATCGACGAGATCAAGGCTCTGGCCAAGGTCCCGCCGATCGAGGAACTGCGCGCCAAGATCGTCGGCATGCTGCAGACCCCGGCCTCTCGTATGGTCGGTGTCCTGTCGGCAACCGGCGGTGGCCTCGCCCGGGTGCTTGCCGCGCGCGGGGAACAATCGGAGTGAGCGGACGACCGCTCTGTCAAAGAAGATCCAACTAGGAGTGAACTGTAATGGCTGATCTCGATAAGCTCGTTGAAGAGCTGTCCAACCTGACCGTGCTCGAGGCTTCCGAGCTTTCCAAGCTGCTCGAAGAGAAGTGGGGGGTTTCCGCCGCCGCTCCGGTGGCCGTGGCCGCTGCAGCCGGTGGTGGCGAAGCTGCCGCCGCCGCTGAAGAGCAGACCGAGTTTGACGTGATTCTGAAAGCCGCTGGCGAAAAGAAGATCAACGTCATCAAGGAAGTCCGGGCCATCACCGGTCTGGGCCTGAAGGAAGCCAAGGACCTGGTCGAGGGCGCGCCGAAGGCTGTGAAGGAAGGCGCTTCCAAGGACGAGGCCGAGGCGATGAAGAAGAAGCTCGAAGAGGCTGGTGCCGAAGTCGAGCTGAAGTAGTCTTGGACCTTCGGGTCCAGGAAACCGGTGGGGAGCGGCACGCGTTTGCGTGACCGCTCCTGCGCCGTTTCCCGTTTCCGCGAACCCTCCCGTCTGTCTGGGGAGTGTTCGCCGAGCCGGGGATCCGGTTCGGGACGCGTCCGGCGTCGCTCTTTCCAGCGGGAAGAGAGGTGGCGGACGATCTCGGATCGGACAGGTACCGAACAATGCTCGAACGCCGGTATCCGGAGATATCGGCGGTCACCCGAGAGGTCGACGAGGTCTTAAAAATGGCAGTTTCCGCAGTCGGGTCATTCACCGCTCGCAAACGGGTTCGCAAGACGTTCGGACGGATTTCCGAAGTCAGTCAGATGCCGAATCTGATCGAGGTCCAGAAGAGCTCCTACGATGCGTTCCTTCAGATGGACGTGCCGATGGAGAAGCGGGGCGATGTCGGCCTGCAGGAGGTCTTCAAGTCGGTGTTCCCGATCCGGGATTTCTCCGAGCGCTCCATGCTGGAATTCGTCCGGTATGAACTCGAGGAGCCCAAATACGATGTCGAGGAATGCCAGCAGCGGGGGCTGACCTACGCGGCGCCGTTGAAGGTGACGCTGCGTCTCGTTGTCTGGGACGTTGACGAGGAGACCGGCTCCAAGTCGATCCGCGACATCAAGGAGCAGGACGTCTACATGGGCGACATGCCGCTCATGACCGCGAACGGCACCTTCGTCATCAACGGCACCGAGCGCGTGATCGTCTCGCAGATGCACCGCTCGCCGGGCGTGTTCTTCGATCACGACAAGGGCAAGACCCACAGCTCGGGCAAGTACCTGTTCGCCGCCCGGGTGATCCCGTATCGCGGCTCCTGGCTGGACTTCGAGTTCGACGCCAAGGACGTCATGTACGTGCGGATCGACCGCCGTCGGAAGCTGCCGGCGACGACCCTGCTGTTCGCGCTGTATTCCGACACCACCGATCAGTATCTGAAGGATTGCCACGAGAACGGCGACGACCCGTCGCGCGAGCGGGTCACCGGCATGAGCGGCGAGGACATCCTGCGCCAGTTCTACGACACCGTGACCTATGTCCGGGAGAAGGACGGGTGGCGCACGCCGTTCGATCTCGACCGCATGAAGGGCATGAAGCTGACCCGCGACATGGTCGACGCGGATACCGGCCAGGTCGTGGCCGCCATGGGCGACAAGATCACGCCGCGCTCGTCGCGCAAGCTGACGGAAGCCGGCCTGAAGGACATGTTCGTCGAGAACGAGGAACTGATCGGCCAGTATATCGGCGGCGATCTGATCGACGAGTCGACCGGGCTGGTCTACTGCGACGCCGGCGAGGAGATCACCGAGGAGCTGCTGGCCAAGCTGGCCGAGGTCGGGATCACCGAGCTGCCGGTCCTGGCGATCGACCACAACAATGTGGGTCCCTATCTGCGCAACACCCTGGCGCTCGACAAGAACGCCACCCGGGAAGAGGCGCTGGTGGACATCTACCGGGTGATGCGCCCGGGCGAGCCGCCGACCCTGGAGACCGCCGAGGCGCTGTTCAAGGGCCTGTTCTTCGACAGCGAGCGCTACGATCTCTCGGCCGTCGGCCGGGTGAAGATGAACGCCCGTCTGGCGCAGGAGACCGACGACCAGATGCGGGTTCTCCGCAAGGAGGATATCCTCGAGATCCTGAAGGTCCTGGTCGGCCTGAAGGACGGCAAGGGCGAGATCGACGACATCGATCACCTGGGCAACCGCCGGGTGCGGTCGGTCGGTGAGCTGATGGAGAATCAGTATCGCGTCGGTCTGCTGCGGATGGAGCGGGCGATCCGCGAGCGGATGAGCTCGGTCGAGATTGACACCGTGATGCCGCATGATCTGATCAATGCCAAGCCGGCGGCGGCTGCGGTGCGGGAGTTCTTCGGATCCTCCCAGCTGTCCCAGTTCATGGACCAGACCAATCCGCTGTCCGAGATCACCCACAAGCGGCGTCTGTCGGCGCTTGGCCCGGGCGGTCTGACGCGGGAGCGGGCCGGCTTCGAGGTGCGCGACGTGCACCCGACCCATTACGGCCGGATCTGTCCGATCGAGACGCCGGAAGGCCCGAATATCGGCCTGATCAACTCGCTGGCCACCTATGCGCGGGTCAACCAGTACGGCTTCATCGAGACGCCGTACCGGACCGTGACGGACGGCTCGGTGACCGACGAGGTCAAGTACATCTCGGCGATGGAAGAGGGCCGGTTCACGATCGCCCAGGCCAACGCCCCGGTCGACAAGACCGGCAAGTTCCTGGAAGAGCTGGTTCCTGTCCGGCGCCGTGGGGATTTCGGTCTCGCACGTCCCGAGGACATCCATCTGATCGACGTCTCGCCGAAGCAGCTGGTGTCGGTTGCTGCGGCCCTGATCCCGTTCCTCGAGAACGATGACGCCAACCGTGCCCTGATGGGCTCGAACATGCAGCGTCAGGCGGTTCCGTTGATCCAGGCCGAGGCCCCCTATGTGGGCACCGGCATGGAATCGACCGTGGCGCGGGACAGCGGCGTGGCGATCGCGGCCCGCCGGACGGGCATCGTCGACCAGATCGATGCCTCGCGCATCGTGATCCGGTCGAGCGAGGAGAACGAGGAGAGCACCTCGAACGTCGACATCTATCGGATGCTGAAGTTCCAGCGCTCCAACCAGAACACCTGTATCACCCAGCGTCCGCTGGTGAAGGTGGGTGATCAGGTTGCGCGCGGCGACATCATCGCCGACGGTCCGTCGACCGATCTGGGTGAGCTGGCCCTGGGCCGGAACGTGCTCTGCGCGTTCATGCCGTGGAACGGCTACAACTTCGAGGACTCGATCCTGATCTCCGAGCGCATCGTCCGTGACGACGTGTTCACCTCGATCCATATCGAGGAATTCGAGATCATGGCCCGCGATACCAAGCTGGGTCAGGAAGAGATCACCCGCGACATTCCGAATGTCGGTGAGGAAGCCCTCAAGAACCTGGACGAGGCCGGCATCGTTTATATCGGCGCCGAGGTCAATCCGGGCGATATTCTGGTCGGCAAGGTCACCCCGAAGGGCGAAAGCCCGATGACCCCGGAGGAGAAACTGCTCCGGGCGATCTTCGGCGAGAAGGCCTCCGACGTGCGGGACACCTCTCTGAAGGTCCCGCCGGGAGTCACCGGCACGATCGTCGAGGTGCGGGTGTTCTCGCGCCGCGGCGTCGACAAGGACGAGCGGAGCCAGGCCATCGAACGCTCCGAGATCGAGCGTCTGGCCAAGGACCGGGACGACGAGCGCGCCATTCTGGAGCGTGGCTTCTTCGACCGCCTGAAGGAACTGCTGAGCGGCAAGGTCGCCAGCGGCGGCCCGAAGGGCTTCAAGGCCGGCACCACCCTGACCGACGAGGTGTTCGCTCAATACACATCCGGCCAGTGGCGCCAGTTCGTGGTCGAGGACGAGAAGCTGATGACCTATGTCGAGGGGCTCAAGCAGCACTTCGACCGGTCGATCGACCAGTTGAAGGCCCGGTTCGACAACAAGGTCGAGAAGCTGCAGCGCGGCGACGAGCTGCCGCCGGGCGTGATGAAGATGGTCAAGGTTTTCGTGGCGGTGAAGCGCAAGCTGCAGCCGGGCGATAAGATGGCCGGCCGTCACGGGAACAAGGGTGTGATTTCCAAGATCAACCCGATCGAGGACATGCCGTATCTCGACGACGGCACCGCCGTCGACATCGTGCTGAACCCGTTGGGCGTGCCGTCGCGCATGAATGTCGGGCAGATTCTGGAGACCCATCTGGGCTGGGCATCGGCCGGCTTGGGCCGTCAGATCCGGCACATGCTGGAGACCCTGGGCAAGGACACCAATGTCGGTGACCTGCGGACCCAGCTTGAGATGATCTACGGCGAGGAGCAGTTCGGCCGGGATATCAAGCCCCTCAACGACGGCGAGGTGGTCGAGCTTTCGGGCAACCTCGCCCGCGGTGTGCCGATGGCGACGCCGGTGTTCGACGGGGCCCGCGAGGAAGACATCGTGGTCATGCTGGAGAAGGCCGGGCTCGATTCTTCGGGTCAGGTTCAGCTCTGGGACGGCCGGACGGGCGAAAAGTTCGACCGGAAGGTCACAGTCGGCTATATTTATATGCTGAAGCTGCACCATCTGGTGGACGACAAGATCCACGCGCGGTCTATCGGCCCGTACAGCCTCGTCACCCAGCAGCCGTTGGGCGGTAAGGCCCAGTTCGGCGGTCAGCGCTTCGGTGAGATGGAAGTTTTGGCGCTGGAAGCTTACGGCGCCGCCTACACATTGCAGGAGATGCTCACTGTTAAATCGGACGACGTTTCTGGTCGGACCAAGGTGTACGAGGCGATCGTACGCGGGGACGACAATTTTGAGGCCGGCATTCCGGAGTCCTTCAACGTGTTGGTGAAGGAACTGCGGTCGCTTGGCCTGAACGTCGAGTTGAATCAGGAAGAGTATTGACGGATCGGGGTCGGCTCGCGGGAGTTTGCCTCAAGGCAGATCCTGCGCGCCGGCCACGAACTTGCGTTGACACGCCGGCCAGGCCGGCATGGGGAGGCGGTTCCCTCGACCGCACCCAACAGAGCGCCCAGGCGCGAGGAGTTCTTTGATGAACGATCTGATGAATATCTTCGGCCAACCGAGTGGCCCGCAGAGCTTCGACAGCATCCAGATCAACATCGCATCCCCGGATCGGATCCGGTCCTGGTCCTTCGGCGAGATCAAGAAGCCGGAGACCATCAACTACCGGACCTTCAAGCCGGAGCGCGACGGCCTGTTCTGCGCCCGCATCTTCGGGCCGATCAAGGATTACGAGTGCCTGTGCGGCAAGTACAAGCGGATGAAATACCGCGGCATCATCTGCGAGAAGTGCGGCGTCGAGGTCACCCTCTCAAAGGTCCGGCGCGAGCGGATGGGCCATATCGAGCTTGCCTCGCCGGTGGCGCATATCTGGTTCCTGAAGTCCCTGCCGAGCCGCATCGGCCTGCTGATGGACATGACGCTGAAGGATCTCGAGCGGGTTCTCTACTTCGAGAACTTCGTGGTGATCGATCCGCTGCTGTCTCCGCTGAAGGAGAAGCAGCTGCTCAGCGAGGAGGAGTATTACGACGCGCTCGACGAGTACGGCGAGGACGCGTTCATCGCCAAGATCGGCGCCGAAGCGCTGAAGGACATGCTGGACCGCATGGACCTGAGCGAGGAGCGTGAGCAGATCAAGATCGATCTGAAGGAGACCGGCTCCGAGGCGAAGCGTAAGAAGCTGGTCAAGCGGCTCAAGCTGATCGACGCGTTCAACGAGAGCGGCTCCCGTCCCGAGTGGATGGTGCTGGATGTGGTTCCGGTGATTCCGCCCGAGCTGCGCCCGCTGGTGCCGCTGGACGGCGGCCGGTTCGCGACCTCTGACCTGAACGATCTGTACCGCCGGGTGATCAACCGGAACAACCGTCTGAAGCGGCTGATCGAGCTGCGCGCGCCGGACATCATCGTGCGCAACGAGAAGCGCATGCTGCAGGAATCCGTCGATGCGCTGTTCGACAACGGCCGACGGGGCCGGGTCATCACCGGAGCCAACAAGCGCCCGCTGAAGTCCCTCAGCGACATGCTCAAGGGCAAGCAGGGCCGGTTCCGGCAGAACCTGCTCGGGAAGCGGGTCGACTATTCGGGCCGCTCGGTGATCGTTGTGGGTCCGGACCTGAAGCTGCACCAGTGCGGCTTGCCGAAGAAGATGGCGCGGGAGCTGTTCAAGCCGTTCATCTACTCGAAGCTTGAGCTGTACGACATGGCGTCCACCATCAAGGCCGCCAAGCGGATGGTCGAGAAGG
>JANSYC010000096.1 GCA_024742605.1 Alphaproteobacteria bacterium | reverse complement strand
TGCCGATCACCGCCACCCGCTTGTGCCCCTGGGCTGCCGCCGGTTCCAACAGACCCAGCAGCGGGGCATAGCCCATCCGCATGCCGCGACATTGGGCCATACCTTCGGGTTTGGTCACCAGGACCGGAACCGGCCGCCATTTGTCGTCCGGATCGGGCGCCATGGTCAGCACCGCATCGACCGCCCCGCTTTCCAGAAGCCGCTCTGCGAGTCGCGTGGTGATGCCCGTCCATTGCGCGCCTTCGATCGGCTTGCGCAGCCGGGCCCGCACCATGCGCTTGTAAGGCCCGAAGAATCGTTCATCCGCCCGTTCCGGATCGCGAGTCCGGCCGTGCACCGCAGCTTCCAGGGCCGGGTAGTCCGGCTGAATGAACTGACACGCGGTGCCGCAGCGTTTCGGCTGCGCCGTGCGCGAAAGCCCGCAATCGGTGCACATGCCACGCGGCTCCGCCTCCGGTATTTCGGGCCCGAACACCGGACCCGACTGGGGGTAAGTCTCTTGAATTCTGGAGGAATCGGTTGCCATGGGGAAAGGCTAGAGCAAGTCACAGCCCCCCTCCAGCCCCTTGGCTGTCACAGGGTCTGGCCAATGTGTTGGGACGGTATGGCGCGCGCGGACGTCTAGCGTCACGCAACCCTTGCCTGGAACCGGCGTCCGGCCTACTTTCCGGCTCTCATTTTCGGCTCCCCTCGGAGGTGCGCCATGCGCTCGGCGATCATCGTTTTCCCCGGCTCCAACCGCGACCGGGATATGCAACTGGCCTTGCGCCAGGCTTCCGGGCAGGAGCCGCATATGGTCTGGCACAAGGACACCGATATGCCGGAGGTCGATCTGATCGTGGTGCCGGGCGGGTTCTCCTATGGAGACTACCTGCGGGCCGGTGCCATGGGGGCCCTGTCGCCCGCCATGCGCACGGTCAAGGAACGGTCCGGAAAGGGCGTTCCGGTGCTGGGCGTCTGCAACGGGTTCCAGATCCTGACCGAGGCCGGGATGCTGCCCGGTGCCCTGATGCGCAATGCCGGGCTGAAGTTCATCTGCAAACAGGTCCACCTGCGGGTCGAGTCGGCCCAGACGGTGTTCACCTCGGGCTACGCCCAGGGTCAGGTCATCCGAGTGCCGGTCGCCCATAACGACGGCAACTATTTTGCGGATCCGGACACGCTCAAGCACCTGGAAGACCGGGATCTGATCGCCTTTCGCTATGTCGACGCCGAGGGCGCGGAGAGCGAGGGATCGAACCCCAATGGCAGCCAGATGAACATTGCCGGGATCTACAACGAGTCGCGCACCGTGCTCGGCCTGATGCCGCATCCCGAGGACGCGATCGACCCGCTGCATGGCGGCATCGAGGGCAAGGGCCTGTTTCACGGGCTGGCGCAGGCACTGAACTGACCGCGCCCCTTCTGAAACCACGGCTACGCTGACCCCCCTTTCTCCTTTTTACGTTCGGAACGCCTCATGACCATCCCTAGCACCTCCATCACCGACGCGGTGGTCGCCGAGCACGGATTGAAGCCGGACGAATACCAGGTCCTGCTGAAGATCATGGGGCGGGAGCCCAACCTGACCGAGCTCGGCATCTTTTCCGTCATGTGGTCGGAGCACTGTTCCTACAAATCCTCCAAGCGCTGGCTGAAGACCCTGCCGACCGAAGCCCCGCACGTGATCCAGGGGCCGGGCGAGAATGCCGGTGTGATCGATATCGGCGAGGGTCTGGCCGCGATCTTCAAGATCGAGAGCCACAATCACCCGAGCTTCATCGAGCCCTATCAAGGCGCCGCCACCGGCGTCGGCGGCATTCTGCGCGACGTGTTCACCATGGGCGCGCGTCCGATCGCCAATCTGAACGCGCTGCGCTTCGGCAGCCCGGACCACCCCAAGACCCGGCACCTGATCTCCGGCGTAGTCGGCGGCATCGGCGGCTACGGCAACTGCATCGGAGTGCCGACCGTGGCGGGCGAGGTGAATTTCCACCCGGCCTATGACGGCAACATTCTGGTCAACGCGATGACGGTGGGCCTGGCGAAGACCGACAAGATCTTCTACTCGGCGGCGGCCGGACCCGGCAACGCGGTGGTCTATGTCGGGGCCAAGACCGGGCGCGACGGGATCCACGGCGCCACCATGGCGTCGAAGGAATTCGACGAGGACAGCGAGGAAAAGCGCCCCACCGTCCAGGTCGGCGATCCGTTCACCGAGAAACTGCTGTTGGAAGCCTGCCTGGAGCTGATGGCCAAGGACTGCATCGTCGCGATCCAGGACATGGGCGCGGCCGGGCTGACCTCCTCCTCCGTCGAGATGGCCGGCAAGGGCGGGCTCGGGATCGAGCTCGATCTGGACAAGGTTCCAGTGCGCGAGACCGGCATGACCGCTTACGAGATCATGCTGTCCGAGAGCCAGGAACGCATGCTGATGATCATCAAGCCCGGCACCGAGGCCGAGGCGCGGGCGGTGTTCGACAAATGGGACCTGGATTTCGCGGTGATCGGCGTGCTGACCGAGACCGGCAACATCGTCCTCAAGAAAGACGGCGATGTGCAGGCTGAGATCCCCCTCGACCCGCTGGTCGACGCGGCCCCGGAATACGACCGACCCCATACCCCGACACCGCCGAGTCCGATGATCGAGACGGCGGAGATTCCGGCCCCGGGCTCGCTGGGTGAGGCTTTGGCGACGCTGCTGTCCTGCCCCGACATGGCCAGCCGCCGCTGGATCTGGGAGCAGTATGACAGCCTGGTGATGGGCGACACGGTGATCGGACCGGGCGGGGATGCCGCCCTCGTCCGGATCCAGGACACCAAGCGCGCGTTGGCGGTCACGGTGGACTGCACCCCGCGCTATGTGGTCGCCGATCCGGCCGTCGGCGGCGCGCAGGCGGTGGCGGAGACCTGGCGGAACATCTGCGCCACCGGGGCCAAGCCTCTGGCGGTAACCAACAACCTGAACTTCGGCAACCCGGAGCGTCCGGCCATCATGGGCCAGATCGTCGGCGCGGTTCAGGGCATGGGCGAGGCCTGCCGTGCGCTCGACTATCCGGTGATTTCGGGGAACGTTTCGTTGTACAATGAGACCGAGGGCAAGCCGATCCTGCCGACACCCGTGATCGGTGGTGTGGGTCTGCTGGAGGATGTGGCCGACGCCTGCACGATCGCACTCAAATCCGACGGCAATGCACTGGTGGTTATCGGACAGAGATCGGACACTGTAGACGGCTGGCTCGGCGCATCGATCTACCTGCGCGAGATCGCCGGACGCGAAGCGGGCGCGCCGCCGCCGCTCGATCTGGTGCGGGAGCGGAAGGCGGGGGATCTGATCCGTTCGCTGATCGGAAACGGTGCGGTGGCGGCCTGTCACGATATCTCGGACGGCGGACTGCTGGTGACGGTCGCGGAAATGGCGTTGGCGTCCGGCAAACTCGGCGCTGATGTGGCGGTCCCGAGCGCGGAAACCGCCCATGGCTGGTGTTTCGGCGAGGATCAGGGCCGCTATGTGGTCGAGACGGCCGACCCGGATTCCGTGATCGCCAGATCCGAGGCCGCCGGCGTGCCGGCCGCCCGGATCGGACAGGTTCAGGCGGGCGATCAATTGACAGGCAACGGTGTGGCCCTCATATCCTTGTCGGAGTTGAAGACCAAACATGAGGCATGGTTGCCGGCCTATATGGCGGCGGGTGCCTGAGGAGACTGCGGTATGGCGATGGATGCGGGCGAAATCGAGCGGCTGATCAAGGAGTCGATGCCCGACGCCGTGGTCACGATCGAGGATCTGCGCGGTGACGGTGATCACTACGCCTGCCACGTGATATCCTCCGCCTTCGCCGGCAAGAACCGGGTGCAGCAGCATCAGCTGGTTTATCAATCGCTTAAGGGTCGGATGGGGACGGAGCTGCACGCGCTCGCCCTTCAGACCTCGGCGCCGGACTAGACCTCAAAGGAGACTTCCATGCTCGACGAAGCGACCAAGAAGCGGATCGATACCGAGGTGACCGAGAACGACGTTCTTCTGTTCATGAAGGGCACGCCGGTGTTCCCGCAATGCGGTTTTTCCGCCGTCGTGGTGCAGGTGCTCAGCCATCTGGGCGTCAAGTTCAAGGGCGTCAACGTGCTCGAGGATCCGGACATCCGGGAAGGCATCAAGGATTATTCCAGCTGGCCGACCATCCCCCAGCTCTACGTCAAGGGCGAGTTCGTCGGCGGCTGCGACATCATCCGGGAAATGTTCGAGACCGGTGAACTGGCCGAGATGTTCCAGACCCGCGGGATCGATGCCAAGCATCCGGTGGCCTGACGGCTCCTGACCCAGCTCTCCGGGTTCCGGCGTTGACAGACGCCGGGCCCCGCGATATGCGAAAGCTCATGGGGCTCGCGAACGCCCCGTGAAGCTTCGGCTCAAGTTCGCATCCACTCCACCACGATCACAGGAGGGATGCGGCATGCCGTCCCCAACAGAAATTACCTCCGCCCAATTGGCCCGACTGTCCGGCACCCCCGAGGCGCCGGTCCTGATCGATCTGCGCATCGACGCCGATTTCGACGACGATCCCCGGCTGATCCCCGCGGCCTTCCGCCACGCTTTCACTGACATCGGAGCTCTGGCCCCCGTCCTGTCGGGTCGCGGGGTCGTGGTCTATTGCCAGAAGGGCCGCAAAATCAGCCAGGGGGCGGTCGCCCTGCTGCGCTGCCACGGTGTCCCGGCGGAGAGCCTCGAAGGCGGCCAGTTCGCCTGGCGTGATGCCGGCCTGCCGATGGTTCCGGCCGCCGCCCTGCCCCCGATCCGACCCGATGGCGGCAGCCTTTGGGTGACCCGCCACCGCCCCAAGATCGACCGGATCGCCTGTCCATGGCTGATCCGGCGGTTCGTCGACCCGAAGGCCCGGTTCCTGTTCGTCGCCCCCGGCGAGGTCGAGGCGGTCGCCGAGAAGTTCAGCGCCACCCCATTCGACATCGAAGGTGTCCGGTTCAGCCATGACGGCGACCGCTGCAGCTTCGACGTCATGATCGAGGCGTTCGGTCTCGCCTCCGACGCCCTGCTGCGCCTGGCCCGGGTGGTGCGCGGCGCCGACACCAACCGCCATGACCTGGCGCCGCAATCCGCCGGACTGCTGGCCGCCTCGGTCGGCCTGTCTCGCATGTACAGGAACGATCTCGAGCAACTGGAGGCCGGGTTTCAGCTTTACGACGCGTTCTACCGGTGGGCGCGCGACGGCTTCGAGGAGGGCCACGACTGGCCCGCATCGGCACCGGCATCTGGTGGAGCGACATGATGACCGACACGACCCCATCGGCCGGCGCCGCGCAGGTCGCGCCGCCGAGCCTGCTCGAAGCCGTCCGGGTCTGGGCGCGCATAGGCGTCCTCTCCTTCGGTGGTCCGACCGCCCAGATCGCCCTGATGCACAAGGAGATCGTCGACCGGCGCGGCTGGCTGACGGAACGTCAGTATCTGAATGCGCTCGGCTTCTGCATGCTGCTGCCGGGCCCGGAAGCCATGCAACTGGCGACCTATGCCGGATGGCGGCTGCACGGGGTTGCGGGCGGGCTGGCGGCAGGTCTGCTGTTCGTGCTGCCCGGGGCCGCCGTGATTCTGGGCCTCGCCATGTTCTACGCCGCCTTCGCCTCCGCCCCTCTGGTGGACGCGGTCTTTCTGGGGGTGCAGGCCGCCGTGATCATCGTGGTGATCGAGGCCCTGCTGCGGATCTCGAAACGGGCGCTGAAGGGCCGGGCCGCGTGGCTGATCGCGGCCGCTGCCTTCCTGGCGATCTTCGCCTTCGGGGTGCCCTACCCGCTGATCATCCTGGCAGCGGCGATTGCGGGGGTGCTGTTCATCGCGCCCCATGACAGCCAGGACGATACCGGTGCGATTCCCGCGACCCCGCTGATGCGGACCGGCCTCACCGTGCTGATCTGGCTTGTGATCTGGTGGGGACCGCTGCTGAGCCTGATGCTTCTCGATCCGGATGGCCGCCTGTTCGAGATCGGCAACTTCTTCTCCCGACTCGCCGTGGTCACCTTCGGCGGTGCCTATGCGGTGCTGGCCTATATGGCGCAGGACGTGGTCCAGGCCTATGGGTGGCTGACCGCAGACGAGATGCTGGTCTCCCTGGGCCTCGCCGAGACCACGCCGGGCCCGCTGATCCTGGTGACCGAATTCGTCGGCTTTCTCGCCGCCGAGCGGGTCGGTGGGATCTGGTACGGAATGGCCGGTGCGGCCGTCGCCCTCTGGGCCACCTTCGTGCCCTGTTTCCTGTGGATCTTCGCGGGCGCGCCCTATATCGACCGGATCGGTCACATGCCGAAGCTGCAGGGCGCGCTGGCCGGAATCACCGCCTGCGTGGTGGGGGTGATCCTGAACCTGTCCCTGTGGTTCGCCCTGCACGTGTTCTTCACCGAGATCGAGACCGGCGGCGCCGGTCCGCTCCAGGTTCCGATCCCCGATCCCACCAGTCTGAATCCGGTGGCCGCCGGCCTGACCCTGGTCTGCGCGGTCCTCGCCTTCGGGCTTCACTGGGGGATCGGTCGGATCCTGGCGATGTCGGCCGCGCTCGCCGGGGTGATCGGGTGGGTGTCTCTCTAGTCCCGCCCACCCTGCGCCTCCACGCCGCGCACCCGTGCTCCGGGTCCTCGCCCGAGCGCTGGGGACGTGTTATGGGACGTCTTTTCCCACACAGAACGGGCATTCCGATGCTGCTGACCGGCAAATCCCCGATCCTCAAGGCGCGCGGCCTGTTCGCCATCGGGGTCGTGTCGCTCGTGATCGGGGTCTGGGGCTTGACCCGGAACGTCGACTTCCTGGCCAATGTGGTCCGCGCCCCCGCCGAGGTGGTCGCGGTCGAGACCGAGGGGCCTGACCAGCCGTTCCGGAAGTACACCCCGCATGTGGTGTTCGCCCTGCCCGACGGCACCCGCATCAACACCCCGGCCGGCGAAACCTATCGTCCGACCGAGGCGGGGGAGCAGCTCTTGATCGGCTACGACCCGCGCGATCCGACCGATGTGCGCCTGATGGACCTGCGGGATATGTGGATCATCCCGATCTACCCCTTCGTCTTCGGACTCATCACCCTGGGGCTCGCCTATCAGCGCTGGCGCACGGAACAGGCGGCCAAGACCGGCCCAGCGTGAGGCAACCGCGCCGTGGACCGGCGGCATGGGTTCTGGTAAATCTCCCGCTCCACCGTCCTCCGAGGAAAGCCAGAACATTGGTCGCGCGCCGAACTCCAACCGCCCAAGGCCTCGCCCATTACACGGCCGCCGAGCTCTGTCGCTGATCGCCCGCGTCCGGCCGGACGCCGCCTCCCTCCCCGCGATCCCGATTTCGGAGCCTTTCCCATGAAGCTGATGATCACCAACACGCTGGAGCGGAAGAAAGTTCCGTTCGAGCCGATCGACCCGTCCCGCGTGCGGATGTATGTCTGCGGGCCGACGGTCTACGACTACGCCCATGTGGGCAACGCGCGGCCCGCCGTGGTGTTCGACGTGGTGGCCCGGCTGCTGCGGCGGCTGTACGGCGACGCCCAGGTGACCCATGTGGCGAACATCACCGACATCGACGACAAGATAAACGCCCGAGCCCGGGAGAGCGGCCGGTCGATCGGTGAGATCACCGACGAGACGGCGGCGGCCTACCGGGCCGATATGGATGCGATCGGCGTGAACAAGCCGAACGAGGAGCCGCGCGCCACCCACCATATCGACCAGATGATCGCCATGGCCGAGCGGCTGATCGAGCTGGGGCACGCCTACGCCGCCGACGGCCATGTCCTGTTCAACGTGCCGTCGATGCCGGACTATGGAGAACTGTCGCGGCGGGACCGGGACGAGATGGTCGCGGGCGCGCGGGTCGAGGTGGCGCCCTACAAGCGGGACCCGGCCGATTTCGTGATCTGGAAACCCTCGGATGCCGAGACCCCCGGCTGGGAGAGCCCCTGGGGGCGCGGCCGACCGGGCTGGCACATCGAATGCTCCGCCATGGCCGAGGCCTATCTGGGCGAGGTCTTCGACATCCACGGCGGCGGGCTGGATCTGATCTTCCCGCACCATGAGAACGAGATCGCGCAATCCCGCTGCGCCCATGGTACCGAACGGATGGCGAACTACTGGATGCACAACGGCTTCGTGACGGTCGAGGGCGAGAAGATGTCCAAGTCGCTGGGCAACTTCTACACCGTCCACGACCTGCTGGAGGAATGGCCGGGCGAGGTGATCCGCTTCCTGCTGCTCTCCGCCCATTACCGGGCGCCGCTGGATTTCAGCCAGGCGGGACTGCGGGAATCGAAGGCGCAGCTGGACCGGCTTTATGAGGCGCTCGATCTGACTAGGGACGTCCCGACTGTTTCCGAGAAATCTTCGTTGCCGAACCTAGAAGATGCGATGGTGAGTGTAGACACGCCTTCATCTGACTACATTGCAGAGGCTCTTTGCGATGATTTGAATACACCCCTTGCGATCTCGCGCCTGCACTATCTTGTTTCCAGACTCAACACCGCGCAGGCCGAGGACAAGCCCCGAATAAAAGCCTCTTTGCTGCAGGGCGCAGAGCTGCTTGGTCTGCTGAGGAGCACGCCGGATCAGTGGTTCCGAGGCGAGACGGAAGGGATCAGTCCGATTGAGATCGAACGCCTGCTAGGCGATCGCGCCAAGGCCCGTGAGGCCAAAAACTTCGCCGAGGCCGACCGGATCCGGGATGTACTCAAGAACGAAGGCATCGAGATCAAAGACAGTCCCGAAGGACCAACCTGGAAGCGGGCATGACGCCGCTCAGTCTGGGGATTTCCAGTCGCCGTCCTTGTTCCACCAACGGTGCGGATTGGCGCTGTCGTCCAAGCCCTTGCATTGGCTGCGCAGGACTTCGGACACGGTTATGACCGGTTCATAATAGCTGTGGACCTCGTAGATCGCCTCGATCACGGCCTTCAGCATGTCGGCCTCGCGCGGAATGAAGACCCGCATCTCGTCCACGCCCGGCCTCTTTCTGACCTCGTCCTCCGGACCGGTCGGCGTGCCTTCGCGCGGGCGGTAGTATTCGATGCCGCCCGGCGCGCGATAGCCGTTCCGGTCGGTGTTGCCCTGACGAAGCGGCGCGATCGCGGACACGGCCTCGAAGACGCGATCCACGTCCTCCTCCGGTGCCTGGAACATCAGCAGCCACATCGGCACCATCTCGACCGGACGTGTGTCCAGCCCGTCCCGGAGCGGGTTCGCCTCACTCATGGCGCACCCCCGGCTCGACCAGCTCGAACCCGGCGATCTCGAACTCGTAGAGCGCGGTGTTGTCGGGCCGCATGGCTCGGGCGATCAGCTTTCCGTCATCGGAACGGAAGACCGCGTGGGCGGTGTGCAGCGCCCGGTAACAGTGGGTCCCGTCCGGATAGTAATATTTGATCATCTTCAGGTCCTTCATATGAGGGGGTTGGGAAGACCGCGGCCGTCGTTCCACCACCGGTTCGGGTTGGTGTTCTTGGGGTCGTAGGCCGCCCGGCTGGCCCAGTCCTCCCGCAGGAAGATCACCGGCTGCTCGTAGTGATGGACCTGCAGGACCGCCTCCATCACCCTGGCCAGGATCGCCGGGTCCCGCTCGATCGAGATCTTCAGCTCGACCATCGGATAGGTCTCGGTATCGCCGGCCCGGTGGCCCGTCTTGTGCGTCGCCGTGGTCGAGTCCGCCTGCGGCCGGGCGGTCTCCTTGCCGACGGCGGAGATCGAGGCGTTCCGATGATAGCGGCCGTAGCCCAGCGGGTGGACGGTCAGGATCGCATCGAGAATCCGGTCGGTGTCATCCGGCAGGGTCTGGATCTCCAGCGTCCAGACCGGCTCGAAGGTTCCGGACGGCGAGTGGTAGGCATCGAGCATGGGAATCCTCCGTGGTGGAGGGCATCTGGTATCACGGCCCTACTGACAACAGGCTGTCAGCAGTGTCAGGATAGACGGCGACATGTCCCGCTCCACCCGCCTGTTCGAAATCATCCAGGTCCTGCGTCAATCGACCGGCCCGGTCACCGCGCGCCAGATCGCCGAGGGCCTGGAAGTCACCGTGCGCACGGTCTACCGGGATATCGCCGCCCTGCAGGCCATGCGCCTGCCGATCCATGGCGAGGCCGGGGTCGGCTATGTCCTGCGCTCCGGCTTCGATCTGCCGCCGCTGATGTTTTCCCAGGACGAGCTGGAGGCGATCGTGGTCGGCCTGGCGATGCTGGGCCGCACCGGCGATCCGGGTCTCGAACGCGCCGCCCGCAACGCCTCGGCGAAGATCTCGGAGGTCCTGCCCGAAGGCACCCGCCCGCCGGCGGCGCTGCACGTCTCCCGCTGGAACCGAATGCCGAAGGCGAAAGTCGAGGCGGGTGCGCTGCGGCGCTACATCCGGGACGAGGCGGAGCTGCGGATCACCTATGTCGACCTTCAGGACCAGCGGACCGAGCGTCGGATCAGGCCGCTGGCGCTGATCTACTATATCGACGCCGTCGTGCTGGCGGCGTGGTGCGGGCTGCGGCAGGACTTCCGGCATTTCCGGATCGACCGGATCCCGGATTGCGGGCCGACCGGCGAGACCTTCGTCGGGCAAAGCGCCGCGCTGCTGGCCCGGTGGGAGCGTGAGAACCGGCCACCGGAGTGAGAGCGCGGCGACGCTCCTGCTTGCCCCGCTTACCGCCCCCTGCTAGGCATCGCGTCCGCAGACGACAAGCAGGAGAGCGGATATGACAACGGCCGAGGCGGTCGATCCGAACCGCGTCCACATCTTCGACACCACCCTGCGCGACGGGCAGCAGACCCGCGGCGTGGATTTCACCGTGGCGGACAAGATCGCGATCGCGCTCGCGCTCGACAGGCTCGGGGTCGATTACATCGAAGGCGGCTGGCCCGGCGCCAATCCGACCGACGACCGGTTCTTCGGCGAGCCGCCGGCGCTGGACGGCGCCAGGATCGTCGCCTTCGGTATGACCCGGCGGCCCGGGCGCAGCGTCGAGAACGATCCGGGGCTGGCCGGGATCTTCGAGGCCAAGGTGCCGGCGGTCTGTCTGGTCGGCAAGACCTGGGACTTCCACGTGGACGTGGCGCTGGAGATCGACCGGGACGAGAACGTGGCGATGATCTCCGACAGCATGGCCCGGGCGGTCCAGCTCGGCCGCGAAGCGATGTTCGACTGCGAGCATTTCTTCGACGGCTACAAGGCCAATCCGGACTACGCCCTGTCATGCGCGGTCGCGGCCTATGAGGCGGGCGCCCGCTGGGTCGTCCTGTGCGACACCAATGGCGGCACCCTGCCCCATGAGATCGAGCGGATCGTCACCGAGGTCTCGGCCCATGTGCCGGGCACCCATCTCGGCATCCACACCCATGAGGACACCGGCAATTCGGTGGCCAATTCGCTGGCCGCGATCCGGGCGGGCGCGCGGCAGGTCCAGGGCACCATCAACGGGCTGGGGGAGCGCTGCGGCAACGCCAACCTGATGTCGGTGATCCCGAACCTGGTGCTGAAGATGGGCCCGGAGATGGGGCTGACCTGCGGGGTCACGCCCGAGACGCTGAAGCATCTGACCTGGGTCTCGCGGCTGCTGGACGACCGGCTGAACCGGGCGCCGAACCCGCATCTCGGCTATGTCGGCGCCGCCGCCTTCGCCCATAAGGGCGGGCTGCACGTCTCGGCGGTGCAGAAGGACCCCAGGACCTACGAGCACGTCGAGCCGAGCCTGGTCGGCAACGCCCGCCAGATCCTGGTGTCCGACCAGGCCGGTCGGTCGAACATCCTGGCCCGTTTCACCGAGATCGGGGTCGAGATCGATCCCAAGAATCCGAAAGTCCAGCGCCTGGTCGAGGTGGTCAAGGAGCGCGAGTTCCAGGGCTATTCCTATGACAGTGCGGAGGCCAGCTTCGAGCTGCTGGCGCGCCGGCTGATCGAGGAGGTGCCGGACTTCTTCGTGATCGACCGATGGCGGGTGATGGACGAGCGCCGGTTCAACGCGCGCGGCGACCTGGTGATCGAGTCCGAGGCCACCGCGACGGTCCTGGTGGGCGAGGAGCGCCGACACGAGGTGGCGGTCGGCAACGGGCCGGTCAACGCGCTGGACACCGCGATCCGCAAGGCGCTGAGGCCCTCCCTGCCCGGTATCCAGGGCATGCGGCTGATCGACTACAAGGTCCGCATCCTGCCGCCCGCCCGCGACGGCGACGGTACCGACGCGACCACCCGGGTGATGATCGAGAGCGAGGATGAGACCGGCACGACCTGGCGCACGGTCGGCGTCAGCCCCAACATCATCGACGCCTCCATTGCCGCCCT
>JANSYC010000027.1 GCA_024742605.1 Alphaproteobacteria bacterium | reverse complement strand
GAAATGTCAAGAAGGAAGAAAAAGGTTCTAAAGTCGTATTCTGGAAGATTTCCAAGTTTGTAAAAGGAAAGACTACCAATGAAGAAGGAGAAAACGAGGACCTGTTTGGAAGAAAGTTTACCCCGTAAGGGTTTTGACGGCGCGTTCCATCTGGGCGCGCCGTTTTTGTTTTGTGCACTGTCGTGTCGGTCCCGGTCTACTTCGGGCCTACACAGCCGCGCGGCTGCGGAGTATGACTGGAACCTGAGAACACGCGCCTCATGAGGACCTTAACATGTATGACGGAATGACCCGCGCCGCGCCCGGATCGGCGAGCACCAACCGCACGATCGATCTGCGCTCCGACACCGTGACCCAGCCGACCGCGGCGATGCGGGAGGTGATGGCGCGCGCCGAGGTCGGCGACGATGTCTACGGCGAGGATCCGACAATCACGGCGCTCGAGACAAAGGTCGCGGCGATGCTGGGCAAGGAGGCGGCGGTCTACGTCACCTCCGGCACCCAATCGAACCTCCTGGGCGTCCTGGCGCATTGCCAGCGGGGCGACGAATACCTGATCGGTGACGTCTATCATGTCTACCAGTACGAGGCGCTCGGCACCTCGGTTCTGGGTGGGGTTGCGGCCTATCCGCTGCGGACCGATCCGAGCCATGGCCTTGACCCCGAACAGGTGGTTGCCGGAATCAAGCCCGACGATGCCCACAAGCCGATCACCAAGCTGCTGTGCCTGGAGAATACCGTGAATGGCCGGGTTCAGGATCAGAGCCGGATCGAGGCGCTGGCGGACACGGCTCATGCCAACGGGCTGGCGGTCCACCTGGACGGCGCCCGGCTGATGAACGCCGCGGTCAAGCAGGGCCGCTCGCCGAAGGATCTGGTCGCCAAGATCGACACCGTCTCGATCTGTCTTTCGAAGGGCCTGGGCGCGCCGGTCGGCTCGGTTTTGAGCGGCCCCGCCGAGCATATCAGGACCGCCCGGCGCCTCAGGAAGATGCTGGGCGGCGGTATGCGGCAGGCGGGCGTGATCGCTGCGGCGGGTCTGCACGCCCTCGAGACTCATGTGGAGCGGATGGCCGAGGACCATTCCAACGCCCGGCGTCTGGCGGAAGGCCTTGCCGGGATCGAGGGCCTCACGGTCGACCTGGATGCGGTGCAGACCAATATGGTCTTCGTCGGCGTGGAGTCGGACAGAGCGGATCCCTTGCGGGTCTTTCTGGCCGAACGCGGCATCGTCATCGGTCGTTCTCGCCCGGAGATCCGGATGGTGACCCATCTGGATGTGACCACCGAGGACGTTGATCGGGTGGTCGAGTCTGTGACCGAATTCTACGGCCGCTGAGATTATTTTTGTTGCGACGCACAATAGGTCTTGATTGCTGTCCTATTTGGAGCGATACAGAGAGTGGATTGTGCGTTGCAGCATGCCTTGTCACCGGCACAAAGCCGGGATGGATACCAAAAATAGTCTTGCCTTAGGGAGGGAAAAACTCGCAACAAGCGGAGATTTTCCCCATGCCTACCGTCAAAACGACTGAAATCGATGTATTCGCAGCCCGGCCGATCACGGGCCGAGTGCCGGACATCACCCAAGACCAGATCGACTTCTACATGCGCCGGGGCGACCGAATCCGGTCACAGGAGATCGCCCGGGTTTTCGGCTCGGTCTTTTCCTTCCTGGGCCATCTGCCAAGCCATGTGAAGACCACGATCGGTGGGGTTCGCACGGTTTTCCGCAAACCCTCACACGGCTGACGGCATCAGGGCTGCTCGGTCCAGCTTTCCGAGAATGCGAGGGCGCAGGTGCTGAACGGCTTGCCCTCGCGCTCCCGGGGGTAGGCGCTGCCGGAGGCCTGGACACCGTTGACGGTGAGCCGGGTCCCATGGGCCGGGATCAGCACCGTGCAGACGCCGTAGGGTCGATCCGGGGCTTGGTTGGGCTGGGTGTGGACCAGAAGCGGCGCACCGCAGTCGTACCATGTCAGGTCGATCTCATCCGACTGGGAGATCACCCGCTCGGTCCAGAAATAGCGCGGGTCCCCTTCCTTTGAGAATTCCGCGTCGATCACCGGGATCGTCGTGTCCTTCAGGTCCGCGTTCAGCATGCCCTGCACAGTTTTCTGCAACCAGCGGGTCATGGCGATGTTGTCCGAGTAGATCCGCCAGGAATTGTCGGTCAGCTCGCTTTTCAGATACAGCACGTGACCTGGTCCATCGGGGCAGGTGATCACCCGCCAGAAACTGGCATCGGTGGTGTTCGGGCCGCCATCTGTCTGGGCAAGGCGAATGAACGGATTCTCACCGGTCATGATCAGGCGGTTCGGATCGACGGTGCTCATGACGGGAGGTCCTCTCAGTAGCCTTGGTAAGGTCCCCCATTAAACAGATCAAATGATGCCCCGTCACCCGGCCAGATGGATCGCCTGCGCGCGCGCCATGCAGGGGACCTCTAAGGCGGCCGCCTTCATGGCGTTCACCCGTGGCCAGGACCGTCGGAATTCCACCTCGTCAGGGTACCAGAGCGCCAGCATCGCGAGATACAGATCGGCGGCGGTGACGTCGTTGCGCACCAACCAAGGCCGGCCGTGCGCCGCCAGGGCCTGCTCGACGACCGCCCATCGGTCCCGGATCATGATCCCGGCAAGTTCGGCAATCCGGTTCTGCTCTATGCCCTCCGGCGTGTGCTGCGCTGTTTGATACATCCGCATGTAGACTGTGTAGATCGAGGTGGAACCGAAGATGATCCAGTCCAGATAGGCGCCGCGTTGCCCACCGGTCTTATCCGGAGACAGGGCGTTGTCGGGGACGAGATCGGCGACATACAGGGCGATGGCGGCGGATTCCATCAGGGTCCGCCCATTTTCGGTCTTCAGCGCTGGTACCGTGCCCAACGGATGGATGTTGGCCAGATAGTCCGGGGTCCCGTGTTCGCCCGCCTTCGTGTCGACTTTGGTCGCCTGATAGCCTTCACCGGTCGTCTCCTTGAGCGCCTCCAGGATCGCCATCGGGGCGAGCGAGCCGCTTCTCGGGCTCCAAAACAGCTCATGCATCCGATATCCTTTCGCGCGCGTCCGGTGACCGCATGTTATGGCGGCAAGCACCGTTAGGTACTATATCCCTAGTCTGATCTTGGGATTATCAAATCCGCTCGGAGACGTTATGCCACCCCGCCAGTCCGATGCCACACCTCGCCCCGACACGCGTGGTGACGTGAATACAATCCGTTCATTGCTGCCCTATCTCTGGCCCGTCGGCGAGACCGGGATGCGGATCCGGGTGGTGGTGGCTTTGAGCTGCTTGGCTTTGGCCAAGGTCGCGACAGTCTACACCCCGATTCTCTACAAGGAAGCGGTCGACCTGATCGGCGAGGGCACCGGGTTCGCAATCACGGCCCTTGTCGGCATCATCATCGGCTACGGCGTGGTGCGGACCTTCCAGCAGGTATTTGCCGAGCTACGGGAGTTCTTTTTCGCCAAGGTCGGCCAACGGGCGATCCGCAAGGTGGCGCTCAAGACCTTCCGACATCTCCACGCGCTGTCCATGCGCTTCCATCTGGACCGGCAAACAGGCGGACTCAGCCGATCGATCGAGCGCGGGGTAAAGGGTATCGAGTTCCTTCTGTCCTTCATGCTGTTCAACATCCTACCGACCCTGCTCGAGATTCTGATGGTCTGCGGGATTCTCTGGTACCTGTTCGACATCTGGTACGCGCTGGTCACGTTCGTTTCGATCGCGGGTTACATCGCTTTCACGCTGACGGTCACCGAGTGGCGTCTGAAGTTCCGCCGGACGATGAACGAGCAGGACCAGCGCGCCAATACCCGCGCCATCGACAGCCTTCTGAACTACGAAACCGTCAAGTATTTCGGCAACGAGGATCACGAGGCCAAACGGTATGACGGGTCGCTCGAGCGATACGAAACCGCAGCGGTGGCGTCCCGCACGTCCCTTTCGCTGCTCAACATCGGCCAGGGTACGATCATCGCGGTGGGTCTGACCCTGGTCATGCTGATGGCGGGCTACGGCGTGAAATCCGGCGCCATGTCGGTCGGCGATTTCGTGCTCGTGAACACGTACCTGATTCAGTTGTTCCTGCCGCTGAACTTCCTCGGTTTCGTCTATCGGGAGATCAAGCAGTCGCTTGCCGACATGGAGGTGATGTTCCGGTTGCTGGATGTGGGGGCGGAGATTGCCGACCGGCCGGACGCCATAGACCTGCCCGAGGGGCCGGGGCGGATCACCTTCGAGGAGGTGAAGTTCTCCTACAATCCCGATCGCGAGATCCTGAAGGGGCTGTCCTTTACGGTCGAGCCCGGGAAGACCGTTGCCGTGGTGGGACCCAGCGGCGCGGGCAAGTCCACGCTCTCGCGTCTGCTGTTCCGGTTTTATGATGCGACCGAGGGTGCTGTGCGGATCGACGGGCACGACATCCGTGACCTGACCCAGAAAAGCGTGCGCGCCGCGATCGGGATCGTTCCCCAGGACACGGTCCTGTTCAACGACACCATCTTTTACAACATCGCCTACGGGCGTCCCGCCGCCAGCCCGTCCGAGGTCGAGGGAGCCGCCCGGCACGCCCGTATCCACGATTTCATCATGAGCCTGCCCGAGGGATATCAGACCAATGTGGGGGAGCGGGGGCTGAAGCTGTCCGGTGGCGAAAAGCAGCGGGTGGCGATCGCCCGCACGATTCTCAAGAACCCTCGGATCTTCCTGTTCGACGAGGCCACCTCGGCGCTGGACAGCACCACCGAAAAGCAGATCCAACGCTCACTCCGTGAGGTGTCGACGAACCGTACCACGCTGACCATTGCCCATCGGCTCTCGACGATTGTGGATGCCGATCAGATCCTGGTGCTGGAGGCGGGACGAATCTCCGAACGCGGAACCCATGCCGAGCTGTTGGTGGCGGGAGGCATTTATGCAGGCATGTGGCGACGCCAGCAGGAGAGTACAGAAGAGGCGGACGCGCGGGGTCCCGATCCGGAACCGTCCTTTGCCGCAAGCTGATCCATCTCCGTCGGTATGCCGGCAGTCTTTGCGAGGCGCTCCGGCTTCAGAAATCTCTGCGGGAACGGGAGCCGACCCGAACGTTTTGTTTGGAGGAAGCGCCGAATTTTGGGGCCCAGTTTGAAGGGCCTTTCCAGACGAGTCCTTCAATTGCGCTTTACGTGGCGCCGTCTTTGGCCAATATCCGTGAAACAGGCTTGCGTTAACCGATCACAGCTAAGGATCCAACCGACATGACCGACCAGGATGACGCCACCCGGAAAGCCGCGGATCTGGCAGCCGCTCGTATCGAGGATGTTCGTCGCCGCATAGGTCAGTTGGACGACGACGCGCTCGACCTGCTGTTCCGCGAGGCACGGACGCACAACGGCTGGCTGGATAAGGGGGTGTCGGAGGATCAACTGCATCAGCTGTACGACATCATGAAAATGGGCCCGACCTCGATGAACATGTGGCCGGCCCGATTGATCTTCGTGACGACCCCTGAGGGCAAGGAGCGCTTGAAGCCGCTTCTGATGGAGGGCAATCGGGAAAAGACCATGTCGGCCCCGGTGTGCGCCATCATCGGCTATGATGTGGAATTCTGGCGCCACATGCATCGGCTGTTCATTCGTGACACCAGCGGGATGTTCAAGGACAACCCGGCCCATGCGGAAACGCAGGCGTTCCGCAACGGAACCCTGCAGGGCGCCTATTTGATCCTGGCCGCACGAGCGCTGGGCTTGGATTGCGGGCCGATGTCCGGATTCGATAACGCTGCCGTCGACAAGGAGTTCTTCGCCGGCACCACGGTCAAGTCGAACTTCCTGTGCGCGTTGGGATACGGCGACACGTCGAAGGTCTTCGGGCGCCTGGATCGGTTCGCGTTCGACGAGGTGTGTCAGATTGTCTAGCGCCAGGTGAGATCGGCGTGCGGCTGTAGAGTAAACCGCAATGCCTCATTTCGGCCCTCAAATGGTGTAATCTTCGCGCTTTTAGGGGAGGCTGGTCCGAGCGGCCGGCCTCCCGTCCGAATTTCCGGAGGCTGTCTTGCGTAAAGTTCTGATTGGTGTTGGTGCCCTCGTGGTCGTTCTGGTTGGGGTGCTGTTGATTGCGCCCGCCTTCATCGATCCAAACGACTACAAGCCTGAAATCCAGGCTGGCGTGAAGGAGGCGACCGGACGGGATCTGACGATCGGCGGGGATATCAGCCTGTCTCTGCTACCGGCACCGTCGCTCTCGGTCGCCCAGGTCAGCCTGTCGAACATGGCGGGTGGCGCGCCGGAGCCGATGGTCACGCTCGACTCCCTTGAGATTGACCTTGCGCTGATGCCGCTGTTGTCCGGTTCCGTCAAGGTCACCTCTGTGACGCTGGACTCGCCGACGATCGTCTTGGAGACGACCGCCGACGGCACGGCCAATTGGGTCTTCGAGGGCACTGCGACCGAAGACAGCAGCGTCGGGACCGGCTCCGATGAGACCTCGGGCGGTGGCGCTCTTGATCTGGCGGTTGGCAAGGCCGCCATTCGGGACGGCACGCTGATCTATCGCGACGGTGCGACCGGCACCGAGCAGCGGATCACGAACCTCAATCTGGACATCACGACGGGTGGCCTGATGGGCCCCTTCGACGCCGATGGGACCCTGTCCTATCAGGATTTGCCACTGGGTGTTACAGCCGCGGTCGGCGAGATTGCCACCCAGGGCGCGACTCCGGTCAAGGTCGACCTGTCCGTCGGGGACGGCGCCGGAACCGCGACGGTCTCGGGTCTGCTGAATCTGGCCGACGAGACCGGCTTCGAGGGTCCGAGCTTCAGGGGGGATGTATCCGCCGAGGCCTCCGATACGGCGGATCTGATCGAGCAGGTGACCGCAGCTTTGGGCGACGCCGTCGATGGCCTTCCAAATGCTCTGAATCAGTCCGGATCGGTCAGCGCCACGTTGGAGGGCAGCAAGGCCGGCGTCACGGCGGAGAACCTGTCGATCGCGCTTGGCGAGACCCGGATGCAGGGCCGCCTCTCGGTTTCGATGTCCGACGGACTGATTGTCGACGCGAGTTTGAGCGGCAACCGGTTGGATCTTGATGCCCTCATGCCGGCGGAAACGGATGAGCCGGCGGCGTCGACCGGACAGGCCGCGCCTGCGGCGACCCCTTCGACCGCTGGTGGGTTCACGATCCCGTCCGATCTTGGCGGGACGGTGGAACTGTCGGTGGACGCGGTTCAGTTCAAAGGGGCGGCGATCCGAAAGGCGCGGGTCAATCTGACCGCCGCCGGTGGCGTGGTGGCGGTCGATCTGGCGACCGCCCAGCTTCCGGGCGGCTCCGAAGTGACGGTGACCGGCACGCTCGAGGCCCCTGAGGGGGTACCAAAGTTTACCGGGCAAGCCGAAATGGTGTCCGATAACCTGCGGGGGACGCTGGATTGGTTGGGGGTCGATCTGGCCGGCATATCGGCGGATCGTTTGCGGAAGGCGTCGTTCTCGGCCGCCGTGGCAGCGACCCCGCAACAGATTGACGTGACCAATGCGCTGATCGATCTGGATGCGAACCAAGCTCAGGGCGCGGTTACGGTGTCGTTGCGCGACCGCCCGGCCTTTGGATTGAGCCTGAATATCGACCGCATCAATGTGGATGCGTATCTGCCTTCGAACGGCGGAACCCCCGGGGCGGCGGGCGATTCCGGTGCTCCGGCGCCGGGAGGAACTGCGGATACCGGCAATGCGCTCGCGGTGCTCGGCGCGTTCGACGCCAATCTGAACGTCACCGTGGGTGAGGCGACCGCAGCGGGCGTGCCGATCCGCGACGCGAAATTCGACGTTTTGCTGCAGCAAGGGACGCTCACCTTGCGGGATGTCAGCGTCGCGGATGCAGGCGGCGCTCGGGGCCAAGTGTCCGGGACGCTGGCAGATGCGACCGGAGACGCCAGCGTCGACCTGAAATTCGATGTGGGTGTCGTCTCGATGGAACGGCTGGCCCGCACGCTTTCGACCGATGTTCCGATCTCGCCCGCCAAACTCGGCACCGTCTCCCTGAACGGTTCTGCATCGGGAACGATGCGAGACGTGGCGCTCGACGTGAAGCTGGCGCTGGCCGGTGGAACGCTCGGTCTGAAGGGCACGGCTCAGCCGCTAGCGGCGATTCCGGTGATCAATCTCGCGTATACCCTTGATCATCCGGATACGAACACCCTGCTGGATGTCCTGGCGCCCGGCAGCACCTCGGGCTTGGGCCAGCTTGGAGCGCTAAAGGCGTCCGGAGAGGTCAGCACCCGGGATGACGGCCGCTACAAGACCTCGGCGGGGATCACGCTGGCGGGAGCGGCAGTCAACGTGATTGGCAATGTCGATGCCTTCGCGGCGATGCCGGACCTGAACCTTGCCATCGAGGTCAATCACCCGGAAACCGTCGCCCTGATGCGTCGGGTGGTCCCTGGCTATGCGCCGAGCGGCGGCAACCAGGGCGCGTTCAGGTTTCGCTCCGAATTCAAGGGTCCGGCGGACAGGATCGCCCTCGGCGATATCGAGTTGACCGCCGGCAAGGTTCAGGGCAACGGGAACGGGACGGTCGATCTGACCGGCGGCAAGCCCCGGATCGATCTGCAATTTGCCTTCGGCGATGTTTTTGTGGACCCCTGGTTGCCGGAAGGCACGGCAAAGCCGCAGGGGGCTGTTCCGGCTGTGCCGGCGGGCGGCTCATCCGGTGGTGGGGCGGACTGGTCGAGGGATAGAATCGACCTGTCCGGTCTCTCTGCGGTGAACGCAAAGCTCGGTGCCGATTTCCAGCGAATCCTCTACGGCTCCTATGTCGTCGACAACGCACAACTGATCGCGACACTTGAGAACGGTGTCCTGGACGTCTCAAGGTTGGGGGGCGGCATGTTCGGCGGGACCTTCGATCTGACGGCCCAAGTCGCCAACCGACCGACGCCAACGGCGGCTCTCAATATCAAGGTCCGAAACGCGGATGTCCGCAAGGCGGCGTCCTCGGCCGCAGAAACCGATGTCGTCAGCGGCATCCTCACCTATGACACCGACCTGACGACCTCAGGCGGCTCGGAGTTCGAGATGGTCTCGAACCTCGGCGGGACCGGTGCCTTCGATGTCCGGGACGGAGCGGTTGAGGGATTCGATCTCCGGGCGTTTTCCGATCAACTCAAGGAACTGAACCGGGCGCCCGATTTCCTCTCGTTGATCGAGAAATCGCTCAATGGCGGCAACACCCAGTTCAGTGCTCTGAAGGGAAGCTACACGGTCAGCAACGGTATCCTGCGGTCGAACGACATCACCCTGACGGCAGATGCCGCCAATGGGACGGCTACGGCGGTTGTCGATCTGCCGCCACGCCAGATGGACGTGCAGGCCCAAGCGCGGTTGACCGAGCATCCCAACTCCCCTCCGATCGGCATTCAGATTGTCGGCCCACTCGACAATCCCCGCCAGATCTTCAAGACCGATGAGATGCAGGCCTATGTCCTGCAACGCCTCGCCCAGCGCGGCCTGCTGAAGGATCTGGACAAGGTCAAAACCGGCGACGAGAATGTCGACAATCTGTTGAAGGGCATCCTTGGCGCCGGCCAGCAACAGCCGAGTTCTGCACCCGCACCCACAGACCAGTCTCCAGATCCCACCCCACAGACGGCCCCGCAGGATAGTCAGCCTCCGCAGGACACGCAGCCGTCGCAGGTCAAACCGGAAGATGCGGTTCGGGGATTGCTGAAAGGGATTCTCGGGAACTGAGATCCCGGCGGCGAAAGATGCTCCACCGACGAGGCGGCGACCACTTCAATCCGGCCCGTCGTTTTCAGCCTCATCGGCATAGATCAGGACCAGGAATCTGTCGGCCTGATGTCCGGTCACGCTGAGCGGAAGCACCAGGATGTCCGTCCGCAAAAGTGTGCCGTTCTTGGCGATGCCGGTGAACTGACCGTCCCGTGCGCCTTTGCTTCGGTAAGCCGCTTCCAAGAGCTGAAGAACCGGAAGCATGTCGTGGCCGGACGCCAATTTGGGAGTATGTTGGGGTGGCAGGAGCGTTCTGGAGAGATCGGAGCCGAAATACTCAAGCAGACAGCGTCCCAATTTGATTGCAGTGAAGCGAGGACGGTTTTCGAAACCGCGTTGCGTCCCGACGACCAGAAGGTTGTCTTCCCATTGCCGCAACTCCAGGGGATCGAAACTGGACGCTAGGGGAAGCGCGTGTGCCGATGTTCGCTTCTGGTCCCAGAGAGCACGCAGCTTCTGAGACAGCGTGGCGGCGAAATCAACATCGATCTGAAGCGGTTTGCGCGGGCGCGGGGCCGGGGCAAACCCCGGACGTACAGGCGCATGGGATTCGGTAAAACCCTCGGCCTTATTCCCAAGTGGATCACCCCTCAAAGCGTTCTTATCAACGCTCACGTCGCATGGTCCTCTCGCTGGGATAGGGCACCGTCATAGCGGACCCGGCGTCGTCGGCTTGAACGGAGCGCCGAAGCTCTCCGTAGTATACCGATTAACCTTAATCGTGTCGGACCAGTGATCACTTGGCAAGCCTGCCTTCACCTTCAGATTGCTGATAAAGGCCTCCGAGCGCGGGATGCTTGACCAGACACTTGGCAGAAACAGTCCGCGTCGGCCAGCGTCCTCCAGAATCAATCCGTCCTGATCCGGTCGCATCTGACGAACCAGATGGGCCTCGTCATCGAATGTCAGAGGGCGAGGGGTGCTCAGGATGGAAACCGAGACGTCGATCCGATCCAGTTCCGCCAGCGTCAAGGGCGGGAAGCGCGAATCTGAAAAGGCCGCTCTGTAGGCGTTCTCCGCCACGTCCGCCAGCAAGGGGCGATGCGCTATCACCGATCCGATGCAGCCGCGCAGACGTCCGTCCAGGTTCAGGGTGACAAAACTGGCCCGCTGCGCCGTCAGGGCCGGTGAGACGTTCGGGCCGGCCTTCACGCTTGGAGCCGTACCGTTCTCGATCCCGAACTTGACCGCCAGCCGCGCGATCTCGACCAATTGGTCCCGGTCGGCCTCCGGGAGACGGGCGGACTCGGCGTACTCCATGGCAAACGCGCCATAGCCGACAACCCGTTCGGGCCCGCCCCGTGTGTCGGCGGAGTTGCGGATATCGAGCCCGGTGACACGCAGGTCTTTGCGCCGTGCCTGATCCAAGACCCCGGCGAGCGCCCGGTGGCCGCAGGCGCCGGCGCCGTCAATCCTATCCGGCCGCATCAGTTCGATCAGCCGCCCCGTTTCCGAATCCAGCTTGCGGGCGGTCTCCACATCGTGGAAATGGGACAGGTCGGAGGACACCACGATCAATGTTTCGGGCCCGCCCCAAAGCCGGCGGAGCACCTCGGAAACCATCGCGGTCGGCGCCTCGCCGACCAACAGCGGCACGATCGACGGAGACGCGAAGACCCGCTGAATAAAGGGGACGTGAACTTCTAGCCCATGTTCCGCCTCGAACGCGCGGTCCTCGATGGCCAGCCCGGGCACGTCGAGGATCTGCCGGACGGCGGTCCAATCCACCGGAATAAGCCCCAGCGGCGTCGCCCAGGCGTCGGTGCTGGTGGTGGCGATCCCCTTGAACGCAACCCGATGGGCCGGGCCGATCAGCACGATCCGGGTCACGACATCCGATAGCGCGCGCAGTGGCGCATAGGCGGTTCCGGCGATCGGTCCGGAGAACTGATAGCCGGCATGGGGTGCGACGATGACCTTGGGGCGGATGCCGGCGGACGGGCGGGCGATCTCCAGACAGCGCTCGACCATCTCGACCAGTTCGTTGTCTCCGGCCGGATAGAAGCCGCCCGCGACCTGAGGGGCGCGAACGGATCCGTAGGTCGATTGAGTGGGGAAAGGTGCGTTTGCCATATCATTTATTTATCATGCAGCGCGATGCCTCGCCAAACGAAAGGCCTATTGTCAGATGACCGTCGACGCCTCTGAGAGTGCTCTCCCATCCCTGAGGGATACGGCGCCGCCGGCGGTATCTGGAACGGGGCCGATTGTGCCGACCGAATTCTGGCGACGGCTGCCGGACGGGCGGGTGCAATGCGAGATGTGTCCCCGGTTCTGCAAGCTCAAGGAAGGGGCGCGCGGCCTGTGTTTTGTGCGAGCGCGGCAGGATGATGCCATCGTTCTGACGACCTATGGTCGCTCCAGCGGGTTCTGCGTGGATCCGATCGAGAAAAAGCCGCTGAACCACTTCCTGCCGGGCACGCCGGTTCTGTCTTTCGGGACAGCAGGCTGCAACCTCGCCTGCAACTTCTGCCAGAACCACGATATCTCGAAGAGCCGGGAGATGGACCGGATGCAGGCCGAGGCCTCGCCGGACGCGATCGCGGACTTGGCGGTGAAACTGGGCTGCCGGTCAGTTGCCTTCACCTATAACGACCCGGTGATTTTTCATGAATATGCCCAGGACATCGCGCTTGCCTGCCGGCAACGAGGCGTAAAAACCGTGGCCGTGACGGCCGGCTATCTGACCGATGCGGCGCGCCCGGCCTTCTTCCGGAATATCGACGCGGCCAATGTGGACCTCAAGGCCTTCACCGAACGGTTCTACCGCGATGTGACGAAGAGCGAGTTGGAACCAGTGCTCGACACCCTGCGCCACCTGAAGAACGAAACCGATGTCTGGTTCGAGATCACCAACCTGATCATTCCGGGACAGAACGACGATCCGGCTGAGCTGGAGGCCATGTCGGATTGGATCGCTCGGGACCTTGGTCCGGACGTGCCGCTGCACTTCACCGCCTTCCACCCCGACTACCGCATGCTGGACACCCAGGCCACGCCGCACGCGACCTTGGCGATGGCGCGGAGGATCGCGCGCAAGGCCGGGCTTCGTTACGTCTATGTGGGTAATGTGAACGATCTGGGCCGGCAGTCGACCCAATGTCCGACCTGCGGCGATCGGGTGATCGGCCGCGACTGGCATCAGCTGAGCGAATGGCGGCTGGATGCGGACGGGGCGTGTCTGGGCTGCGGTACCGGGATCCCCGGCGTGTTCGACGGAGCGCCCGGAGATTGGGGCCGTAAGCGGCTGCCGGTCGCGGTTTAGTCCCGGGTCCACGAAGGCGAATGCGCCCGGCGACGCATTCGCGACAACCTATCCTTCCGCCGACATGGATGGTCGGCGCGCGGATGGCGGGTTTGTGGAATTCCGGTTTTCGTGAAGCCTGACAGAGCACGGAGCGGCCCTAGACCCAGGGTGCAGCTCATGGAGGGATCGCATGGCCGGGGATGACGGTGAGGATATCGTTCTTTCGGAACTTGAGGATGACGAGCTTGTCCTGCAGATGCATGACGATCTCTACGACGGTCTCAAGGATGAGATCACCGAGTCGGTCAACCTCCTTCTGGAGCGCGGCTGGACCCCCTACGACGTTCTGACCAAGGCTCTTGTCGAAGGCATGCGGATCGTCGGGATCGACTTCCGCGACGGGATCCTGTTCGTGCCGGAAGTGCTGATGGCGGCCAATGCCATGAAGGCCGGCATGTTCATCCTGCGGCCTCTGCTGGTCGAGACCGGGGCGCCGCGGGTCGGCAAGATGGTGATCGGCACGGTCAAGGGCGACATCCACGACATCGGCAAGAACCTCGTCTCCATGATGATGGAGGGTGCCGGGTTCGAGGTGATCGATATCGGCATCAACAATCCGGTCGAGAACTACCTGGCCGCGATCGAAGAGCATCAGCCGGACATCGTCGGCATGTCGGCGCTTCTCACCACAACCATGCCCTACATGAAAGTTGTTGTGGACACGATGGTCGAGAAGGGTATCCGCGACGACTACATCGTGCTGGTCGGCGGTGCGCCCCTGAATGAGGCTTTTGCCGAGAACGTGGGCGCGGATGCCTATTGTCGGGATGCGGCTGTGGCAGTCGAGACCGCCAAGCAGATGATCGCCGAGCGCCGTCGGTCGAACTCGCAGGCGACCGGGGACTGAGTCGCGGGCCTGGATCTCAGCGGACCTGGAGTTGAACGGAGATGGATGGCGGATTGAACCCAGGTTTGGAGGAACCGACCGGTGGTCGCCAGGCTGCAGGCCCCCGCGCCCTGTTTATCGCGTGCGGAGCCCTGGGCCGGGAACTGGTGGAGTTGAAGCGGACGACCGGCTGGCCCGGCATGGTCATCGAATGCCTGCCCGCCCACTGGCACAACAGCCCGGACAAGATCGCCCCCGCCGTGCGTCGGAAGATCCGAGCCGCCCGCACCAAATTCGACCGGATCTTCGTGCTCTATGCCGACTGCGGGACCGGTGGAGAGCTCGACCGCGTGCTTGAGGACGAAGGGGTCGAGCGGATTTCCGGGCCCCACTGCTATCAGTTTTATATGGGGACCGAGCCGTTCACCGAACGCGCGGACCGGGAGCCGGGATGCTTTTTCCTGACCGACTATCTGGTGCGCCATTTCGATCGATTGATCATCAACGGCCTGGGCCTGGACCGGTTTCCGGAACTATTGGGCGACTATTTCGGACACTACACCACTCTGATCTATCTCGCGCAGACCGAGGATAAGCGGCTGGACGGGAAGGCGGAGGCCGCGGCGCGGCGTCTCGGGCTCGCATATGAGCGCCGATTCACGGGGTACGGTGAACTCGGTGACTTTGTCGAGAGCGCGTCGAGGGTTGCGGATATCATCCCCGTCGATTTCGGCGGCACCCAAGCGACCGGGTGAGCGGGAAGATGGCAAAGCTTGTTGTCGTGTCCTGGCGGGACATTCCGGCCCAGGTCATCGTCGAACTCGGTCGGGGACGCCAGCGGACCAGCGCGAAGGTCGAGTTGCCGAAACGATTCATCGCCGCGATCGACAGCGCCGCCATGCGGGGGGGCGCCGAACAGGCGGACGATTATCTCGAACAATGGACGCGCTCGGACCCGGTTGAGGTCGATACCGCGGACGAGGCCGCGATGCAGGCTTTGGCCGAGGCGAAGGCGACGGAACTCGACGCTGCATATCCTGTCGAGCGGTTGCGGGACCTGATCGCGAACCAGGGACGCGCCGTTCCGTCCGCGTGATTTAGCGCTCGCTTCTCTCAAATCCCGTTCACATAACCGTGAACACCCGGATGGTACGGGGAAGGATTGCAGGCTGGTCGGGTGAATGCACCTTCGTTAAGTTTCGATCAACAGGTGGCATCTCGACATGCGACCCGACTTAGCGGCGTCAAGGGCGGAAAACCGCCCCGACGACACGATAGGAACGCAACAACAGGGACGTTTCACGATGAAAATGACCTCTTATGCGCTTGGCTTCGGGCTGGCCGTGGCGAGCGCCACCGCCGGTCTTACGGCAACCTCTGCCGATGCCAAGCCCTTGCGCTGGGCCAGTCAGGGCGACGCGCTGACTTTGGACCCGCACGCGCAGAACGAGGGCCCGACCTCCACCATGATCAGCCAAATGTATGACTCGCTGATCCTGCGGGACGCCGAGCTCAAGAAGATCCCGGGCCTTGCCACCAGCTGGTCGGCGGTCGAGCCGTCGGTTTGGGAATTCAAGCTGCGCGAGGGCGTCACCTTTCACGAAGGTCAGCCGTTCACCGCAGACGACGTGGTCTTCTCGTTCAACCGGGCGCTGAGCGAGACCTCGGACTTCAAGAATTATGTGAACTCGATCGAAGAGGTGAAGAAGGTCGACGACTTCACCGTTCGGATTACCACCAAGGGCCCGAACCCGATCCTGCCGGACCAGATCACCTCGATCCGCATCATGGATGAGGAGTGGTCGAGGGAGCACGGGGTCGAGAAACCGCAGGATTACGCATCGCAGGAGGAGACCTTTGCGGTGCGCAATACCAACGGTACCGGCCCGTTCATTCTGACCCAGCGGGATCCGGGCATCGAGACCAAGCTGAAGGTCAATGATGGCTGGTGGGGTTGGGGCGTGACCGATCCGAAAACCAATGTGACCGAGGTCACGTATACGCCGGTGGCCAATGCCTCCACCCGGGTCGCCGCCCTGCTGTCGGGCGAGGTCGACTACGTGCTGGATCCGCCGCTGCAGGATCTGAAGCGGATCGACGCCCAACCGAACCTGAAGGTCGAGCAGATCAACCAGATCCGGACGATTTTCTACGGCCTGGATGTGGGTGCGGACCAGCTTCGGAACTCCAGCGTGACCGGCAAGAACCCGTTCCAGGACCCGAAGGTGCGTGAGGCCATGTACAAGGCGATCGACGTCGAGGCGATCAAGGCCAAGACCATGCGCGGCCTGTCCTTCCCGGCCGGCATCATCACCTCGCCGGGCGTGCACGGTTTCACCGAGGACCTCGATGCCCGGCTTCCCTACGACGTGGATGCGGCCAGGTCGCTGCTGGCTGAGGCGGGCTATCCGGACGGGTTCGAGATCCATCTCGACTGCCCGAACAACCGCTCCAACAACGACGAGGCGATCTGTCAGGCGACCGTCGGCATGCTGGCGCAGATCGGGATCAAGGCCAACCTGAACGCGCGGCCGAAGTCGATCCATTTCAAGGCTCTGCAGAACAAGGAGAGCGATTTCTACATGCTCGGCTGGGGCGTGCCGACGCTCGACAGCCACTACGTCTTCTCCTACCTGGGGGCGAGCGACGGAAGCTGGAACTTCACCAACTTCTCCGACGCTCGTCTGGACGAGCTGACCGACGCGATGGAAGTCGAGACGGACTCCGCAAAGCGGGATGCGATGATCGCCGAGGCATGGGATATCCTTAAGGCCTCCAACGTCTACCTGCCGCTGCACCATCAGGTGATCGCCTGGGGGCTGAACGCGGATCTGGAGCTGCCGATCGTTCCGAACGACAGCCCGGCCCTGCGCATGGCGATGTGGAAGTAATCGACTGAGGTCCAACCCACTTCCGGCGGGCGGCTCTCACTATGGACCGCCCGCCGTACCATACTCCCAACGCGCCCCATCGAAAGGGTCTGCTGCGTGCTGTCCTATGTCATCAGACGCTTGATCCAGGCCGCCATCGTGATGCTGGTGGTGGCGTTCGTCTCGTTCTCCATGTTCACCTTCGCGGGCGACCCGGTGAACAACATGGTGGGTCAGGAGGCCAGCCAGGAGGATCGGGAGCTGCTGCGAGAGCGGCTCGGTCTCAACGACCCGTTCATCGTGCAGTTCGGTCGGTTTGTGGTGAACGCGGTCCAAGGCCAGTTCGGCCTGTCCTATCAGTTGCAGCGCCCGGTCGAGGATCTGATCGCGGAGCGCATGCCGGCGACGCTGGAACTGGTGGCGGTATCGGCCGTGCTGGCGCTCGCCGTCGGCATTCCTTTCGGAGTGATGTGCGGGATCAACCGCGACGGCTGGTTCTCGCGCACGCTGCTGACGGTCTCGCTGGTGGGCGTGTCACTTCCGACCTTCGTGATCGGAATCTTCATGATCTACCTGTTTTCCGTCACCTGGGGCCTGCTGCCCTCCTTCGGGCGCGGGCCGACGGTGGATCTCGGATGGTGGTCGACCGGCTTTCTGACAACCGGTGGGTGGCTCGCCCTGATCATGCCGTCAATCACGCTCAGCCTGTTTCAGACCACGCTGATCCTGCGGCTGGTCCGGGCCGAGATGCTGGAGGTGATGCGCACCGACTACATCAAGTTCGGGCGTGCCCGCGGATTGTCGAACAAAGCCATCAACTTCGGCCACGCGCTCCGCAACACTCTGGTGCCGGTGATCACGATCGCCGGATTGAACATCGGCTCGCTGATCGCGTTCTCGATCATCACCGAGACCGTTTTCAACTGGCCGGGCATGGGGCTGCTGTTCATCAAGGCGGTGGAGTTCGCCGATGTGCCAATCATGGCGGCCTATCTGGTGATGGTCGCCTTTGTGTTCGTGGTGATCAACCTGGTGGTCGATCTGCTGTATTTCGCGGTCGACCCGCGTCTCAAGATCGATACGGGAGCCGCCGTCGGGCGGTTGAGCTGACCCCATGGCGACCGAACCGGATATCGATGTGCGCGCTCCCTCCCTGCTGGCTCGCGCCCGGGACAGCGATCTGTGGTTCAGTTTCACCCGCTCGCCGGTGGTCGTGGTGGCTGCTTCGGTCACCGCGCTGTATTTCCTCGCGGCGTTGCTGGCGCCCCTGATCTCCCCGCACAATCCGTTCGATCCGGGCAGCCTCGTCTATTCCGACGCCTTCACCCCGCCCGCCTGGGTCGAGGGCGGCCAGGCGACCTATCTGCTGGGCACTGACGATCAGGGCCGCGATATCCTGTCCACCCTGATCTATGGGGCCCGGATCTCCCTGCTCGTCGGGTTCGCGGCGGTCATGCTGTCGGCGGTAATCGGGATCACCCTCGGTATTCTGGCGGGGTATCTGGGCGGTATTGTCGAAACCATCACCATGCGGGCCGCCGATGTGCAGCTCACGGTGCCGGGCATCCTTGTGGCCCTGATGATCGACGGGGTGGTGCGGATCAAGCTCAAGGAGTGGTCGGCCGGTGGCGGGTTCATCGGCGACATGCATGAAACCATATCGTTGTTTGTGCTGATCTTCGCAATCGGGCTGAGCGACTGGCCGCAATACGCCCGTGTGGTCCGGGGCGCCACCATGGTGGAAAAGGGTAAGGAGTACGTTCAGGCCGCCAAGGTGATCGGTGTGCATCCGCTGTTCATCATGATCCGCCACATCCTTCCCAATGTGCTTGGCCCGGTTCTGGTGCTCGCGACGATCGGGCTGGCGCTCGCCATCATCGCCGAGGCAACCCTGTCCTTTCTCGGTGTCGGTATGCCGCCGACCACGCCGTCGCTCGGCACCTTGATCCGGATCGGGAACAATTTCCTGTTTTCCGGCGAATGGTGGATCACCTTCTTCCCGTGCATCGCCCTCATCCTGCTGGTGTTGAGCGTGAACCTCCTGGGGGACTGGTTGCGGGATGCGCTCAACCCGAAACTTCGCTAGCCTCGAGGGATGATTCTCGTCCTCGGCTCGATCAATATGGATCTGTTCTTCACAGTGTCGGCCTTGCCGGTCCGCGGGGAAACCGTGTTGTGCGACCGGACCGAGATGCGACCCGGCGGGAAGGGGGCGAATCAGGCCTATGCTGCGGCGCGGGCCGGGGCAAAGACCGTTTTCGTCGGGTGTGTCGGAGACGATCCGTTCGGACCGGTGGTGCGGGCGGCACTGGCGGCAGCGGGCTGCGATACCTCCCAGATGTCCGTTGTGGATGCGCCAACCGGCACCGCGGCGGTGATGGTTGAAGGTTCGGGCGAGAACCAGATCGTGGTGGCGAGCGGGGCCAATCTTGCGGTCCGCGCCGACAGCGTTCCGGCGCGAATGTTGGGGCCTGGAACCACGCTGCTGTGCCAGATGGAAATCCCTGTTGCCGAAACCGAGGCCGCGCTGATCCGGGCCAAGGCGGCCGGCGCGCGGACGATTTTGAATCTGGCTCCGGCGGCAGCGATATCCGACGCTGGACTGGCGGCGGTGGATATCCTGGTGGTGAACGAGATCGAGGCGCGCATGCTGGCGCCTGACGGCGAATCCGTTTCGGCAATGGCGCGGAGCCTGTCCGGGTCCCACCATCTGACCTGCATCATCACGCGGGGGGCGGAGGGGGCTGTTGTGTCGGAGGTGGGCGGAACCCCGTCTTCCTACCCGGCCCCCCCTATCGTAGCGGTGGTGGACACGGTCGGAGCGGGGGATGCCTTCGTGGGCGCGCTGGCAGCCGCCCTCGATAAGGGCTCATCGACTGCGGAGGCGCTGCCCCGGGCATTGGTCTCCGGGGCGCTGACCTGCATAAAGCATGGGGCGATGACCGCGCCGACGTCCGAGCAGATCGACGCGTTCCTGAGGCAGTAGCGCGCGATTTCCCTCAGCGGCCCGCAACTCTCGGGTGGCCGTTGTTGTCGCTGAACGGTTTGTTCCGCACATCGCTGTTGGTGTAGCTGCTCTCACAGGCGGCCAAGCCGATCATGAGCAGCCCGATCAAGAGTAAACGTCGCATGCCCTAGCCTCCAGTGCTTGGGGTCTCCCCACCGGCGACCTCATGGCTGATATCGGCGTCCGGATAGAGCGGGCCAAGTCATCTTTTGCTCCCAAACTTTCACGGATACGTGTAGCGCTTGCCAACCCGATACCGGGCGGGCAGCATCCCGTCACCTCACCTTTCCAGTTACGCGATCTCAGGAGTTTCAAATGGCCACCCTCTATTCAGGCGGCTTGGTTTTCGACGGCACCGGCAAGCGGCTAGAGGGCCACGGCGTGCTGGTCGAGGGCGGGAAGATTACGCGGGTAGCGCCGATCCCAGAGTTCGATGGGTTTGCGGACGACCGGGTCGATACCAGCGGCGGCACGCTGCTGCCGGGGCTGATCGATTGCCATGTGCATCTCTGCTACGGCGGCGAGGGGAATCCCTGGGCCAACATGGTCGGCATGCGGGACGCCCAGATCGTGATGCGGGCGCTGGATTTCGCCCAGGCCAGCCTGCGCGGGGGCATTACCGGGCTGCGGGATTGCGGCGGCAAGGACTATCTTGAATTTGCAGTACGGGATGCCTGTAATCAGGGCCGTCAGCTCGGCCCGACCATCCGGGCCTCCGGCAAGGTGATCTGCATGACCGGCGGCCACGGCAACCGCACCGGCCGGGTGGCCGACGGGGTCGACGAGGTGGTCAAGGCGGTGCGCGAGCAGATCCATGCCGGTGCCGACCTGATCAAGATCATGGCGACCGGCGGCGTGATGACACCGGGCGTCAATCCGGAGGACGCCCACTACACCGCCGAGGAGATGGCAGCCGGCATTCACGAGGGTCACCGCTTCCACAAGACCTGCGCCAGCCATGCCCAGGGCTCCGAAGGGATTCTGAACGCCGTGCGCGGCGGGGTGGATTCGATCGAGCACGGGATCTTCATGACCGACGCGTGTATCGAGGAGATGACGGCGCAGGGCACGTATCTGGTCCCGACCCTGGCGGCGGTCCGCAACATCATCGCCAACAAGGACAACGGGGTGCCCGCCTACGCGGTCGAGAAATGCGAGAAGATCACCGAAATCCACATCGCCTCGATCCGGGCCTTCTATCAGGCCGGCGGCAAGATCGCGATGGGGACCGACGCGGGCACGCCCTACAACACGCACGGGCTGAACGCGCTTGAGCTGCAGTACATGGTCGAGGTGGCCGGGATCAGCCCGACCGACAGCCTGATCATCTCGACCCGCAACGGCGCCGATCTGATGCGGCTTGAGGACCAGGGCGTGATCGCCGAGGGCAAGGCCGCCGATCTGCTGATCGTCGACGGCGACCCGACCCGCGACATCACGATGGCCGCCCAGATCGCGAACCACCGCATGGTGGTCAAGGGCGGGGTGGTCGCGAAGGCGCGGTGAGGACGTGCTTTGGCCGGTAGCGTCGCGGCGGGTTCTGTCCGACCGGACTCATCAATGTCTCGACCAGCGGGGGCTTTTCGGAAACAGGCTTTCGAAGGCCTCCTGTGTCTCGGCGAGCTTTGATGCGGCTTCGGTGATCAACGCGCCGACCACCCCGTTGGCGTCGAGGGGCAGGACTTCGTATCCGCTCCATCGTCGCCGAACGCCTGTCCGCCCCACAATCCGGAGCCGATGACCAGGGTGCCAGATCGTCGGTCCGGGTGCCTTGCCGGTGAGTGGTGCCGGGATCTCAAACGCTGAATGTCTTGAGATGCCCTGGGTTTCGCGCCATTCTCTCGGTCCTCAACATCCTTAGGACCCGCCCCATGCCGATCATCAACCGCGTCTCCGATTTCCATGCCGAGCTGACCGAATGGCGACGGGAACTGCACCAGCACCCGGAACTCTGCTTTGAGGAGCACTGGACCAGCGATTTCGTCGCCGGAAAGCTGGAATCCCTCGGTATCGAGGTGCATCGCGGGCTGGCCGGGACCGGCGTTGTGGGCAAGCTGGTCGGCCGGTCGGACAACGGCCGGGCGATCGGATTGCGGGCCGATATGGACGCGCTGCCGATCAATGAGATCAACGAGGTCGACTACAAGTCTCTGACCCCGGGAAAGATGCACGCCTGCGGCCATGACGGTCACACCACCATGCTGCTCGGGGCGGCGAAGTATCTGGCCGAGACGAAGAATTTCGACGGCACGGTCTATTTCATCTTCCAGCCGGCGGAAGAGGGCGGTGGTGGCGGCGACGTGATGATCCAGGACGGATTGTTCGAGAAATTCGATGTCGAGACCGTCTGGGGCATGCACAACTGGCCGGGCATGCCGGTCGGTGAATTCGCCGTGAAGGCCGGGCCGATGATGGCCGGCACCGCCACGTTCGACATCACCGTCCACGGCCGCGGCGGCCATGCTGCCATGCCAAATCAGACGGTCGATCCGATTGTGATCGCGGGCCAGGTGGTCGGCGCGCTGCAGGGCATCGCCAGCCGGAACGTGCATCCGGTGGACTCGGTGGTGGTCTCCGTCACCCAGATCCATGCGGGGGACGCCTATAACGTGATCCCGCCGAAGGTCGAGCTGAAGGGCACGGTTCGTACCTATACCGACGATGTGATGAAGGTCGCCGAGGAGCGCATGCGGGCGATCGCCGAGGGCATTCCCGCCTCCCATGGCGGCAAGGGCGAACTGCTGTTCAAATGGGGCTATCCGGCGACCATCAACGCCGAGCGCGAGACCGGAATCGCCGCCAAGGTGATTGAGGATCTGGTGGGGGCCGACAAGGTCGACCACAATCCGACCCCGAGCATGGGCGGCGAGGACTTCGCCTACATGCTGAACAAGAAACCCGGAAGCTATGTCTGGATCGGCAACGGTCTCGCCAGCCCCGACGCCATGCTCCACAATCCCGGTTACGACTTCAACGACGAGGTCATCCCGCTGGGCGTGAGCTATTGGAGCCGGCTGGTCGAAACCCAGTTGGGGTGACGGGGCCTCACCGGCAGGTCACGTTGTAGATCCACGAGTCCTCACCGGACGGTCGGGCGAACACGTCGATCACCTGGTCCGTCTTGGTGTAGCAGTGGAACAGCGGGATGGTCAGGAAGTTGGTGATGGTGAAGGACAGGGCCCCCCCTCCGTAGCTCTCGCCTTCCAGGCAGACTCGCTCGGTCCGGCCCTTGGCGACCCGGAAGCTGGCCCGCTCGCGGGTTTTCATCTGCAGCCGACCGGTGATCGTGAACGGCGCGCGGTTGCGGATCAGGCTGCAGTATTCTCCGGCATAGGTCTCTCCGGTGGGCGGGATGTTTTCCTTCAGATTGGTGGGGCCGACATTGTCGCGCGTCGGCTCCTCCTCGCAGGCCGCGAGGACGAACAGCACCGTGAGGCAGAGAACCATACGTTTGATCATGGTCCGAGAGTGGGCACCCGTTCTCTGTCCGTCAATGCGGCTCATCGTCGGCGCTGCCGGGTCCGCGGATCGAGGATGTCCCGCAGCGCGTCGCCGAGCAGATTGACCGACACGACGGTCAGGAAGATCAGCAGCCCGGGCCAGACCGCCTGCATCGGGGCCTGCCAGATAAGTTCCTGCGCGCCGGTCAGCATGTTGCCCCAGCTCGGGGTCGGCGGGCGGACGCCCAGCCCGAGGAAACTGAGAACGCTCTCGAACAGCACCACATTGCCGACCGCCAGGGTCATCGCCACCAGGATCGGGGCGGCGGTGTTCGGCAGGATGTGACGCAGCATGATCCGGCCGGTGCCGTAGCCGAGCGATCGGGCGGCCATCACGAACTCCCGCTCCCGCAGGCTGAGGGTCTGGGCGCGGACCAGCCGGGCCGTTGTCGGCCAGGAGACCAAAGCCACCAGCAGCACCAGACGGATCAGCGAGGTCGTCTCCGCTTCCGCCATCTGCTGGGACAGCCCGAGCTTGGTGAGGTCGACCGCCGCCAGCACGATCAGCAGCGGTAACAGGGGTAGCGCGATCACCGCGTCGGCGAGGCGCATCAGAAGATCGTCCAGACGCCCACCGACGAATCCGGCGCTCAATCCGATGATCGTGCCGAGCGCGCTGCCCGCGACCGCCGCCGACAATCCGACGGCCAGCGACACCCGTCCGCCTTCCAGAAGGCGCATCAGAAGATCCCGGCCCAGCTCGTCTGTTCCGAGCGGATGATCGGCCGAGGGCGGGCCGAGCCGGTCGAACAGGTCCACCGCTTCCGCATCCAGGCCGAGCGCCCAGCCCAGCACCGGCGCGAACAAAGCGAGACCGGCCAACAGGCCTAGCATGCCGCCGGAGAGCATAACCGCGAGCCGATGCCGCCTCATCGTCCCGGCTCCCGGCCCAGGGTGATCCGAGGGTCCAGTTTCGCGTAGGCGAGGTCGGCGAGCAGGTTCCCGATCAGGGTGGCGCTTGCCGCCACCAGCAGGCCGATCAGGGCGAGGTTGTAGTCATTGCCCATAATGGCGTCGTAGATGGTCTTCCCCATCCCGAGCTGACCGAACATCGTCTCGGTGATCAGGGCGCCGGAGACCAGGGCGCCGAGATCGAGCCCCAGCAGCGTGACCAGCGGCAGCAGCGCGTTCCTGAGCGCATGACGCCAGATCACTCGACGTTCGGTGATGCCCTTGGCGCGGGCGGTGCGGACATAGTCCTCGGACAAGGCCTCGATCATCGCCGAGCGCAAATGCCGGGTATAGGTCGCAACGGTCGCCACCGACAGGGTCGCGACCGGCAGGATCAGATGCAGCAGGCGATCCAGGACCCCGCCGTCGCCACCGGAGGAGCGCATGCCACCGGCCGGCAGCCAGCCCAGGATCACGGCAAACAGGATGATCATCAGGAGAGCGAACCAGAACGGCGGAACCGAGACGCCAGCAAAGCACACCAGATTGATCGCCCGGTCGACGGTCCCGCCCGGGTTGCGCGCGGCGCGGAGAGCAGCGGGGAGGGCGATCGACAGGGCAATCACCAGGGCACTTCCGATCAGCAGCAGGGTGGTCGGCAGACGTTGGGCCACGATGTCGATGACCGGTTGGGAGTAAAGCCGGGAGTAGCCGAATTCACCTTGCAGGGCGCCGCCGAGCCAGTCCAGGTAGCGCTCCCAAATAGGTCGATCGATGCCGTAGAGTGCCTTGATCCGGGCGATATCGGCGGCGGTGGCGTCCGGGTCGGCCCCCAGGATCAGGTCCGCCGGATCCCCTGGCATCAGACCCAGCAGCCCGTAGGTCGCGGCGGATAGTGCCAGCAAGAGAATCAGGGTCTGAAGCAGTCGGGACGCCAAATATCGGGTCACGCGGTCCTCAGGAGTTGCGCAGGTTGAGATTGTGGTAGAAATCGGAGGCCGTATTCAGGGCTGCGGTCAGCGCCGCGCCCTGATCCTCGAAGTGCGAGGGCCAACGGTCCAAAACCGTCTCGCAGAGTTGCATTGCGAAATCCACCTGACCGTTCATTTCCGAGATTAACGCTAAACGCAGCCAGATATCGGGGTCCTGCCAGCGCGCGCAGCCCACCTCTTTCGGATGGAAGGGGTCTCTGAGGTAGAGCACGTGCGCTTCGGTGATTTGGCGGCTCGGCCAGCGAAACTGACCGACCCGTGAACCCATGAAGGGGACGGTACGATGGCTCGTTCGGCCGGATGTTGTCGTCTTGCGGATGTCAAAGAAAGTGAATCCGGCCGCGTCCAGGAAAGCATCCATCTCCCTGAAAACGGGTGATTCCTCGTAGACCGGCGCGAATGCGACCTCGCTCTGTATTCCCAGGCACCGTTCCAGACTGTCTGGCGCACCCTTGAGAATCTGGAGTTCGGCGCCCTGGACATTCAGTTTGATGAAATCGAATGGCGGGATACCCGCTGTTCGCCGCCAGGTGTCAAGGTCGATCGCCGCAACCTCGCTCTCGGAGATCACCGCCATTTGGTCGGATAGCCGGTGACCGTTACCGTGCACCAAGTTCTCAAGGTAGGCGAGGTTGGGTCTATAGATCGACGACGCGCCGTCGATCTTGGTGTGATAGAGCATGACCGTCCCCGGCGCCTGGCCGAGAGCCGTACGGATCATCTGGACATTGGCGGTCTTGTCGACCGACAGATCCGCGTCCGGATGTGGATCGAAGCCTACCACTCGCCATAGGTCAGCGGGCCAATTCGAGAATTGCTTTTCGACCGCCGACGCGGTTGCGCCTCCGTCGAGTATGTTCAGGTAGGCTTCCGGCTCGAACGATGCCAACACGCCACGTGCGATCGGCGGCACGTTGCTGAGAATGTGCGCGCTCTGAACCCGGCTCGCGAGCTCCGCTTGATGGGTCAGTGTCCCGACACGATACGGGTCATGAGCCAAAATACGATGGCAGATCTCGATCGCCTTCTTGTCGTCCGCCTCGTAATGAACAAGAAACTTCTCGACGTTGGAGAGCTGGCGGGGCCCGGGAGTCCCGACAAGTATGGCATCAATCAGAACATGGGCGATTTCGGGTCTGCCGAGCTTGTAGGCGAACAGGATTCCTCGATCGATCCGATTGGGAAATCTTGTACTCACTGAAAGGGCCGCATCCACGAGCGCCCGCGCGCCTCTGGGCGTTTTGGGATCGTATCCGAGGCTTATCGTGTTCGACAGACGGCCGAGGTCGTCTCCTGCGGAGTCGCACAGGTCGATAAAGAACTTGTCGGCCTGCGTAGAGTTCGATTGAGCGAGGGTGTCGATGTATCGGCGCGCAGCCTCCCAATCCTCCCGCTTCGACATATCGAATGATTTCGGCGTGATCGTCTCGGTCATCATCATTGTCCGGTGGCGCAACGTGCGGGCGCTGTTATGATCGGATCACTTCACCACGCGCCAGGTCTTGATCCAATTGGTGCTGGCGTATTTATGCCCGGTCGGGGTCAGCCCGGACAGCCATTTCGGCAGAATGTAGCTGTCTGCCCAAAAGTAGAGTGGAAGCGCCGGAAGATCGGTTGCATAAATCCGTTGCAGCTCTGCCCACATCGGGCCCCGCAGGGCCGGATCGAACGGATAGTTCTCCACCCCTGCTTCCGTATGGACCCAGTCCAGCGGTTTCACTACCGGTTGCTGTCCGGAAAACAGCTTGTCCATGATTGCCGGCCGATCGACCGCCCGCACCACGATGCGGTCGAAGGCGGGCGTCGTACCCTTCCAATATGGATTGCGTTCCAGGGTCAGGCTGGCCCCGACTTCGACGGAGTCGACCACATAGGGACCGTTATAGGACCCCGGATTGCCGGTGTCGGTCTGGTGGGCCGTCCGGTTGCGATATTCCCGCGGGTCGGCCCCCAGGATCAGGTCCGCCGGAATCCCCGGCATCAAACCCAGCAGCCCGTAGGTCGCTGCCGGCAAGATCAGCAGCAAGGCAAGGGGCTGCAACAGTCGGGACGCCAAATAGCGGGTCAAACAGTCCTCAGGAGTTTCGGTGGTTGAAGTCCAGATAGAAATTGGAGGCTGCGTCCAAGCTCGCGCTAAACGCGACGCCGTTATCGGGGAAATGGGAGGGAAAAGACTCCAGAACGGTCTCGCAAAGCTGCATCGCGAAATCTACCTGACCGTTCATTTCCGCTATGACAGCGAGCCTCAACCAAGTCTTCGGATCTTCCCAACGGCTCGCAGCCTGCTCCTCCGGGCGGAACGGATCCCGAAGATATAGCATTTGGGCCTCGGTGATTTGACGGCTCGGCCAGCGGAATTGGCCCACGCGCGAGCCCATGAACGGTGTGTGGCGTTTGGTCAGTCGCCCCGATGTGGTCGGCTTCCGCATATCGAAAAAGGTGAAGCCGGCCTTATCTAGAAACCCGTCCACATCCCGGAAGACGGGTGCGTCCTGGTAGATCGGAGCCAGCGCAACCTCGCACTGAATTCCCAGGCAGTTTCGAAGTGTGTCCGGTGCGCCTTCGAGAATTTCAAGCTCGGCCCCCTGGACGTTCAGCTTCATGAAGTCGAAATAGGGCACGGAGGCCGTCTCACGCCACGTATCGAGATCGGTTACCTTGACCACGCTTTCGGAGGTCACGGCCATTTTCTCGATTAACGGGGTGTCGAGCCCATGAAACAAGTGCCGGAGATAGTCGATATTCGGCTCATAGACGGACGATGCACCGTCGGTGGCGGTGTGATAGAGGCGGATTTCGCCCGGTGATCGCCCCAATGCCGTCCGTATCATTTGGACATTGCTTGCTTTGTTGATCGACAGATCGGCATCGGGATGCGGATCGAACCCGTAGACCCGCCATGTGTCGGCCGGCCAATCGGCGAATTGCTCTTCGACCGACGAGGCCGTTGCACCTCCGTCCAGCAGGCTGAGATGCTCACCGGGTCCGAACGTCGCCAAAACGCCTCGCGTGATCGGCGGAGCCTTGGACAGGATCGCTCTAGCCTGAGACCGGGTCGCCAATTGCGCCTGATAGGTCAGTGTGCCAACACGATACGGATCATACTGGGCGATCTTGGAGCAGACTTTGACGGCGACATCATCATCGCGTTCATACTTGATAACCGTATCCAGAATTTTTGATAGAAGGAGCGGGGTCGGCTTTTTTGACAATGCAATATCTATCAATTGAAGGGCCAGATCCGGCCGACGCAGACGAAACGCGAAAACGATTGCTTGTTCCAACGCCGATGGGAAGATGTCCTTCAGGATCAGCGCGCCTCTAACGAATTCAGATGCCGCGACCCCGCCTACCGGCCTGTATCCGGTCCCCAGAACGTTACGAATTCTGTTGATGTCTTCGCCGGCTTCTCTCATGAGCGAAACGAAGACATCGTCGGCTGCTGCTGGATCGGTCTCCGACAACCGGGCCAAATTCTCGCGCCCTGCTTCCCAGTCCTCGCGTCGACCCATGTCATAGGATCGGGTGGATCGCAGGTCTGACATCGATAGATCCTTTCCAGCCTAGTTCACGCCGAAGTTAAGGACGACCGATATCGCCAGCGCCTCACTCCGTCACGCGCCACATCTCTATCCAATTCGTCGTGGCGTACTTATGACCAGTCGGTGTTAGCTCGGATAGCCATTTCGGCAGGATGTAGCTGTCAGCCCGAAAATAGAGCGGCAGTACCGGAAGATCGGCTGCGTAAATTCGTTGCAGTTCGGCCCACATCGGGGCCCTCAGGGCCGGGTCGAGCTCTCGCTGGATTGCCTCAATCAGATCATCCATGGCCGGATTCTGATATCCCGGATAGTTCTGGCCGCTCCAGTTGTTCGCCTCGGAGGGGATGGATTCCGAGTGAAGCGTGGTGCGAGGCACGTTTTCTGGTGCGCTGAGCCACGCGAACATGGCGAGGCCCTCGAACCGCCTCTTGGAGACCGTCTCACCAAAGTACACCCGCGCCGGCTCGTTCCGGATCCGGGTCTCGATCCCAACCCGTTTCCAGTAGTCCGCCAGAACCTGTTGCACCAATTCCCGTGACCGGTTGCCTGCGGTGGTCATAAGGGAAATGGACAGCCTCTCACCCGTCGCATTAACGCGGATTCCGTCCGAGCCCGGCGTCCAACCGGCTTCGTCGAGGAGGGCGATCGCTTTGTCTGGATCGAACGGATAAGTCTCCACCCTGTCTTCCGTATAGACCCAGTCCAGCGGGTTCACGAAGGTGGTCGCTACCGGTTGCTTTCCGGAAAACAGCTTGTCCGTGATCGCCTGCCGGTCGACGGCATGGAGCAGCGCCTTGCGGACCCGCAGATCCGACAGGATCGGGTTGTCGAGCATGACGTCCATGTGCTCGTAGATCAGGCCGGGCTTAAAGATAATCTGATAGTCGTCGGCATTGCGCTGCTCGAAGGCGATGGCCTGATCAATCGAGATTCCGGCCTCGCCTGCGATCATATCGATCGAGCCGGATAGCAGGCTGGCTTCCAGGGCCGAAGTGTTCTCGACCGCTCGCACCACGATGCGGTCGAAGGCGGGTGTCGGGCCCTTCCAATGCGGATTGCGTTCCAGGGTCAGGCTGGCCCCGACTTCGACGGAGTCGACCACATATGGACCGTTATAGAGCCCCGGATTGCCGGTGTCGGTCTGGTAGGCCGTCCGGTTGCGATATTCCCGCGGGTCGGCCTCGAAGATCGGGCGTTCCAAATGTGCGGGCAGGATCTGGAAATCGCCCATCGACGGGTATTTGAAATCGATCTCGCGGTCGACGATCGTGAAGGTCTTGTCATCGACAACGATGATCTCGAGCACATCCTGATAGGAGGTTTGCGTGGAAACCCCGCTGTCGGGATGCTTGCCGACCTCCCAGGCGAACACGACATCGTCGGTCGTGACGGGGGTGCCATCGCCCCAGAACAGATCGTCCTTCAGGGTATAGGTCTTGCGGACACCGGTCGACGGCTCCCCGTCCCGGTTGGTCGACGGAAAGGTTTCCGCCAGGCCGTTCTCGAGCGTCGGGAGGCCGGTGCAGGTCTGGCACTGCGGCTTCCAGTCCGGTCCGTCGATGGTGATCTGCCGATGCGCCGCACCCATCACATAGGACGCCACCAGCATTGATCCGATCGACGGGTTGAGGTTTGCCGGATACTGGTTGATGCCGATGGTCAGAACCTCGCGGGTCTGGGCCCCCGCCGGACCAGGAGTCAAAGCCAGTCCGAGGGCAAGGAGGCAGGTGAGCGTGGTGATCCGTCGCATCTGATGCGGCCCTTCCCGGTCGTTGCCGATATCATCCGACAGCAAGGATAGGGGGCGAATCCCGCAGGTCAAACCGGCGGGATGTCGACCGTATCAGTGTGCCGCTTCGATCCGTCGGATGAAGCTTTCAAGGATGATCTGGTAGAGCCTGTCCTTGAGAATCTTGTCTTCAACACCCGCGTCGATATTGGGGTTGTCGTTGACCTCGACGACGAATACGCCCCGGTCGTTCTGCTTGAGATCGACGCCGTAGAGCCCGCTCCCCATCAGGGCCGCCGCCTTGATCGCGACGTCGACCACTTCGGCCGGCGCGTCCTCCACCGCGACGGTCGAGAAGCCGCCGGACTGGTTCCGGCCGCTGGCCCCGTGATTGTAGATCTGCCAGTGCTTGGGGGCCATCTTGTACTGCGAGACGAACAGCGGGGTTCCGTCCAGAACGCCGACCCTCCAGTCGAACTCGGTCGGCATGAATTCCTGCGCCAGGATCAGGTCGCTGTCCTCGAACAGCTCCCGGGTGATCCGCCGGAAATCGGCGGAGTCGTTGGCCTTCACCACACCCCTCGAGAACGAGCCGTCCGGGATTTTCAGGACCATCGGATAGCCCAGGTCCGCTTCGGCCCGCTTCGCGCCGCGCGGGTCCAGAATCAGCGTGCGCGGTGCCGGAACCTTGTGGGATTCCAGCATCTCGGCCAGATAAACCTTGTTCGTGCATCGCAGGATCGAGGTCGGGTCATCCAGGACCGGCATCCCCTCGTCCTCCGCCTTGCGGGCGAAACGATAGGTGAAATTGTCCAGGCTGGTGGTCGCGCGAATGAACAGGGCGTCGTATTCCGCCAGGCGCCGATAATCCCGCGCGCGAATGGTCTCAACCGCCACGCCCATGCGGTCGCCGACCTTGGCCAGGGTGGCGAGCGCCTTTGGGTCCGACGGCGGAAGGTCCTCCTTCGGATCAATGAGCACCGCCAGCCGGTAGCGCACCGGGCGATGCACGGTCGGGTCGCGCCATTCCCGCCGGGTATAGGCCTCGAAGGCGGTCGCGAACGCCTCGGTCTCGTCGGCGCGCAGATCATCGATGGTGCGCGGGCGGACGGCTTTGACGTAGAAGCCCCAATGGGGATCGAGCCGCACCTGAATTCGCAGAATCGGCGTGCGGAAGCGGTCGAAGGCCTCCCGCGCGACCTTGTCGAAACGGCCATCCAAGGCGCGTCCGAAATAGCCATCAATGGAGAACGAGGCCTCGGGTTTCTCCTTCAAGCGGCTCAGCGTCGTGAGCAGTACCCGTTCGACAGCGCGCACCGCCGCCCATGACCGGCCGCGGTCCTTCAGTGTCAGGATCTGGGCGGCGGTCGGAAGAATATTGTGCCCGCGGGCTTCCGCCAGCAACGAGGCGTAGTAGCCGGTGCCAAGATAGACCTGGTCCCGGGACAGGTTGATGATCCGGACCCGGCCAGTGCCCACCAGTTTCGGGTCCGTCAGATAGTCCCGGGTGCGCACGACCGTCAGCCCCTCGGGCGGCGTCGGTAGGTCCTGGAGTCGGTCGACCAGGACCACCGGCAGGCTCGTCTTACGCTTCATGCGCGGTTTCCTTGTTTGCGCCCGACCAGAACTGCGGCCTGCAATCGGGATTTGCCGAACCGCGCCACCCGCTCGAAATCCGTCCGCCGGATCGGCACGTGCACGCAGTCCACATCGGTCTTCGACAGATCGTCATCCATGTCCGGATCGTGGACGAGCACCACCTTGTCGTTGACCCCTGTGACCACCACCCAATGGGGGGTCTTTTCGCGGTTGAACAGATAGGTGCTGATCAGAATCAAGGGCACCCATCCGGCGCGCAGCGCCTCCTCCAGCATGTCGGGCGTCACACCGCCCGATTCGGCCTGCAGGCCGGCTGCGGCCATATCGGCCTCGAAACCGGCATGGACCCGCTCGATCACCGCTTTTTTCTTCGAGTCCCGAACGGTGTCCAGGAACAGAGGGCCCGCCTCGCTGACGATGGTGCGTACCGGGTGCCCCCGCTTATGCGCGGCCAGCGCCAGACCGTGCGGCCCGCAGCCGCCGTGGCCGGAGGTCATGAAGACGGTGGTGGCCTCTCGCCAGATCCGGAGTTCCTCGTCCGGATCCATCTCGGTTGCGTCGCTGTCTTGCTGCCGGGCGGCCATCGCCATGATCAGGCTGGCCGGGCCGCAGGTGAAGTCGGTCGACTGGTGCAGGTAGGGGATGTTCGGAAATTCCGGGTCCGGGACGAAACGGATCGGCTTCTGCATCCGCCAGGCATCGCCGTCATCTTCGTAATAGTGGTGAAGGGTCTGAAACGGCTTGTAGCCCTGGCGCGTGTAAAGCCCGATCGCCCGCGCGTTGTCGGCGCGCACTTCCAGCCGGATCGCGACCGTGTCGTGGGTGCGGGCAGTTTGTTCGGAGTGTAACAGCAGCAGTTGCGCGACCCCGCGACCCTGCGCCTCCGGGAGGACGGCCAGAGAATACAGTCGCGCCAAGGCGGTCCCGCGATGAAACAGCACGAGTCCGTAGCCCAGAATGGCACCCCCGGCCTCGGCCACGAACAGCTCGGCCCGGGCGCGGCTGAGGAAATAGTTGAAGCTGCGACGGGACAGCCGATCGGTTTCGAAGCAGGCTTCCTCGACCCGGAGTAGCGCGTCGATATCGGACGGCAGCGCCGTCCGGATGGTCGGGGCGGGCTCGGCATCGCCGACATCAAGACGTGGGAGAGTGTCGGTGGGACCCATCGGGTGGACGCCTTTCGCGCGGAGGACCGAAACTCTAGCCGATCCAAGGGCTTCTAGGTCGGCAAAACAGCCGCTGGGTCAACTGCAGAGATCGCATGGGTGCCTCGATATTTAGTGCGGTCTCGTCACCGCGTCGATAGCGACCACCTGGTTGCGGACCGCGTAGTTCCGATGAACCTCGCCGAACGGGGCGATGTCCCAAATCCAGCTTGCCGCCGGTTCCGGCAAGATCACGCCGTGAAGCGGGTCGATGGTCTCGATAACCTGGCTGTCCGAGTCCAGAACCTGGTAACCCCGGTCGCAGATCAGAAGCTGTGGGCAGCGGAACCGGGAAAGCCAGGCCATGTGGTTCTCGACCAAGCCGCGCTGCACCGTTTCGACAATGGCCGGGGCAACTCCCTGTCGCTCCAGAAGGCGTCCGGGTTGCACCGGAAGCTGGGACAGGAGATTGACCGAGGCCACGAAGGTGATCCGGTCGTCGTCGACCAGGGCTCGGGGACGTGGCACCTTCGTCGACCCGGACGCCAGAGGCGCCAATGCCTCGGTCACGTCATGCCTGACGCAGGAGACGTTCTTCAGGGCCGTCGCCAGACGCCGGGTGGTCCAGGAGAACGCAAGATCCACCAGCGCCACATGCCCGAATCTCGCGGATAGCTCTTCAAGGGGAATGTCGTACAGATGTCCCGAGCCGAGCAGGATCGCGGTGCCGTCGGGATCGGCGCGTTCGACAGAGCGCAGGATCGTCTCCTTGGTCCGCATCTCGTGGGCGGCCCAGTTGGCGCGGTGACGCCGACGGCGGGACGAGATCGCGATGAATTCCGACAATTGACCGCTTCTGCGGGTCAACAGATCGGCCGGTGTGGTCATCCAAGCGAGGGCTTCTCTCAGCATGGGGCGACAATAGCGTGCCCGGCTCCGGTTGACAGCCACCCGCTCCCGCGCGCAAGTTCTGCCGAATGTGATGCTGGGGTGTTCGAAGCGATGGGCTTCGGGCTGAGATCAAACCCATGGAACCTGAACCGGGTCAAACCGGCGGAGGGAGTCGTCACGGGCGCGCGGGTATCCGCACCGACCCCAGCTCGGACCGCCCCGGACGGACTCCCTTGCAGCGCCGATAGACCCAGACTTGGAGACGCTATGATTCGCTCGCTTGGCGCCACCGTCTGTGCCGGTCTGATCGCCCTGCTCGTGACCATCCCGACCATCCCGGTTTCCGCGGCAGACCCGGTCAGGATGGACGTGCTGGTTCCGATCACAGGGTTTTTGGCGCTTGAAGGCACGGCGCAGCGGAATGGTGCCGTCCTGGCACTCGACACCCCCCCCGAGGGCGTCACTGTCACCTATGATGTCGCGGACACCGCGACCTCGCCCGAGGTGGCGGTCACCGCGCTGCGGCGCTCGCTCGACCGCGGCAACCCGGTCGCGATCGCCGCCCCGATCTTCGGAACCCAGATGTTGGCGATGGCGCCGATCGCGGGGCGGGCGGGCGTTCCGCTGCTCACCGTGTCGGGCACCGCGAAGATCACCCGCCTGGGCCTCGACATCGTGTTCCGCTTCTTTCCCGGAGATGACGTGGTGAAGGTCGCGCAGGCGCGCTATGCGGTCGAGGAATTGGGAGCCAAGCGGCCGGCAATTCTGTACCAGACCACCGCCTACGGCCAATCCGGCCATGGCCATCTGGTCGAAACCTTGGCCGAGCTTGGGGTGGCGCCGGTCCTCGAAGAGGCGATAGATCCGGGGATCAAGGATATGGCGCCCGCACTGGAGCGTGCGAAGGCGGCCGGCGCTGACCTGTTGCTGTTGCAACTGCATTCCGGGCCAACCGCACTGACGGTTCGGCAGGCGCATGAGCGTGGGCTGGACCTTCCTATCGTCGCCGGGTCCGCGATGCACCAGCCGACCACCGCTGCGCTGCTGGATCCGGAGCAGCTGGAGGGCGTCTGCGCAGAGACGGCGTCCTCACCGATTTCCGACCACCGTCCTGCCGCCAAGGCGTTCACCAAGGCCTACCGGGACCGGTTCGGCGCGGAACCGGACGCCTTCGCGCTGGGCCAGTATGACGGGATGCGGATGGCGCTGGCTGCCGTTGCCGATGGCGCCCAGACCGCGGATCAGGTTCGGGACTGGTTGGCGGGCCACAGCTTCGAGGGCGTGGCCATGACCTATCTTTCGGATGGTACCGGCAACATGGCGCATGACGCGTTGATCGTCTGCTATGACGGTGAGAGCCGGGTGCCGGTGATCACCAAGCGATACGAGGATGTGGACGGGGTACTGGCCACGGCGGGCGCGCCGTCGAAATGATCGAAACCGCGCTTCACCTGCTGCCCTCCACACTCGCCCTGGGAGCAAGCTACGCTCTGGTGGCGCTGGGCTTCGTGCTGGTGATCAATGCGGTGGGAGCGGTGAATTTCGCCCATGGCGAACTGGTCATGCTGGGTGGGGTGATCGCGGTCGGAATCGCGTCCGTGTTGCCCGACGGTTTGGCGGCCCCGGGCCTGATCGTGCTGCCGGGGGTTCTGCTGGCATCTGCTGCGGCAGGGCTGGGTCTGGCGGCGCTGGCCTATCTGCCGCTGCGCCGGGCGCCGCCGGTGAACATCTTCATCTCGACGATCGCCGTCGGCCTGATCATCCAGCATGGGGTTACCGCCGGGGTCGGACCGGAGCCTCGGCTCGGCCCTCCGCTGGCGCCGGGTCTCGACCAGTCCACCATGGTGATCATGGTGGCGGGCGTGGCGATCGCTGCGGTGCATCTTTTGCTGTCGCGCAGCCAGTTCGGCCGGATGCTGAGGGCGGCGGCACAGGATCCGGACATGGCCCGCGCGATCGGCGTGCCGGTCGGCCTCACCATTGCGGCCAGCTTCGCGCTTGCCGGCGCGCTTGCCGGGACCGCCGGGCTGTTGCTGTCGAACCAGTATTTCGTGACCCCGTCCGATGGCGCCAACCTGATGTTGAAGGCCTATATTGCTGTCGTGATCGGCGGCTGGGGCCGGATCTGGGGGGCGGCTGCGGGCGCCGTTCTGATCGCCGTCTTCGAGACGCTGATCGCCGTCTGGCTGTCATATGCGGTGGCCGAGGCGGCGCTCTATCTTGCGGTCTTTGCGATCCTGGCGTTTCGTCCTCAGGGTCTGTTCGGCGACACCGAGGGCCGGCGGGCATGACCAAGCACCTTCAGCCAGCGAGCGTGGCCTATATCCTCGGGTTGCTCTGCGCCGCAGGCGGTATGCTGGTGTTCGGCGACGGCTACGCTTGGCGGATCGCAGCCTTGGTCGGCCTGTACGCTGCGGCGTCGATTGGGTTTCAGCTGATCTTCGGACGTCTTGGTCTCTTGATGCTGGCCCAGGGCGCTCTGTTCGGATTGGGGGCCTATGCCACCGCTATGATCACCGCGCATCTTGGCCTCGATCCGTGGTTCGGCGTGGCGGGCGCGATCGGCCTCGGCGCGATGGTGGCGCTGGCGATCGCAGGGCCTGTTGCCCGCCTGGAGTCGCACTACGTGGCGCTGGCGACCCTGGCCCTGGCGCAATTGGTGCTGCTGACCGCCACCCATGGCGGGGAGTGGACCGGCGGCTCGAATGGCCTGTACGGGATTCCCCCGCTGTCCTTCGCGGGGATCGTGATCGTGGAAGGCCCGGCCTTGGCTTTGGTGTCCTGGTGCGGTGTGCTGCTGTCCCTGGTGGTGGCGGCCGCCGTCACCGGGGGATCGGCCCGCGCTCGGCATGCGACGATCCGGGAGGCCCCTCTGGTCGCGGCGGCGCTCGGTATCGACGCGGCCCGCGCGCGGCTGATCCTGTTCCCTGTGGCGGGCGCCCTGGCGGCTCTGGCGGGCGCCCTCCAGGCGCATGGTTTGGGGGTGGTGTCGCCGGCGGTGCTACGGTTCGACGTGATGATCACCGTATTGGCGATCGCGGTGATCGGGGGGCGCGGCAGTCCGTGGGGCGCGGTCGCCGCCGCCTGCCTTCTGGTGCCGCTGCCAGAGGTGTTTCGGGAACTCGAGAGCTACTCTCTGGGCGCCTCCGGCGCGGTTCTGCTGGGGGTGCTGGTGGCATGCCCGGGGGGGGTCGACGGGCTGATCCGGCGCGCCTTGCCGGACAGAACGGACACTCTTCCGCCTGTCCAGCCGTTGCGGTTCGGCACCGAGACCTTGCTGGCCGAACATCTGGGCAAGTCGTTCGGGGGAAACCGCGCGCTCGCGGATCTGTCTTTGTGCCTGGAGCCCGGCAGCATCACCGGGCTGATCGGCCCGAACGGGTCCGGCAAGACAACGGCGCTGAATCTGATCTCCGGCATCGTGGGTGCAGATACCGGACATTTGCGCATCGGCGACCGGGATCTCTCCGGGCTGTTGCCGGTTCGGCGGGCGCAGGCCGGATTGGCGCGGGGGTTCCAGCATTCGGTCTTTCCCTCGGAGCTCACGGTGCTGCAGGCGGTATCGGCGGGGGCGACGCTTGGACAGGGGCGCGCGGCCCTGGATCTGGTCGGCCTGACAGCGCGCCATGATGTCCCGGTGGGAAGCTTGGGCGCTGGGGAGACCCGGTTGCTTGACCTGGCCCGTGCGGTGGCGACCCAGCCCTCGGTGCTGCTGCTGGACGAGCCTGCGGCCGGTCTGACCGCATCCGAACGGGCCCGGCTGTCCGGGGTTCTGGAAACGCTCCGGCGCGCGGGGCTCGCGATCCTGATCGTGGAGCATCGGATGGATTTTCTGATGGCGATATCGGACAGGGTCGTCTGTCTGGTTGCGGGCGAAACCGCAGCGTCGGGCACACCGGACCAGGTGCGCGCCGATCCTCGGGTCCGAGCGGCCTATCTGGGCCGGGAGGCGGCGACATGATTGCGGGACTCAGTTTCCGGCAGGTCTCCGCGCGCCTGTCCGGCCGGGACGTGCTGTCCGATATCTCGCTTGCCGCTCCTGCGGGGCAGGTGACCGCCCTGCTCGGCGCCAACGGGGCCGGCAAGTCGACCCTGCTGCGCAGCGCCATGGGCTTCGTCCCGCTCCGGGGCGGCTCCGTCCTGCTGGACGCGACGCCGCTGGATCGGATGCCGGTCGAGGCGCGGGTGCGGGCGGGGATCTCCTGGTGTCCCGAGGGGCGGCGGCTGGTCCCGGCGATGACCGTGACCGAGAACCTAGCGGTGGCCTGTCCCGGTGGGGCGCCCGCGCGCTGTCGCGGTCTTGCCGAGATGTTCGCCCGGTTTCCCGGTCTGGCCGCCAAGCGCGCCGACCTTGCGTGGCAGCTCTCGGGCGGTCAGCAGCAGATGCTGGCCCTGGCCCGTGCGATGATATCGAGGCCGAGGGTTCTGTTGCTGGATGAACCGTCCCTGGGATTGGCGCCTGCCGTTCTGGATGAACTGTCGGATCAGGTGCGGATGATCGCCGCCGAGGGCACCGCCGTCTTGCTGTCCGAGGCGCATCCTGCCTGGGCGCTGGCCTGCGCGGACCATGCGGCGGTGCTGGTGCGCGGCCAGTTGGTCGCCGAGGGTACCCCAGCCGAGATCGCCGGCTCGAAAGCGCTTTCGGACGGTCTTTTGGGCTAGATCGGTTCTTGCCCGGAAAACCGCGCGGGCGTAGGGTCCGGGTCTTGTCATAATTCCTTGAATTGAGGGGTCTCCCAATGGGTATTCTCGCCGAGCGTCTGTCACGGGTGAAACCGTCTCCCACCATCGCGGTCTCCACCAAGGCACGGGAGTTGAAAGCGGCAGGTCACGATGTCATCGGTCTGGGCGCGGGTGAGCCGGACTTCGACACCCCCCAGCACATCAGGGACGCGGGGAAGGCGGCGATCGATGGCGGTGACACCAAGTACACGGCCGTCGACGGTACGCCGGAACTCAAGGCTGCCATCGTCGCCAAGTTCAAGCGGGACAACAATCTCGACTACGCTCCGAACGAGGTGATGGTCGGCACCGGCGGCAAGCAGGTGCTCTACAACGCTTTCATGGCGACTCTGGATCCGGGCGACGAGGTGATCATCCCCGCGCCGTATTGGGTCAGCTATCCGGACATGGCGATCCTGGCCGAGGGCAAGCCGGTGTTCATCGACTGCCCACAATCGGTCGGCTTCAAGCTGCAGCCGGTGGATCTGGAAAAGGCGATCACCCCGAAGACCAAGTGGATCATCCTGAATTCGCCGTCGAACCCGACCGGTGCCGGCTATACCCGGGACGACATGAAGAAGATCACCGATGTGCTGATGAAGCATCCGCATGTCTGGGTCATGACCGACGATATGTACGAGCATCTGGTCTATGACGGCTTCAAGTTCTGCACCCCCGTCGAGGTGGAGCCGGCCCTGAAGGACCGCACCCTGACCGTGAACGGTGTGTCCAAGGCCTATTGCATGACCGGCTGGCGGATCGGGTTCTGTGGCGGTCCGGCCGCGCTTATCAAGGCGATGACCGCGATCCAGTCGCAGTCGACCTCCAACCCCTCGTCTATCAGTCAGGCGGCGTCGGTGGCGGCGCTGAACGGCCCGCACGACTTCATCGCGGAGCATAACGAGGTTTTCAAACAGCGCCGGGATCTGGTGGTCTCGATGCTGAACCAGGCTTCCGGCATCGACTGCCCGACCCCGGACGGTGCGTTCTACGTCTATCCTTCGGTCGCCGGCTGCATCGGCAAGACCGCGCCGAACGGTAAGAAGATCGAAAGCGACAGCGATTTCGTGACCGCTCTGCTGGAGACCGAGGGCGTGGCGGCGGTGCAGGGCGAGGCGTTCGGTCTCAGCCCGCATTTTCGGATCAGCTACGCGACCTCGACCGAGGTACTGGAAGAGGCCTGCCAGCGGATTCAACGGTTCTGCGGCAGTCTGAAGTAGGCGCCCCACGATCCGAGACTTCCGACAGCGGCCCGGTGGAAATTCCCCGGGCCGTTTGCTCATCGGTCGCGATTGGCCAGCCCTTCGGCTGGCTCAGGGCGGTAGAATTTCAGAAGCAGTTTGCGTGGTGAGCCAGTCGAACCACAGGGCCGAACCTTGTCACGCCGCCGTCTTCGCCCAGTCGATCAGTTTGCCGACGAAGTCGACGCATTGTTCGATCTGGCTGCGGGCGACGAATTCATCCGCCTTGTGAGCCTGTTCGATACTGCCGGGGCCGAAGACGACCGCGGGCATGCCGGATTTCTGGAAGGCGCCGGCCTCGGTTCCGAACGAGACCACATGGCTGTCGTTCAATCCGGTCAGGTACTTCACCAGATGCTCGGCGGGGGAGTCGGTGTCCACGGCGAGCGGGATGCTGTCGACCTCCAGGGTCGTGACCACGCCCGCATGGGGGGCGGCCGCCTTCAGCATCGGTTCGACCTCCCGGTCGATGAAGTCCTGAATGCGGGCCTGGATGGCGTCGCCGTCTTCGCCGGGCAGCAGCCGCATCCCCCAGGTGATGTCGCAGATCTCCGGGATGATGTTGTGGGCGGTTCCGCCCTGGATCATACCGCAGCTGACGATCGAATGGGGCGGCACGAACGGGCACTCCGGGTCGGCGGCCGCTTCGAGTTCGCGGTTGACCTGCTCCATGTAGCCGATCATCCGGGAGGCGGCGAAGATCGCGTTCGCGCCCTGGCTGGGGTCGCTGGAATGCCCTGGCACGCCGGTGATCCGCGTCCGGTAGACCCGGGTGCCCTTATGGCCGCCGACCAGCCGCATCATCGTCGGTTCGCCCACGATCACGGCCCGCGGTTTCGGAAAATTCGCGACGATCTCGTCAATCAGGCCGTGCACGCCGACGCAGCCGATCTCCTCGTCATATGTGAAGGCAAAATGGATCGGCACCGACAGGTTCGCGGCCACCATCTCCGGCGCCAGCGCCAATGCGATCGCAACGAAGCCCTTCATGTCGCAGGTGCCGCGCCCGTAGAACTTGCCGTCCGCCTCGCTCAGCTTGAACGGGGTCTTGGTCCAGTCCTGGCCGTCGATCGGCACCACGTCGGTATGCCCGGACAGCACCACGCCCCCCTTGTCGGTCGGCCCGATCGTGGCCCAGAGATTGGCTTTCGTGCCGCTTTCATCATGCACCAGCCGGCTGTCCACCCCCAGATCGGCGAGATAGCCCTGAACATCTTCGATCAGGGCCAGGTTCGAGTTGCGCGAGGTCGTATCGTAGCCGATCAGTCGGTCCATCATCTCGACCACACGGGTCATACGGTCGGCGCGCGGCTCGGACATGAAAGACCTCTAAATCAGGGTGACGAGACGGATATGCCCCACCGATCTATCCCGGCCGGGGAGGTCCGACAAGTCAGCGGCGCCAGAATCCGGGGGTCAGCATGACCAGGATGGTGAACAGTTCCAGGCGTCCCAGCAGCATGCCGAAGGCCAGCAGCCACTTTGCCGGATCGGGCAGCGGATCGAAACTGCCGGTCGGCCCGATCACATCGCCCAGGCCCGGCCCCACATTGCTGATGGCGGTCGCCGCACCCGACAGGGCGGTGATCATGTCGAGATCCATGGCGGCAAGCCCGATCACCAGGACCGCGAAACACAGCATGTAGAGAAAGAAAAAGCCCATCACCGCTTCAGAGACCGAGTCCGGGATCGGTTTGCGGTTGTAGTAGGCGATGAACACGCCATGCGGCCGAAGCAGGCGGGCCAGCTGAACCCGGGCGGTGGCGTGCAGAATCTGAAACCGGAAGATCTTGATCCCGCAGGTGGTCGATCCGGCGCACCCACCGACGAACATCAGAACCAGCAGCACCGATGTGGCGAACCCGCCCCATGTGCTGAAATCGGCCGTCGCGTAGCCGGTCCCGGTCATCACCGAGATCACGTTGAACGCGGCATAGCGCAGCCCCTCCACCGGGGCGTATTCCATTTCGTGCAACACCCACCAGGTGATCACGCCCACCATCACGATCACGATCGTGGCGAACCAGCCGACCTGGGAATCTCTTGATATTCCCCCGAAATTCCCTTGCATCATCCGCAGATAGTGCACGAAGGGCAGGCTACCGACGATCATCCCGGTGATCACGATCCACTCGACCGCCGGGCTCTCGAAATGTCCGATGGAGCCGTCCTTGGTCGAGTAGCCGCCGGTCGCGATCGTCGTCATCGCGTGGGCCAGAGCGTCGAACCAGCCCATCCCTGCGAACCACAGCGCGACCATCCAGATGAAGGTCAGGAACAGGTAGACGGTGATGATACCGCCCGCCAACTGGGCCGCGCGGGGCAGCACCTTCTCGGGCTGGTCGAACGCCTCGGTCTGGAACAGCTGCATGCCACCGACGCTCAGCATCGGCAGAACCGCGAGCGCCATGACGACGATGCCGATGCCGCCGAGCCACTGCAACAGCGCGCGCCACAACAGAATGCCCGGCGGCGCCAGATCGAGACCGACGATCACCGTGGAGCCGGTGGTGGTCACTCCGGACATGGATTCGAAGAACGCGTCGGCCGCCGACATATCCAGTTCGGAGAAGGCGAATGGCAGAGAGCCGAAACCGGCAATCGACAGCCAACTCAGGGCGGTCAGCACGAAGGCCTGCCGCAGGGTCAGCCGGCGCCTTCGCCCGGCCCGATTGGTGACCATCAACGAGACGCCGATAAAAGCGGTGACCGCGGCGGCGCCGAGAAAAACCTGCCAGTCGGCATGCCCGATCATCAGATCGACGATCGCCGGCACGCACATGGCTGCGGCCAGGACGCTGATCAGCAATCCGACAATGAAAAAAACCGGTCCGAAATCAATCACCTGGAATCCGTCCGCCACAGCGCCCGTCAGTCGGTGGTTCGCTCAGTCACGGACTGTCCAACACCGGACCATCCCCGTAGCGAACCCACATCGTGGGGCCGACTGTACACCAGCCGAACTGGAGTCGACAGATGCCCGCGCAAACCGACAGTCCCGCCGATGCGACCCGGCCTTATCCGGGCCTGCCGATCAGCTGGAAGAACTCACGGCGACGGTTCTCGTCATCCTTGAAACACCCCAGCATGCGGGTGGTGATCATGCCCACGCCCGGCTTGTGAACGCCTCGGGTGCTCATGCATTCGTGCTCGGATTCGATCACCACGGCGACGCCTCGCGGCTTCAGCACATCGTTGATGGCGCTGGCGATCTGTGCGGTCAGCCGCTCCTGGATCTGCATCCGCTTTGAGAAGGCATCGATCACCCGGGCCAGTTTCGAGATCCCGACCACCCGTTCGGTCGGGAAATAGGCGACCGACGCTTCGCCGATGATCGGCAGCATGTGGTGCTCGCAGAAGCTCTCCACCCGGATGCCGCGGAGCAGCACGATCTCGTCGTACTCCTCCACTTCCTCGAAGGTCCGTTCCAGGATCTCGGCGGGATCGAGGGTGTATCCGCCGAACAGTTCCTCATACGCCTTGACGACACGCTTGGGGGTGTCCTGCAGACCCTCGCGGTCCGGGTCCTCGCCGATCCATTCGATCAATGTCCGGACGGCCCGCTCCGCCTGCTCCCTGGATGGCTTGCGCCGGAGCGCGGGGGTCACGTTGCTCGCCAGGTCGGTGGCCAGCGCATCATCATAAGGGCTCATGGGGGGTCATTCCTTGGGTCGGGAGGGGATGCATCGGTCACGCCGCATGCAGAGCCAGTAGCCGATCAAACGCTTATCCGCGCGTCATCTCGTTAAGGTTATAGGCGTCTCGTTCGGTTGCAAGCAAGCCGTTCGCTGTCACCGGGCATCACCGTTGCGTGACCCGGACGGAAGCTCTCTATGCAAACTTGCGACGGCATGATGTCGAGCTCCTGGGCGATCAATTGAACCGCACACGAAGATGTGCCAATCCCGGACGGTATCAAGCTTTCAATGACGCGCAGCGTTCCAGCCAAATTGACGCAGCCTCACGTGGGCCGGCTCAGTTCAATCGGTTCGGCTGAAACGGGCTGTCGAGCGAGAAGGCTGGAATTCTGACCTCGAACATCTCACCGCTGGGACCCTCCATCTCGTAGTGCCCGACCATGATACCGGACGGGGTCGAGAGTGGGCAGCCGCTGGTGTATTGGAAACTGGCCCCTGGATCGAGCAGCGGCTGCTCCCCGACGACGCCGGGCCCCTGAACGACCTGGGTGCGGCCCATGGCATCGGTGATCGACCAGAACCGGTTGCGCAGTTGCACCCGGCGACCGCCCAGGTTCTCGATCCGGATCTGATAGGCCCAGACGTAGTGGTTCTCGTCCGGGTCGGACTGCTTTTCAAGGTACGAGGGCTCGACCGTAATACGGATGTCTTCGGTGGTTTCGCTATACATGCCAAGCGCCCAGGTTCGACGGGTTTGCGGGACACCACAGGGAAACAGGGCGGCGGCGGCCTGTAAAGTCTAACCGTCCGACCCTTGGCTGGACGGTCGCATTGGTTCCCGGATCGCATCTGGTCTCAGTCTTGTATCGTGATCGTCACCCGCCGGTTGGCATGGTTCGGGACCCCGTCGGCGGTCGGGACCGCCAGATCGTCTTCACCGACCCCCTGGACCATCACCCGCACATCGGGGACGCCTGCGTCCTCCATGGCCTTGGCGACGGTTCTGGCGCGGCGATCGGAAAGCGACAGGTTATAGGCTGCCGGCCCCGCGGTATCGGTATGTCCCACGATCATCACCGGCGTTTCGTGGTCTTCCGCGGAGGCGATGGCCTTGCCGACTTCCTCCAAACCCTCCGGGGTCAGAGTGTCCTGATCGAAGCCGAACAGGATGGTGAAGAGTTTTGGCAACAGGGAGACCGGTTTCGGTTCCGGCTTCGGCGCCGGTTTTGGCGTCATTTCCGCCTTGATGATCATCATTGCCGCATAGAACGCATCCCTGCAGGCGGCGATATCCTTAGGTTGGTGATTCTCCTCCTGCTGTTCGACCCAGCAGTCGAACTTACCCTGCGCATCGGCCGCGGCGGCCGGGATCTTGGTCGGCGCCGCGGAGTCCAGCATGGTCATCAGATCGGCCCGCGCCTTGGTCATTTCAGGGATCATGCCATCAGGCAGGTCAAAATTCGCGAGATCGAAAGGCATCACCGCTTGTCCGCCAGCCGCTGCCAGACCGCGCTCGGCATAGCGGGTGGCGCTGACCCAGTCGTACATCTCGTCGGCCTCGAACAGGGCAAGCTCCTGGTATTCACGGCTGAGGGCGGTGTCGAAGGAATTCCCGGTCGGCTGCAAGGTCCGGATTGTCTCGACATCGCCGAAACCGCAACCCGCCAGTCCCAAAAGGCCGCAGCCTACGACCATGGTTTTCCAAGTGCTCATTCCATCTCTCCTCGTCGATACCGTCGGCTGGAATCACCCGTTCCGGAGCCGATTCCCAGCGTCCAAGTACCGGTCAATGACGATGATACGAGGACATACAATGCCATGTCATGGCGGTTTGTTGAAACTTTCCGGCAGGTTCGCGGGGGCCTGCGAAAAACCCTCCTCGTGGGGAGGTTCCAGAGTGAAGATCGGTCCGCCTGCGGCTTCCGCGTCGGCGGGGTCGTGGGTGACCAGCAATGTCGGCAGGTTTCGACGACCTGCATGCGCGAAGACAAACCGCCGCACCCGGTCCCTCAGCTCCTGATCCAGCCGGCCGAACGGCTCGTCCAGCAGCAGTGCGCGGGGCCCTGACAGCAGGGTCCGCATCAGGCTGACACGCGCACGTTGTCCTCCGGAGAGGGTTGCCGGGTCTCTTTTTCCCATGCCGCTCAATTCAGCTTCGTCCAAGGCGCGCTCGACCGCATCCACCCTGTCGCCGCCACGTATCGCGCTTGGCAGCCCGAAGGCGAGGTTCTCCGAGACCGACATGTGGGGAAACAGCAGGTCATCCTGGAACAACAGCCCCAGCCGCCGGTTCTCGGGGGCCAGATCGGTTAGGTCCTCATGGTCGATCTCGACCCGGCCTTCGGCGTGGAGGCCAGGCCCCAAAGTTCCACTGGCGAATGCGAGAAGCGAGGATTTCCCGGACCCGCTCGGCCCCATGACCGTGACGACCTGACCGGCCTCGACGGTGATCGTACAGGGCCTGAACAGGAGCGTGCCCTGAACGGACAGACTGATATCGGAAAGCTTCAGCATGTTCCGTCGGTCAGGCGATGAACCAGGCATCGCTCACCGCGCTGGCCTGGACACCCGTCAGGGTGACCGTCGCCCCGTTGGAGAATGTGATCACCGTATTGTCGGCGCTGTCGACCACGCTCGACTGGGAAATCAGGCTTGAAACCTGGATCAGATCACCTTCTGCTGCACTGAAATCCGAAATGACATCGTTACCTCCCGGGACTCCCAAAATGAAGATGTCCGCGTCGGTACCTCCAACCAAGGTGTCGTTCCCAAGGTTGCCGGCGAGCGAGTCCGCTCCTGCTCCACCGGACAGCAGATCACCACCCTGGCCACCGTAGAGGACGTCAGATCCAGCGCTTCCGGTAAGCTGATCCGACGCCAAGTTGCCGTAAAGCACATCTGCGTCCGGGCCACCAACCAACCTGTCCATGCCCTGGCCGCCGAACAGTGTGTCGGCGCCGTTATTGCCGGACAGCGAGTCGGTTCCGCTATTACCGTAAATCAAATCGGCGCCATCATCGCCGAACAACTGGTCGTTACCGCTACCGCCCGACAAGCTGTCGTCGCCGGCCCGGCCGCTCAGAGTATCGTTGTTCGTCCCACCTTTGAGGATGTCGTTGCCGGCGCCACCGTCCAAAATATCATTCCCCTGGCCGCCATAGAGCGTGTCGTTGCCCGTACCGCCGGATAGTTGATCGTTAAAGGTGTTCCCGTAAATCAGGTCGTTCTCGGAGCCACCAAAGATACTGTCATTGCCGCTTCCTCCTGTCAGACTGTCCAGCCCCCCACCGCCGGACAGGATGTCATCGCCCGTCCCCGCGCCGCCGATCAATCCGTCGTTACCATCGCCGCCGATCAGCGTGTCGTCATCGGGTCCGCCCAGCAGGCTGTCGTTGCCAGCGGTGCTGGTGACTGCAGCCTTTATCGTCGTTCCGGTTAGAGCTGCCGCCGTGAAGCTGATGCCGATCGTGCTGTTGACCGAGACGGTCAGGACTGCAGACGAGTTTGCAAGGATCGTGTTGGGAGGATCAATGACATGCGCCGCGTTGGTCATGATGTTGATCGTCGAGTATCCAACCACCGAGCTCAGCGCGCCTGCGGTCAAAGTTCCGGCCGAGATATTCAGGATATCGGACCCGCTGCCTGCCGCAACGCCGGACAGATTGGTGACAGTGCTGGTGACGGTAGCCATGGCGCTTTTTTCCCATTCCGAGATCGGTGGTCGATCGTTCGGAGCCGTTGATGCTAAAATCGTGCCAGATCAGCACCCTACCACCTCGAACTTCGTGCGTCATCCTCACCGCAGGGTATCGGCACAAGCGTGCAAATATCTTCTTGCACCGCTCCGTCAAGACGCGCATTTATGGGGCGTTGCGGGTGTAGCTCAGTGGTAGAGCGACAGCTTCCCAAGCTGTAAGTCGTGGGTTCGATCCCCATCACCCGCTCCATTCTTCCCTGTTCAGATTGTTTTCCGATCCCTGGCGCTCACGGTCTTCTCATTTGTGCAGGCGCTGAAACGCCCTATCCTGGCCAGCTGGAAAGTGTTGCGTGTTGGAGGATGTGAATGTTCGCCATTTGGGGCCGGGCTGCAGGAACCGTCGTTCTGGGCCTAATGATGATGGTTGCGGCCGGGGCGTCCGAGCCCCGTCCTTGGTCTGAGATCAAGGTCGCCGCGAAAGGCCAAACGGTTCATTGGAATGCCTGGGGCGGTGACGGGCGGATCAACGCCTTTATCGACTGGGTCGCCGACCAAGTGAGCGCCCGCTACGGAATTGATCTCCAACACGTAAAGCTCGCCGATACCGGAGATGCGGTATCGCGGGTGGTTGCCGAAAAGGCGGCTGGTCGGGACCGGGACGGATCGGTCGATCTGATCTGGCTGAACGGCGAAAACTTCGCGGCGATGAAACACCAGAACCTGCTGCACGGGCCCTGGGTCGCGGACGCCCCGAACTTCGCGTTCGTGGACGTCGCCGGAAAACCGACCACCGTGCTGGACTTCCAGGTCCCGACCGAGGGGCTGGAGGCGCCCTGGGGAATGGCCCAGTTCGTGTTCATCCACGACACCGCTCTGGTGCGCGAGGCACCGCGTACCCTGTCGGCGCTGTCGGACTGGGCGGCCCGCAATCCGGGTCGGTTCACCTATCCACAGCCGCCGGATTTCATCGGGACCAGTTTTCTCAAGCAGGCTTTGGTGTCTCTCGTCGGCCAGGTGCCGGAACTCAAGCATCCGGTGGACCGGGCGGACCCGGACCGGGTGACCGCTCCGCTCTGGGCTTGGCTCGACGGTCTGCACCCGAATCTGTGGCGCCAGGGCGGGGCGTTTCCCGAAAGCGGTCCGGCCCAGCGGCGCCTGCTGGCGGACCGGGAGGTCGGCATTGCCATGGCTTTCAATCCGGCGGAAGCCAGCTCCGCCATCTCGGCCGGAGAACTGCCGGACACCGTCCGGACCTTCACGCTTGAGGGCGGCACCTTGGCGAACACCCATTTTGTCGCCATTCCGTACAACGCCAAGGCCCGCGAGGGTGCCATGGTGGTGGCGAATTTCCTGATGTCCCCGGAGGCGCAAGTCCATAAACAGGACCCCCGTGTCTGGGGGGATTTCACGGTTCTGGATATCGGCACCCTACCGGAACAGCACAAGGCCGCGTTCGCCGCGCTCCCGTTGGGCGTGGCGACCTTGTCTCCGGCCGAATTGGGCGCCGGTCTGCCCGAACCCCATCCGAGCTGGAGTGGCTGGCTCGAGGCCGAATGGGAGCGGCGGTACGCGGGCGGACGATGATCCGTTTGTTTCCGGTTCTCGCCATCGTCCTGATGCTGGGGCCGGTAGCGGCGGGTTTGATCGGTACCCTGCTTCCGGCCTTCGGGTGGTTTCCAGCCCTCGGCGGCGACAGCTTCGGGCTCGCGCCGTTCAGGTGGCTGCTCGATCAGCCGGGAATCGGGACGTCGGTGGCGCTGTCATTCGGGACCGGACTGCTCGCCAGCGCGCTGTCGCTGGCGCTGGCAGTCGGGTTCGTCGCGGCGAGTTTCGGAACGCCCCTGATGGCGCGGATCGGACGTCTGATCTCGCCCATGTTGTCGATTCCGCATGCAACACTGGGGTTGGGACTTGCGTTTCTGCTGGCGCCGAGCGGGTGGTTGGTCCGCATGGTTTCACCTTGGGCGACGGGGTGGGAGTGGCCGCCCGATCTGCATATCATCCACGACCCACAGGGTCTGTCATTGGTGCTGGGGCTGGTGCTCAAAGAGGCGCCGTTCCTGTTCCTGATCCTGGCGGCAGCCCTGGATCGCCTGGATGCCCCCAGGCTGCACGGCGTCGCGCGGAGTCTCGGTTACGCCCCGATGACCGCCTGGATCAAGGTGATCTTGCCGCAAGTGTATCCGCGCCTCCGGCTGCCGATCCTGGCGGTTCTGGCGTTCTCGACCTCCGTGGTCGACCTCTCGATCATTCTGGGACCGGCAACACCGGCGCCGCTGGCGGTCCGTGTGGTCGGCTGGGCGAACGATCCGGATCTGAGCCGACGGTTCCTGGCGGCTGCGGGCGCGGTGGTTCAGATTGGGGTCGCCGCCTGTGCGATCGGCGTTTGGGTGCTGGCCGAGCGTCTGATTGCGGCGCTCACCCGTGGGTGGCTCTCAAGCGGGGGGCGGGGACGGCGTGAGGGCCTGCTCCGGCACGGGATCCTATGCCTGACCCTGGGAACGGCCGCCATCTCAGTCCTGGCACTCTTGGGGCTGGTGTTCTGGTCGGTGGCGGACAGTTGGCGGTTTCCCGATGCGTTCCCATCCCGATTCTCACTGGACGCCTGGTCGCGGGCCGAGATCTGGGAGCCGCTCGGGACCACGGTGATCGCCGCCCTGATCTCGGCCGGGATCGCAACCCTCGTTACCATCGGCTGTCTGG
>JANSYC010000067.1 GCA_024742605.1 Alphaproteobacteria bacterium | reverse complement strand
CTACATGGCGTCCCAGTGGAAGATGATGTGGTGGAAGCTGAAGCGCCACCGTCTCGCCGTGATCTCTGGGCTGTTCCTGCTTCTGCTCTACGGATCCACTCTGATTTCGGAGATCATCGCCCCCTACGGCCTCTCAACCCGGAATATCGATCACATCTACGCGCCGCCTCAGGGCATCCATCTGTTCCACGAGGGGGAGTTCGTCGGGCCGTTCGTCTACGGGCTCGACTACAAGCTCGACCTGCGCAATCTGCAGCGGGTCTACACCACCGACACCACCGACGTGCAGCCGCTTCGCTTCTTCTGTTCCGGCGATCCCTATGAGTTCTGGGGCATGGTCGAGATGGATTTCCACGTGGTCTGCCCGGCCGAGAACGGCACATTCTTCCTGCTTGGCACCGATCGCTTGGGCCGCGACATGCTCTCTCGGATCGCCTACGGCACCCGAATTTCGCTCACGGTCGGCCTGATCGGCATCGCGATCAGCTTCGTGCTCGGCATCGTGATCGGCGGGTTGGCCGGTTATTACGGCGGCTGGGTCGATGCCTGCGTGCAGCGGGTGATCGAGGTGATCCGATCCTTCCCCGAGTTGCCGCTGTGGATGGCGCTCTCGGCCGCCCTGCCGGTAACCTGGAGCCCGATCCTGATCTATTTCGGGATCACCATCATCCTCGGGCTGATCGACTGGACCGGTCTGGCCCGGGCGGTGCGCTCGAAACTGCTGGCCCTGCGGGAGGAGGATTTCGCAGTCGCCGCCGGGATGATGGGGGCGAAGCCGAAACGGATCATCGGCAGGCACCTGCTGCCGAGCTTCATGAGCCATCTGATCGCCTCCGCCACCCTCTCGATCCCGACCATGATCCTGGGTGAGACGGCGCTGAGCTTCCTGGGGCTGGGCCTGCGCCCGCCGATCACCAGTTGGGGCGTGCTGCTGACCGAGGCGCAGAACATCAACGCGGTCGAACTCTATCCCTGGATCATGACCCCGGTGATCCCGGTGATCCTGGTGGTGCTGGCGTTCAACTTCTTCGGTGACGGGCTTCGGGACGCGGCAGATCCGTATAAGTGACCCCGACACGGCGCTCTAGCCCTTGCCCTAACCCCGGCGTTGTGACAGAGAACCCGCCGCATTTATAGGCTTGGGACCGACTAACGGCGGAGGATTGGGTTATGGCGACGTATCGGACGCTGGACGGGCTGGATGTTGCCGGCAAGCGGGTGTTTCTGCGCGTCGATCTGAACGTGCCCATGAAGGACGGTCGGGTCACCGACGCCACCCGGATCGACCGCGCCGCCCCCACGGTCACCGAACTCGCCGACAAGGGCGCGCGGGTGATCGTTGCCTCCCACTACGGCCGCCCGAAGGGCAAGCCGAACGCCGAGATGTCCCTGTCCCCGCTGGTCGGGCCGCTGTCCCGGGCAACCGGCAGGCCCGTCACCTTCGCCGCAGACTGTGTGGGCCCCGCTGCCCAGAGCGTCGTCGGCGCGATGAAGGACGGCGACGTGGCGCTGCTTGAGAACCTGCGGTTCCACGCGGGCGAGGAATCCAACGATGCCGCGTTCGCGGGGCAGCTCGCGGCCCTCGCCGATATCTATGTCGACGACGCCTTCTCAGCCGCGCATCGGGCGCATGCGTCGATCGAGGGGATCGCGCGGCACCTTCCGGCCCATGCCGGACGCCTGATGCAGGCTGAGCTGGAGGCCCTGGTGCGGGCGCTGGAAGACCCGAAACGGCCTGTTGCGGCGGTGGTCGGCGGCTCCAAGGTGTCCACCAAGCTGGACCTTCTGGGCAATCTGGTGGGGCGGGTTGACGTGCTGGCGATCGGCGGCGGCATGGCGAACACCTTCCTGTTCGCGCAGGGCGTGGAGGTGGGGTCGTCCTTGGCGGAGCGGGACCTGGCCGACACCGCCCGCGAGATCTCCGAGAAGGCCGAAGCCAAAGGCTGCGAGATCCTGCTGGCGATCGACGGGGTGGTGGCGGACACGCTGGCCCCTGGCGTGAAGACCACGCTGGTCGATATCAATGCCGTGCCCGCCGACAAGATGATCCTGGATGTGGGCCCGAAGACGGTCGAGGCGATCGCCGCACGCCTGTCGGACTGCAAGACCCTGGTCTGGAACGGCCCGCTCGGCGCGTTCGAGACCGCCCCCTTCGACGACGGTACCAATGCCCTGGCCAAGGCGGTCGCGGATCTCACAGATCGTGGCGAGTTGCTGTCGGTCGCCGGTGGTGGCGACACGGTCGCGGCCCTCGCCCATGCCGGGGTCCTGGAGCGGTTCAGCTATGTCTCGACCGCAGGCGGCGCCTTTCTGGAATGGATGGAAGGCAAAGAGCTTCCCGGGGTCGCCGTTCTGCGCGCGGATTGACCTCGCCGAACTGTTGCGTTTCGGTGACAGTTCGCCTACACGAACTCCTCGGTCGGGTTCCGCCGGTCGGGGTGTATTCGAGTGAAAACCAATCGATGAAACGTGCGATCCGCCGCTAGAGCGGGCGCCGGTCGGAGGAAACGCTGTGCAGAAAATCGGTCAACACGCGAGCCGTGTGGGTCTGGACGCCCATGGTCTGACGTCTCTCAAATCGGAGAGTTGGAACCTGGGGCCGGCGGCCCTGTACGAGGACGCGATCCGGCGCGGCGAGGGTCACATCACCGCCGACGGCGCTTTTCTCGCGACCACCGGCGTGCATACCGGGCGCTCTCCGAAGGATAAGTTCATCGTCGAGAGCGATACCACCCGAGACAGCGTGAACTGGGGGGCGATCAATCAGCCGATCAGCGCGGCGCATTTCGAGGCGATGCATCAGAAGATCCTGGCCTACTACCGGGGCCGGGACGCCTGGGTGCTGGACTGCTATGCAGGCGCCGATCCTGCCTACCGTCTGCCGGTGCGCGTGGTCACCGAGACCGCCTGGCACAATCTGTTCGCCCGCAACATGTTCATCCGCCCGCCGCTGGAGGATCTGGCCGCATTCGCGCCGGCCTTCACGATTCTGCACGCGCCGGGCCTGGACGCGGACGGCAAGGCCGACGGGGTGAACTCCTCCACCTTCATCCTGGTCGATTTCGACCGCAAGATGATCCTGATCGGCGGCACCTGGTATGCGGGCGAGATCAAGAAATCGATCTTCGGTATTCTGAACTTTCTGCTGCCGGCACAGGGCGTGATGCCGATGCATTGCTCGGCCAATGTGGGACCGAACGGCGATCCCGCGATCTTCTTCGGGCTGAGCGGCACGGGCAAGACGACCCTGTCAGCGGACAATTCCCGGACACTGATCGGCGATGACGAGCATGGCTGGTCCGACAACGGAATCTTCAATTTCGAGGGCGGCTGCTACGCCAAGGTGATCCGGCTCAGCCAAGCGCAGGAACCGGAGATCTGGGCGGCCTCGCACCGGTTCGGGACCGTCCTGGAAAACGTGGTGATGGATCCGGCGACCCGACGGCTCGATCTGGATCGGGACGACCTGACCGAAAACACCCGGTCCTGCTATCCGATCGAGTTCATCGGCAATACCAGCGAGACCGGCGTCGCCGGACACCCGGTCAACGTGGTGATGCTGACCGCCGATGCGTTCGGTGTGCTGCCGCCGATCTCGAAGCTGACGCCCGAGCAGGCGATGTACCACTTCCTGTCCGGCTACACCGCGCGGGTTGCGGGCACCGAGAAGGGGCTCGGCAAGGAGCCGCAGGCGACCTTCTCGACCTGCTTCGGCGCGCCCTTCATGCCGCGTCATCCCAGTGTCTACGGCGAGATGTTGCGCGACAGGATCGCGAAGCACGGTGCCACCTGCTGGCTGGTGAATACCGGTTGGTCCGGGGGCCGGGCCGGCGCCGGTGGCGAGCGGATGCGGATCGGCTATACCCGGGCTATGGTGCGGGCAGCCCTTGACGGGGGCCTGGCAGGCGCTCCGGTGCACGAGGACGGCCAGTTCGGCCTTCTGGTGCCCGAAACCTGCCCCGACGTCCCGACATCCGTCCTGAGCCCGCGTGGCGCCTGGGCCGACACGGCGGCCTATGACGTCACGGCCAAGGAGCTGCGCGGCCGGTTCGAGGAGAACTTCAAGCCGTTCGAGGCCTTCGTCGACGAGGGTGTGAAGGCGGCCGGGATCCGGGCCGCGGCCTAGTCACTCAGCGGGCCGGTTTCTGACCCACGATCCTGAGATCACGGTTCGGGAACTTGAACTGCGGCGCCTCGCGTCGGAGATTCACCAGACCCGCTGATTGCATCAGCTTGGTGAGCGAGCGTGGTGTGTAGCCCCAGCGATGCACCTGATAGGGATCGCGGCTTTCCTGTGGGGCGCTGAAAAACGCCCACAGGGTCTGCTGCTCGTCCGGATCGGTGCCGGCCGCATCTGCAGCCAGCAGCATGGCAGCTGCTGCCAGGAGATTGGGGCATTCCAGCGCCATGGTGCCGCCGGGCTTCATCACCCGGATCCATTCCCGCAGCAGCGGCAACGCGTCGTCCCGATGGAAATGTTCGATCACGTGAACCGCCAGAATCGCATCGGCGACCTCGTCCTCGTAGGGCAGATCGCGGATGTCGGCGCTCACGTCCGGCTGCACGCCGCGAGAGGCGACGTCGACATTGACCCAGCCTTCCAGAATTTTGTTTCCGCACCCGAGATGAAGTTTCACGACGCCCCCTGATCTGTCTGCGCCGTCCGGACATGGGCACGGATATGCGCAAGCCAGTGTTGCATATAGGTGCTCCCGAACCCCCGGCGGCTGGCTTTGCGAAAATGGGCGAAGATCGGCGCGCCGTCGAGGTGATATTCCTCGGACTGGGTGCCGCGTTCGATTCGATCGGTTTCCGATTTAACCGAGGCAACCAACGGACCCAGCACGGTGCCGTCCCTGGCTGGCACATAGGTGAGCGGTACCCCATCGGCCCCGGCCTTACGCAGCCTCAGCGGTAGATCGAAGCCGCTGTCCACGAACCACCGTCCGCCCTCGGGAATTCCGACCAGAGCGCATATATCGGGATCCTCGATCACAATCACCTCGGCCTCCTTGGCTTTGGCCAACCGTTCCATTGTCCCGAAGTCGACGCCCAGGTCCCGAAACCGGTCGACCAGAAACATGCAGGCGATCACATTTGGAAATCCCTGATACTTGTAGGCGGGCTCCGGCCTTCCCGTGAGATCGGCGTAGAACTCAACCGGTGCCGCCGGGTATCCGGCACCGATCATGGGAGTCTTGGGGGACAAGCGCCGTTCGAGCGTCAGGTCCCAATCGGATGCGACAAAGGCGATATCACAATCACAGAACAGCCCAAGCGGGGTGTCCATCGCCTCCAGAAGCCGCTGCAGGGCCCGGCAATGGGCCGAACCGTTGTGCATGAATCCATCCGGCAGGTCGGCGTTGGAGACCGCCATAAACTCGACGCCGGGCCGCGCGAGCTGATCGTGGAACGGTGCCGGGTCGGCATCGGACGGAATCGTGATCAGAAACCGGATGCGCTCCGGGTGACGCGCCATGGCGAGCGCTGTCTCGATCGCGAAGGCGGCGAAACCGGCAGTGTCTGGACCATTGGTGATGCCAATGGTCAACTGTCTGGGTGCGGGCTCGATCATGACCCGGGGTTTAGACCACAATCGTGCCGTTGTGAACGGCGTGCGCGCTCTACTCCACCTGGGTCAATAGGGCCGCGAGGTCGTCGGACACGTGGGCGCCCAGACGCACGACGCCGACATGCTTCGGCAAACCGCGCAACTCGGCATGATCGGCGTCGAAGGAACTCACCACGGCCTTGAGAACGCTGGCGGTTTGTCGCATGCCCAGCATCGCCCGCATCAGATCGACCCCGGTCAACCCGTCCAGAACGGCCGAGCTCAGGATAACATCCGGCTGCTTCGTGACCGCGAGCCTCATGGCCTCGAAAGGGTCCGACAGAACGTCGCTATGGTAGCCACAATTGGCCAGTTCGCGCGCCAGCATCCGGCCAAGCGCCCGCGCCGAAGTGACAACCAGCGCCTGCCCGGGAGTCGCAGAGACGCCGGTCGGATCGAATTCCGGTGCCGCCACCGGCAGGGCGTGGATCAGTGCGGTCGCGTCGTCGCCCTGCGGCTCGGCCTTTCGTTCGAGAAGGTCGGCGATCTGCTCGGCATAGATCTGCATCTCCCGAACCGGCGGATCCGCCAAGTCACTGGTGTCCGATATGAAGTCCTCGAACTTGCCGGCGATCCGGGTGACCAGCGGGAAGTTGAAGCTCCCCGCGCTGCCCTTGATCGAATGGATCTCGCGGCTGACGTCCAACATCGCATCCATGCGTGAAAGGGTTCCCCCTCTGAGGTTTTCCAGCGCGACCTGAACCCGGTCGATCCGATCGATGGCGTCGTCGATGAACTCGCCGGACAGGCGTTCAAGAATTTCGTCAAACATGGTGGTCATGCGGAATCGGTCCCCCGGTGCTCAATGGGCGGCCAGCGCCCTGCGAAAGACCGTTAGTGTCCGCTACTGACCTTAGCGATCGGTTAATGTGCCTCGGACCAACTGTGGCCGGCGCCCGCGTCGGCCACCAGGGGAACGGACAGGTTCAGGACCGGGGCCGCAGCCCCCTCCATCACCTCGCGGACCAGTGCCGTCGTGCCGTCCAACTCGTCCTCCGGGACCTCGAACAACAGCTCGTCGTGAACTTGAAGCAGCATGCGTGCCTTCAGGCCTTCGCGGGCCAGGGCCGGGGGCACCCGGATCATCGCCCGCTTGATGATGTCGGCTGCCGTACCCTGGATCGGGGCATTGATCGCGGCCCGTTCGCCGAAGCTGCGCATCGCCGGGTTCTTGTCGCGGATAGCGTTGATATGGACCTTCCGGCCAAATTTGGTCTCCACGAAACCGTGCTCTCGCGCGAAGGTCTTGATCTCGTCCATGTAATCCTTGATGCCTGGGAACCGCTCGAAATAGGCGTTGATATAGGCCTGGGCCTCGCCCTGCGGCGTCTGCAGCTGGCGTGCCAGACCGAATCCGGAAATGCCGTAGATGATCCCGAAATTGATCGCCTTGGCCTTGCGCCGCACCTCCGGGGTCATGTCGTTCAGCGGTACGCCGAAGACCTCCGAGGCGGTTTGGGCATGAATGTCGATGCCTTTGCGGAAAGCCTCCCGCAGGCTCTCGATGCCGGCGATATCCGCGACCAGCCGCAACTCGATCTGGCTGTAGTCGACCGAGAGCAGGATATGCCCTTCTTCCGCCACGAACGCGGTGCGGATCTTGCGCCCTTCCTCGGTTCGGATCGGAATGTTCTGCAGATTCGGATCGTTCGAGGACAGCCGCCCGGTGGCCGCCCCGACCATCGAGTAGGAGGTGTGAACCCGGCGGGTCGTGGGGTTGATGTCCTCGACCAGCGCGTCGGTATAGGTCGATTTCAGCTTCGAGATGGACCGCCAATCCAAGACCTTCTGGGCGAACTCGATGCCCTGCGCCGCCAGACCGTCCAGCACGTCGGCGCCGGTCCCATAGGCGCCGGTCTTGCCCTTCTTCCCACCTGGCAGGCTCATCTTGTCGAACAGAATCTCGCCAAGCTGCTTTGGCGAGCCGACGTTGAACTCCTCGCCGGCGAGCTGGTGAATCTCGCTCTCCAACTCGCCCATGCGCTTGGCGAAATCGGCGGACATCGTACGCAGAATGGTCGGATCAACCTTTATGCCTTCGCGCTCCATGGCCACCAGCACCGGGATTAGAGGCCGTTCCAGGGTCTCGTAGACCGTCGCCATCCGGTGGGTGACCAGTTGCGGCTTCAACAGCGCGTGCAACCGCCAGGTCACGTCCGCGTCCTCGGCCGCGTAGTCGCGTGCGATATCCAGCGTCACTTCCGAGAACGGGATCTGGCTCTTGCCCTTGCCGCAGACCTCGCTGAATTTGATGTTGGTGTGATCGAGATGCAGCAGCGCCAGCTCGTCGAGTCCGTGGCCGTGCACACCGCCTTCCAGCACATAGCTGAGGCACATTGTGTCTTCTATCGGACTGACAAAAATGCCGCCGTTATGGGGCTTCGACAGGACCAGACAATCGTACTTGGCATTATGCGCAATCTTCAGGACTGCCGGATCCTCCAGCAAATCCTTGAGGGCGGTGACTGCCGCCTCGAACGGAACCTGATCGGGGGCGTCCGGTTTCTCTGCGGCATCGGCCAGCAGTTCGCCCTGGGCGGCGCCGGACGCCACATGGCGCAGCGGGATGTAGCAGGCTTTGCCGGGACCGGTCGCGAGCGACACACCGACCAGTTCGGCCCGCATCGCGTTCAGCGACGAGGTCTCGGTATCGAAGGCGACGATGCCCTGGGCGCGGGCGGCCGCAATCCAGCGGGTCAGTTGGCCCATCTCGGTGACCAGCTCATAGCCCGCGTCCTTGCCGGCAGGCTCCGAGACGGAGGCCGTGATCGGATCGCCGCCTGCGGCTTGGGATGCCTCGCTTTCGAACCGGGCGGTCAGACGTTTGAACCCCTGCTCGTTCAAGAACGGCAGCACAATGGCCGGATCGATGTCTTTGGTCCCCAGCGCCTCCAAGGGTTCCGGCACGTCCACATCGTTCTTCAGACTGACCAGGCGTTTTGAGATCCGGGCCTGCTCCGCGAATTCGATCAGGTTCTCCCGGCGCTTGGTCTGTTTGATCTCGCCGGCCCGATCCAGCAGGGTCTCCAGGTCGCCGTACTCGCCGATCAACTGGGCGGCAGTCTTGATTCCGATGCCGGGCACGCCTGGCACATTGTCGACGCTGTCACCGGCCAGGGACTGGACATCCACCACTTTCTCGGGGCCGACCCCGAATTTCTCGAACACCTGCTCGGGTCCGATCGGACGATTCTTCATCGGGTCGAACATGTCGACACCGTCACACACCAATTGCATCAGATCCTTGTCGGAGGAGACCACGGTGACCCGCCAACCGGCCTCGTGCGCCAGCCGGGCATAGGTCGCGATGATGTCGTCGGCCTCGAACCCGTCCATCTCGATACAGGCGGCGCTGACCGCTCTGGTCGCCTCGCGGATCAGCGGGAACTGGGGGACCAGATCCTCGGGGGCGTCCGGGCGCTGGGCCTTGTACTCGGGATAGATGTCGTTCCGGAAACTGATCCGGGCGGCATCGAAGATCACCGCCAGATGGTCGGCCTCCAGATCGTCGATCAAACGGATCAACATATTGGTAAAGCCGAACACCGCGTTGACCGGGGTGCCGTCCGGCCGGTTCATCGGCGGCAGCGCATGATAAGCCCGAAAGATATAGCCCGAACCATCCACCAGATAGAGATGCTTCTGGCCCGGCTCGGCAGGTGGCGGCGCGTCTTTGGGGCGGTCGGCGGTCATCGGTCGGGTGTCTCCGTCAGGCTCAAAGGATTTGGAGCTGACTGTAGCCCGAGCGGCGAGACCAATGCGAGGGAAGATGGTGGAGCCAAGCGGGATCGAACCGCTGACCTCTACAATGCCATTGTAGCGCTCTCCCAGCTGAGCTATGGCCCCGAAACCATCGCCGGGCGGGCGCCAGGATCTGCCCGTCCGAAAGAGAGGTCGATGTAACGACTGCGTGGACCTGGATCAAGAGGCTTTCGGTTTTTTGTTTACCGATATTCTGCCGGGCATATCTCAAGCGTCTTTGCCCAAGGTATCGGTGCGTCCGATCCCGCGCCGCTTGAGAAGTCCGTTGCGGATGGCACGTGGCTGCGGATCGGTGAGGTCCACCGCCCAGCGGTACCTCAAGACGGCATTCACCACCGTGCTGAGCGGGGAGGCGGGGGCGCCGAACCGGGCCATGAAGGTGACGGCATCCGCTCCATGGTGCAGGCGACCGTCGGCGGCGACTACCATGCCTTCGTCCAAATCCAGGCCCCGGCGGCGGACTTCACGGTACAGGGGGTCGTCCGATGCGGTTCGGGCATTCAGCAGATGCAAGGCGCCATAGTTCTCCCTGATCCGGAGGGCGTGGGCCACGGAACTGCACATCGGGCACGCCCCGTCATAAAGCATCCAGACTCCGTCTCCCTGCCAGGCCTCATGCATGGTATCCCATGCTTCAACGGCGCACGCTCATCGTCGCCACCCACTATCGCCGCCGTCACCGGAACGCAAAACCCCTCGGGACCTGCATGATCCCGAGGGGTGATTTGGTGGAGCCAAGCGGGATCGAACCGCTGACCTCTACAATGCCATTGTAGCGCTCTCCCAGCTGAGCTATGGCCCCGAAACCTGGGTCGACGGGTTACGACCGGCAGCCGTCACTTGTCGTCGTCGTCATCCGAGACGATTCCGACCACGTCGTCGTCATCGTCATCGTCGTCCAATGCCGGGATGTCATCGTCATCGTCGTCGTCATCGGTCCCGACGGGCTTGATCTTGACGACATCATCCTCTTCGTCGTCATCGTCCGCGACGACCGCAACCACCTCGTCGTCGTCGAGCTCATCCTCCAGCTCGTCCTCGTCCTCGTCGTCCTTCTCCTCTTCTTCAGCCTCATCGGCCTCCGTTTCGGGTTTCGGTTTACGAGGAGTCTCCGCCGGAATCTGACGGGACCGGCGGCTCTTCAGGACAGCCTCAGGATCGTAAGGCGTCTGACAACTGGGACAGACGATCGGCGACTTGAGGAAATCGTAATATCGGGCACCGCACGACTGACACAGTCGCTTGATACCCCATTCCGGTTTGACCACGATATACGCTCCGGGTCTATGCAATGGGCCTGTTCGGGTGGAAAGTCCCGGTTGAACGAAACATCCATCCTCCGCGGGACATCCGCGCGGCGTGGCGGCGGAATATCCACGATCAAGAGAGCATGTCAAAGCCAAATTTTCAAACCACTCCCGACCTGACCCCAAAACCCGACCCGAACTGGTGGCATGCGCATGCCCTCCGGGCCTATCGGAAAGCCCTGTGGGGCAGGACCCAATGGCTCGGCCGGATCGGACAGATCGTCGACCCCACGCACCTGCCATCGGTGATGATCGAGGGCTACGGTTTCTATCAGACAGCCCAGGCAAAGCCCGCTCTTGCGGCATTTGGGCGGTCGCTACGGCTGCGCCCGGACCACAATCGCGGCTGGCATATGACCGCCGTGCTCCGGCATGTTCAAGGGGACCGGAGCGCAGCACTGGAGGCGGCGCAGCGCTTCATTCTAACCGCACCCGGAGACCCCGCGGCAGGCCACAATCTTTTTCACATGCTGCGGTCCAAGTTGCGGGATCGGGAGGCCGAAAACTGGTTGCAGCGTGCCTATCTCGCCAGTCAGGCAGCTCATGCCGCGGTCGATCGGGGCCCCGAAGTCGAGGCGCGGATGGTCTCGATCGGGTTCGACTTGGGGATGCTGCTGCTGTCCAAGTACCGCTGGGACGAGGCGTGGTCGTTGTATAATCTGCGGCTTCGTCGGGCTGGCCCACCCCCGACGCGGACCAGGTATCCGCAGCCGTTATGGGACGGCACGGATGGTCCGTCGGCACATCTTTTGGTTTGGGGCGATGAGAACATCGGCGACGAGATGCAGTTCGCCCAGATTCTTCCGGAACTGCGCCCGAAGGTTCGACGGCTCACGCTGGAATGCGATCCCCGCCTTGCACCTCTGTTCCGGCGCAGCTTTCCGTGGCTGGATGTGGTGCCGAGGGGGGAAGCGCCCCCACAGGGACCGTTTGATCTGCAATGTCCGACCGGCCATCTGGGCGGCCTTTTCCGATCCGAGGTGCGCGCCTTCGCAAACCGCCCCCCGGGTCCGTGGTTGAGACCGGACCCGGCGAAGGTGGCTTACCTGCGGGCCCGGTATCGCCGGGTTTCCGGCGGGCGGCCGGTCATCGGGATCGCCTGGAAGTCGAAGAACATCAAGTTTCAGGGCAAGAACGTGCCGCTTGCCGAATGGGCCCCCGTGCTTGACAGCAAAGGGGCCATGTTCCTTTCGGTCCAGTATGGCGATGTCGATGCCGATCTTGCAGCGGTCGAGGCGCAGCTGGGGATTCGCATTCCAAGAGACGTCGAGATCGACCCGCTGGTTGACCTGGACGGGTTCGCGGCCCAGCTGGCGGCGGTCGACATGGTGATCTCCACGTCCAATTCCACGGTGCACCAGGCCTGCGCGCTCGGCCGCCCGGTCTGGACTCTGGTGCACGTGCGTCCGGACTGGCGGTGGGGGCTCCGCGGAGAGCGGTCTCCATGGTTTCCGAGCTTGCGGCTCTACCGTCAGATGGACCGGGACGACTGGGCTCCTGTTCTGGAGCGGGTCGGCGCCGATCTTAGGGATTGGATCGCCGCCCGACCTGTAACGCCCGGCTCGAACTAGCGCCGGGTTCATGCTACCAGCCATCGTAACTTTCGCCCCGAACCGATCGAGCCGACCATGTCCCAAACCCACGCCGCCCATCCGCTGGTCTCCCGCCGCGCCAAACCGCTCACCGGTACGTGGAAAGTTCCGGGTGACAAGTCGATCTCCCACAGATCCCTGATCTTGGGAGGCATGACCGTGGGCGAGACCACGATCGAGGGATTGCTGGAAGGCGAGGACGTGATCGCAACCGCCGATGCCATGCGCGCACTTGGAGCCAAGGTCACGCGGGACGGCGACGGCGTCTGGCGGGTCCACGGCTGCGGGGTCGGCGGTTTGGCCGAACCGGAGACCGTCATTGACTGCGGGAACTCCGGCACAGGCGTCCGCCTGCTGATGGGGGCAGCGGCCGGACAGCGGATCACGACGGTCTTCACCGGTGACGCGTCCCTGAGGCGTCGTCCGATGGCGCGGGTCTCGATCCCGCTGGGTCAGATGGGCGTCCGGTTCGAGGGACGCGAAGGAGGACGGTTGCCGATGGCGGTGATCGGCCCCGAGGTTCTGATGCCGATCGAATACACCCTACCCGTCGCTTCCGCTCAGGTGAAATCGGCGATCCTGCTGGCGGGATTGGCGGCACCCGGCGAGACCAGTGTGATCGAGCCGCACCCGACCCGGGACCATACCGAGACCATGCTGCGCCATTTTGGCGCCGAGGTCAGGGTGGAGGCCTTGCCGGACGGAGAGCGCCGGATCACGGTGGTGGGGCAGCCGGAGCTGTCGCCGCGTCCGGTGATCGTGCCGGCCGATCCGTCCTCAGCGGCGTTCCCCGCAGTGGCGGCACTGATCACCGAGGGCTCGGACATCACGCTTACCGGTGTCGGGACCAATCCGCTGCGGTTCGGGCTGTTCGAGACCCTGGTCGAGATGGGGGCGGATATCAGCTTCCTGAACCGGCGTGTCGAGGCGGGAGAACCGGTCGCGGATCTGCGGATCAAGGCCGGTCCGCTAAGAGCGATCGATGTGCCGGCCGGCCGGGCGCCCTCGATGATCGACGAGTATCCCGTGCTGGCGATGGCGGCGGCCCAGGCCGAGGGGACCACCGTGATGCGCGGCCTTGGGGAGTTGCGGGTCAAGGAAAGCGATCGGTTCGCGGCCACCTTGGACGGGCTTCTGGCCTGTGGAGTGCGGGCCGAAGCGGATGGCGACGACCTGATCGTGCACGGCGCCGGCAATGGGGTGGCCGGCGGGGCAATAATTCCGGTCGATCTCGACCACCGCATCGCGATGGCGTTCCTGGTCCTGGGGTGCGTCGCGGAAACTCCGATCGGGGTTGACGATGCGGCCGCGATCCGGACATCGTTTCCGAACTTTCTGGACCTGATGAACGGGGCCGGGGCAGAGATCGCCCCACCGCGCTGAGACCGGAGGCCGTGCACCACGAGCGATTGTTGGGGATCACGCCATGAGCCATCTGATCGTCTTGGTGACGGTTTTTTCGATTTTCCTTCCGGCGCTGATGCTGCCGGGACCCGATTTCATCGCCGTCGTGCGCGCCTCCATGACCCGTGGCACCCGGACCGGCCTGCTGACCACCGTCGGGGTCAGCCTGGGGCTCGGGCTCTACGCGACGCTTAGTTTGGTCGGGCTGGCGGCGATCCTGGTCGAGTACCGATGGCTCACCTGGCTCGTGCGGATTCTGGGCGGAGGATATCTCGTTTATCTCGGCCTGCGTCTTCTGCTGACCCGGCCGCAGCCCTTTGATGTTGAACCTGACGCGCCACGGCACAATGCGAGAACGCCCCATCCGGTGATATTCGGTTTCCTGGTCACGATGACCAATCCAAAGGCGATCGTGTTGTTCGCCAGTGTTTTCGCCACCTCCGTGACGGCCAGCACCCCGGCCTGGCTGATGGCGGTCATGGTGCTGCTGGTGGTTGCGAGCGCCGGGGTCTGGTACGCGCTTGTCAGCATTTTCATGTCGTCGAACGCTGTGATCGGACGGTTTCGGGGGGCGCAGCACTGGATCGAGCGGGCGGCTGGAGTTTGCTTCGTCGCGATCGGCGGTCGTATCCTGACGGACAGTCGATCGCCTGTGATGCCGTAGATCGGGGCCGACCGCGATCGGGCGAGTCCACAGTTTACTTGCACAGTCCCTGGGTTGGGCCTATAACGCGCGCCTTAACCGTCGGGCGAGAGTGTCCGGCATGTGCAACCAACCCGGCGGCCGCGGCTAACGGTCGATTTTCGAGGGACGGCTTCAAGGCCCTGTCCCCGACATCGCCCCCAGAAGACATAGCCGAGACTGCCAACAACCGGGCCTCCTGGCGTTTGCCACGTGGACCGCATGTGATTTCAAGGAGAATTCATGGCTGATGCCGCTTTTGCCGAAGACTTCGAGGCGATGCTCGAGGAGTCCTTCGGTCAGGTTCCTTCCATTGAGGGGAGCGTGGTCAAGGGTTACGTGATTTCCATCGAAGGCGATCACGCAACGATCGATGTGGGCCTCAAGTCCGAAGGCCGCGTCGCGATCAAGGAATTCGCGTCTCCGGGCCAAGCCCCGGATATCAAGCCTGGCGATACCGTCGAGGTCTATGTTGAACGGTTGGAGGATCGCAACGGCGAGGCTCTGCTGAGCCGCGACAAGGCCCGCCGCGAGGAAGCCTGGGCCGCGCTCGAGAAGGCCTTCACCGATCAGGAGCGGGTCACCGGTGTGATCTTCTCGCGCGTCAAGGGCGGCTTCACCGTCGACCTTTCGGGTGCCGTGGCCTTCTTGCCGGGCAGCCAGGTGGACATCCGTCCGGTCCGCGATATCGGCCCGCTGATGGGCACGCCGCAGCCGTTCCAGATCCTGAAGATGGACCGCCGCCGGGGCAACATCGTCGTCTCGCGCCGCGCCGTCCTCGAAGAGAGCCGCGCGGAAGCCCGCTCGGAGCTGGTCGCCTCCCTCAAGGAAGGCATGGTTCTGCAAGGTGTGGTCAAGAACATCACCGACTACGGTGCGTTCGTGGACCTGGGTGGCGTCGACGGCCTGCTGCATGTCACCGACATCGCATGGCGCCGCATCAACCACCCGTCCGAGGCGTTGCAGATCGGTCAGACCGTCAAGGTCCAGGTCGTTCGCTTCAACCCGGAAACCCAGCGTATCTCCCTCGGCATGAAGCAGCTTGAGGCGGATCCGTGGGAGGGCGTCGACCTCAAGTATCCGGTCGGCACCAAGTTCAACGGTCGCGTCACCAACATCACCGACTACGGCGCCTTCGTGGAGCTGGAGCCGGGGATCGAAGGCCTGGTGCACGTCTCCGAGATGAGCTGGACCAAGAAGAACGTCCATCCGGGCAAGATCGTCTCCACCTCGCAAGAGGTTGAAGTGATGATCCTGGACGTCGATCCGAACAAGCGTCGGATTTCCCTGGGTCTCAAGCAGTGCCTTGCCAACCCGTGGGACGACTTCAAGGAGAAGTTCCCGATCGGCACCGAGCTCGAGGGCGAGGTCAAGAACATCACCGAATTCGGTCTGTTCGTCGGCCTTCCGGGCGATATCGACGGCATGGTTCACCTCAGCGATCTCGACTGGAGCACTCCGGGCGAGCAGGCGCTGCAGGAGTTCAACAAGGGCGACATGGTCAAGACCAAGGTCCTCGACGTCGATACCGACAAGGAGCGTATCTCGCTGGGCATCAAGCAGTTGAGCAGCGATCCGTTCACCGAGGGTACCGCCGGCCTGCGGAAGGGTGGCGTTGTCACCTGCACCGTGACCGAGGTGACCGATGGTGGTCTGGAGGTCTCGGTGGCCGACGACACGCTGGGCTTCATCCGGAAGTCCGATCTGTCCCGCGACCGGTCGGAACAGCGTCCGGAGCGGTTTGCGGTTGGTGAGAAGTTCGATGCGAAGATCACCAATATCGACGCGAAGAGCCGGAAGCTGACCCTGTCGATCAAGGCCCGTGAGGTCGAGGACGAGAAGAAGGCTATGGCCGAGTTCGGATCTTCCGACAGTGGCGCCAGCCTGGGTGACATCCTGGGCGCGGCACTCAAGCAGCGGGAAGAGTCGGGCAAGCCTGAGGACGAGTGATCGTCTCGCTCCCCTCAGGGAGTCTCTAGAGCCAATCGCAGAGGGCCGTCCGATAATCCGGGCGGCCCTTTCGCGTGACGCTCGCGGTATTTGGTTCTTATTTTGCACACTCCGGCACCGGATTTGATCCAGGGTGCTGAAAACGGTGGCTTTGCAGGTACTTATCCTTGACGTTCGCCAGGACCACTGGCACAGTTCATAGACGGGGTGGGCTAGAGACGCTGTTTGACGTTGGCCGCTCCGTCTTGTGCCCATCGCGGAGTTCGGGATACATGACGAAATCCGAACTGATTGCCCGTTTGGCTGAGGCGAATCCTCACCTCTTCCAACGAGACGTTGAGCGTATCGTGTCCACGATCTTCGAGGAGATCGCGGCGGCCCTCGAACGTGGAGATCGGGTGGAACTTCGTGGTTTCGGGGCGTTTTCCGTGAAACATCGTGAGTCTCGGGTCGGGCGCAACCCTCGCACCGGTGAAGCGGTGAAGGTTGACAGCAAGGTCGTGCCGTTCTTCAAGACCGGCAAGCTGCTGCGCGAAAAACTCAACAGCGACTGAGGCTTTGTCCCCAGTTGCTCGTCCGTGCCGAGACCGGACCTTCAACGCGTCCGGCTTTCCTCACATCACCATGCGAATGGCCTGTCCTACACAGCGTGCCGCCCATCGTGCGCGGGCGCGGGGCAGGGCCGCGAAACCTATCAGAAGACCGTTGATGACACTGGCGCCCCGGTAGTATCCGGACAGGGCCGCTGGCTGAACGCCGAGTGATTCCGCAGCTGCCACGACCCGCGTGTCGGAGATGTGATCGGGCAACAGGACGATCAGGTTGATCCCCGTCTCCGGCCGTTCCACCTGCATAATCTCTCCCAAGCCATGGTCCAGATCAGCCGCGACCTCGTCCAGCGCGTCGGCAAGAGCGTCCCGCCGCTCGCGGTACAGGGTCCGCATGCGTCGGAGGTGGCCTGCCATGTGCCCCTCATCCAGGAAGTCGGCTAGAATGGCTTGGGCATCGAGCGCGGGCTGCCGGTCGAAATGCGCTCTGAGGCGCACCAGCACACTGGCGACCGGTGTGGGCGCGGCGATGAACCCGAGCCTGAGGGAGGGCGCCAGCGCCTTCGAGATCGTGCCCACATAGAGCACCTTTCCGGCCCCATCGAGCGATTTGAGAGGCGGCACCGGTTTGCCGCCGTACCGGAATTCACCGTCATAGTCGTCCTCGACGATCCAGGGACCCGCCGGCCCGTCGGATTTTCCGCCCGTGCTCCCTGAGCCGGCATCCGACTCACTCGCCGCCCAATCGACCAGCGCCCTTCGTCGGGCCAGCGACAGCGTACAGCCGAGGGGAAACTGATGGGTCGGGGTCACCACAACCAGCCGCGCGTCGGGGGCCCGGCGGCGGGCCTCGGCCACATTCAACCCCTCGGAGTCGACCGGCACCGGCACGATCTCGGCACCGGTCGCGGCGATCGGGCCACGCAAACCCGGGTAGCAGGGTTCCTCGAGAACCGCCTTGTCGTCCGGGTCCAGCAGCGCGCGGGATAGCATGTCCACCGCCTGCTGTGCGCCGGAGGTCACGAGGATCTGGTCGGGTTTGACCGCCAGTCCCCGAAAGGCGCCCAGATAGCGCGACAGGGCCGCCCGCAGCGGCGCGTGTCCGGCCGGATCTCCGTAGCCGAAATCGGCCGGTGAGGTTTCCCGCCAGAACCGTCCGGCCAACCGGCCCCAAACCCGTCCGGGAAACGCATCGAGCCCGGGTCGTCCGGGTCGCAGCGGGACCGGCCCGTCCCCGGCAACGCCGACACGCTCCGCCATCATCTTCTCGGCCGCCCGGGACAGACGCGGTGTCTCTATCGGCATCCCGATCTTGCGGTCCGCCGGTTTTGGTGTGGACAGTTCCGGCAGGTCCGTCGCGATTCTGGTGCCGCCGCCGCGCCGTCCTTCCACATAGCCTTCGGCGGTCAGCCGCTCATAGGCCAAACTGACCGTGTTGCGGGCCACGCCGAGCTGGATCGCCAGCCCCCGGCTGGACGGCAGCCGTGCCCCCGGCCCAAGCCGGCCGTCGGCCACCGCCGTCCGGAAGAAGCCGGCGATCTGTTCCTGCAGGGGCGTCGGGTCGGCACGATCCGGCTGGAAGATCGACCAAAGGGGAAGTGCGTCCGCCATCTTTAATGGCCCAATCGTTTGTTCAGCTTTGGAGCCAAGCTTAAGGCCAAGTTTAGGATACCGCTACCCGCATCTTGTCGGATCGACCCCTCAGCTTTGTTGGACAGAACGCATGTACACCCCTCCCGCCTTTAAGCTCACCGACAGGGCCCGCGCGCTCGAAATTGCCGTGGAACACCCGTTCGGTGTGTTCGCGGCCATCCTGGATGGGGGTATAGAGATCACCCATCTGCCGATGAAGCTGAGCGAGGAGGCCGCCGGCCTGCGCCTGGTCGGCCACGTCGCCAGGGCCAACCCGTTGGTGCGCGCCATCGAGGCGGGAAGTATCGGAACCGCCGTGTTCAGTGGACCGCATGCGTACATTTCGCCGGACTGGTACGAGTCGGAAAACCAGGTACCGACCTGGAACTACGTTGCTGTGCATGTTTCGGGACCGCTGTCGGCGATCACAGAGGATGATGCGATGAAGGACCTGCTGGCCGAACTTACCGCTCCACATGAGGGTGATCTGGCGCCGAAGCCGGCCTGGACCCATGGGAAAATGCCGGTGGATCTGCTGGGGCGCATGCTGAAAGGCATCGTCGGGTTCGAAATGCGGGTCGAGAACCTGATCGCCAAGACCAAACTCGGACAGAACAAGGCGGCGGCCGACAGCCTGGGCGCGATCACCGGGCTGGAGGCGCGCGGGGGGTCGGGTGATCTGGCGACCGCGGCCCTGATGCGGGAGTCTCTTTAGGATTTCGCGCCCGGCCCGGCAACCGACGGTGGGCCATGCCCCCGTTGTTCCGGGCCGCCTGGCCGGATATGCTGCGCTCAATCCGATTGAAGAGGGGTGGGCGATGGCCCGACGCAGTTTCGCAGTCCGACTTGTTTCCTTCGCGGTCAGTTTTCCGATCACGGTGATCGTGATCCTGTTCGCGATTTCGAACCGCGAGATGGTGCCGATGCGGCTCTGGCCGCTTCCCACCGAGATCGAGGCGCCGCTTTATATCCTGGTGCTGGTCTGTGTGGGCCTAGGGTTCCTGCTGGGTGGCGGTATCGCCTGGGCGGGAGAGCTTGGGCACAAGACCCGCGCCGCCCGCGCCGAACGGCGAGCGGAGGATCTGGAGCGGGAGCTTTCGGTCATGCGCATCCGTGAGGAGGAATTGCGGGCGCGGGCTGGTCTTAAGGGAGAGCCTGCCGTTCCTCTGCTTGAGGCCGGCCGGAGTTAGCCCTATACAGGCGCCGAATGTCCGATGGCTGCGAGGACGCGCGATCCGCATCGGACCCGTGTCCACCTGCCGGGCAAATCTGTCGGTTGAGAGGATCAGGAAATGACGGAGAACCAGAATCTGGCCGACGCGGCGGAGCGCATTCTGGTGCCGATCGACACCGGCGATCTGGCCGCCGCTCTCGACATGGCCCAGAGGGTCGCCGAGGCCGGTGCCGGGGTGAAACTGGGGCTGGAATTCTATGTCGCCAACGGACCCGCCGCCGCCAACGAGGTCGCAGGTTGGACGCCGCTGTTTCTCGACCTCAAATTTCACGACATTCCGAATACGGTCGCGGGCGCGGTCTGGTCGGCCGTCACCTCGACCGCCCCCATGATCCTGAACGTGCACGCGTCCGGCGGCCGCGCGATGATGGAGGCGGCGGTCGCCGCCAACAAACGCGCCGCCAAGGCTGCGCAGATTCCGCCGCCCATGTTGATTGCGGTGACCGTTTTGACCTCGCTCGACAAGGCGGATCTCGAAGCTGTCGGGCAGCAGGGCTCCGCCAGCGAGCAGGCGGTGCGGCTCGCACTCCTTGCGCAGGCTGCGGGCTGTGACGGGGTGGTGTGTTCGGCCCATGAAATCCGCGCGATCAGAGCGGCCTGTGGGCCGGACTTCTCCCTGATCGTCCCGGGTATCCGGCCCAAGTCGGCTGTGACCGACGATCAGAAGCGGGTGATGACGCCGCGGGATGCGATCCGGGCCGGGGCCGATTATCTGGTGTTCGGCCGGCCGATCACCCAGTCCGAGGACCCCACTGCCGCGACACATGCAATCGCTTCGGAGATCGCAGAAGCCTTGTCGGATAAGGCTGCGTGATTATGGGGGTCCTGGTCAAAATCTGCGGGCTGAACGATCAGGCCTCCATGCTCGCGTCGGTCGAGGCTGGCGCCGACATGATCGGTCTGGTCTTTTATCCCCCTAGCCCGCGGGCGGTCACGCCTGAGCGTGCGATAGAACTCGCGGCCTCGGTGACGGACGGCCCGGTTCGGGTGGCGCTTGCCGTGGATCCCGACAACCGCTTGGTGTCCGAAATCGCCGCCACGGGGGTCATCGATATGATCCAGTTGCACGGCCACGAGACTCCGACGCGGGTGTCCGAGATCAAGGCCCGCACCGGGCTACCGGTGATGAAGGCCCTGCGCATCGCCACGGCGCCTGATGTCGCGGGCGCAGCGCATTACGACGGAGTGGCCGACTATGTCCTGTTTGACGCGAAGGCACCCAAGGGTATGGCGGGTGCTTTGCCCGGAGGAAACGGGGTTCGCTTTGACTGGAGTCTGATGGTCGGCTTGCGGCTTGAAACGCCCTGGATGCTGTCCGGCGGTCTCGATGCTGATAACGTGGCACAGGCCATCAGCCTGACAGCCGCTCCCGCCGTCGACGCCTCTTCGGGTGTGGAAGACAGTCTGGGCGTAAAGAATCCCGCCAAGATCCGCGCGTTTGTCGAGGCGGTGCGCGCCGTTGGCTGAGGTTGGCAATGCTGCCCGTCGCACGTCCTCTCGTAGATAGCCGCCTAAAACCGCCAGCTGAGCCCAACCGCCCCGAAGGTGGAGAGATCGTCCTGGCCGTCGAACTCTGGGGTGCGGGCGACCTGGGTATAGCTGAGCCGCGCGTTGCCCAGGTTCACGACCACGCCGGCGGAAAAGTCGGCCACCAGGATTTCGCGATCGACACTCGCGCTCTCCCGGTAGGTGTTCCCGTCGAGGAACATATTGTAGGCGACGGCGCGACCCTCAGCACCCGCGAACAGATACCAGCCGAAATCATCGACCGGTGTGAAGTAATCCGAACCCGGCGTCTGCGGCTGGATACGTGGCGGGCCGTAGTCGCGCGGCAGATCCTCGCCGAACCGGACGGTCAGGCCCGCGGCCCCATAGGTGAACACGTTGCCGACCGCACCTGAGACATGGGGCTGCAGGTCGACCGCCATGCCTGTCATTTCCCCGATCGGGCGGGCCGTCCATTTCCGCTCGTACAAGAGCATCAACGTAGGTTCGGCATTGATCTGGCTGTCCCAGCCCTGGGGATCCTTGGAGCCGATCAGGTCGTGCACGAAATCCTGGGTCGGCTCTCCCAGCGCCGGCTCGCCGGTCGCGCCGACGAACAACATGGCACTGGTCTGCGCGTCACCGGTGTCATTGACCAGGCCGATGGAGCCGTAGAGCCAGGCGGCATAGGGCCGATCATCTGGATCTGCGGGATCGGTGGTAATGTCGTCGGGGGTATAGAGATTCTGTCCCAGGCCGAGGTGCCACCGGGTCTTGCCGTAGCCGCCCATCAGCGGAGCCGCCGCTCGTTTCAACTCGTATGGGACGTCGTCTAGCGCGCTGGTCCATCCCAGGCGCACGCCGTTCGTGTAGTACTGGTCGGTGCCGTTGAACAGGTCGTTCTCCACGGTGACCGAGAGCTGCGAGCCGTCGATGGAAACGTCGTCCGCCGAGGCGGGCGCCGCGACGGCGCACGACCATACCAGGGCTGCGCAAATCGCCGCGCGGTGGGTTCGGTCCGGGTGCGGCAATCTCAAAGGAGAGTCTGTCAAGCGCGCACCATCTCGAAACCTTCGTATCCCTTTTCTGCCACATCCGCACAGATCGCACGGTACCGCGCCATGCCCCCGGCATAGGGCATGAATACCCGGGGTTTGCCGGGGACATTGGCGCCAAGATACCATGAATGCTTGGCCTGCGGCAGCAGGGTTTCATTGGCTGCGGCGTTCACATCCATCACCCATTTCTCGGCTGCCTGTGCCTTCGGCTCGATCCGAGCGATGCCATTCGCCTCCATGTGAGCGATGCAGTCGGTGATCCATTCCACATGCTGCTCGATTGCGACCGGCATGTTGGTCAGCACCGACGGGCTGCCCGGACCGGTTATCGTGAACATGTTGGGAAACCCTGCCACCTGGAGGCCGAGATAGGTCTTCGGGCCCTCGCGCCAGGCGTCCTTCAGCAATGCGCCACTGCGGCCCTGGATATCCATTCCGAGCAATGGGCCGGTCATGGCATCGAATCCAGTCGCGAACACGATGATGTCGAGCTCGACCTCGCCCTCATCCGTCACGATGCCCTTGGGCGTGATTTCCTGGATGGGGTGCTCGCGGACGTCGACCAGTGCAACATTGTCGCGGTTGAAGGTCTCGAAGTAGTTGGTGTCGATCGGGGGCCGTTTGGCGGCGTAGGGGTGATCGATATCGGACAGCTTCCGGGCGGTTTCGGGATCCTTCACGATCTGTCGGATCTTGGCCTTGAGGAACT
>JANSYC010000134.1 GCA_024742605.1 Alphaproteobacteria bacterium | reverse complement strand
GGGCGTCGGCCCGTCCGGTGATGCCCCGGGCCAGGACCGGCATCGCCAGATCCGCCGCCAGCCGGCGCAGCTCCTCGTTCTCCTCCGCCAGCTTGTCGCGGGCCTGCTCGACCACCTGCTCGGCCTTCCGGTCGGCCTCGGTCAGGACCGCGAGTTCGGACTGGCCGTCCGCCATGGACAGCGCCAGGGCCAGGGCCTTCCGCAGCAGGGTATTGTCGTAGGACTGCCCGACAGCCGGTTTCGGCAGGCGCATCTGCAGCCGGGGCTTGCGGCGCAGAACCCGGCCGGCGGAGGCGCCGCTCAGCAGACGCACCTCCTCCCGGTCGTCGGCGGCGGGCTCGCCGGGATCCAGGTGCTTGCTGATCCGCGCCCGCGGGATCAGCAGCAGGACGGACCGGGCCAGATCCGCCGGGCTGACCCGCTGGCGGTCGGCCAGGGCCAGAACCCGATCCCGGAACGCGCTCGAGCAGGGCACCACATGCGACTGCCCGGCCGACGAGACCGGCGGTTTCCGCGCGCCGGAGGAGGCCTGGGCATTGTCGCTGGGGGCGGTCTTCACGGGAAAGGAGTCGTCAGGCATGAAACCACCAGATCTGGGAAAACTGCGGAGCGCACATCGATATTTAGAGGTTTCCTGGCTACCATAGCCGGCGGCGTCCAGCAACCGAACCTATTTTGCAGTTACGACCCTAACAAACCATTACGCGGATGCACCAAATTCTTAATTTACATTAACCATACCGACCTAAATCCATCTGTTTTCTCGCTGTTCCCGCTGGACGCCTGTAGCCGTTCGGCCCATGTTGCCCTTACGACCTGCTTTCCAGACGGAGCCTTCCATGTCCATTCAATCTATCAACAAAGCGGAACAACCAGCTGATCATACTGGGTTTCATGCCGACGTTCTCGAGCGTTTAGAGCAGGTCCGGGAGGTCGCAAGGGCCCGGCTCTCGGCGCGCGTGCTCCGGGATGGCCGGGTCGATGCCGCTTTGCTGGAGCGGGACCAGGTGGCCGCCCACGGCTTCGCCTGGCTGGCGACGACGGTGGAGGCGGTGCGCCGGTCGATCGCCTGGGGCGCGGACCTGAGGGACAGCGGGCGTTTCGGTGAAACCGAGATGTTGATTCTGGACCGAATCGTGGCCGAATACGCGGCCCAGGTGGCGGGCGGCCTGCCGATGGCGCAGACCGAGACCGTGCGACCCCATGATCTTGAGCTGACCGAGGCGGACCTTGCCCCGCTGCGGGCACGGGATATCCGGGACTTCCAGCGCGCGGCCACCGGCCCCGAGGCCACAGAGGCCCTGGCCGGTCGGCTCGCGGAGGCGCTGCAGGGCGGAGACGCGGACGGGTTCGGCCATCACGGGCTCGACGAGACCCTGAGCATGGTGCGCGACCAGTTCCGCCGCTTCGCGGCCGACGAAGTTGAGCCGCACGCGCATGGCTGGCATTTGCGCGACGAGCTGATTCCGTTGTCCGTGGTCGAAAGCATGGCCGAGATGGGCGTTTTCGGGCTGACCGTGCCGGAGGAATTCGGCGGGTTGGGGATGGGCAAGGCGGCCATGGTGGTGGTCTCCGAAACCCTCAGCCGGGCCTATATCGGGGTCGGGTCCCTCGGCACCCGCTCCGAGATCGCGGCCGAACTCATCAGGCTCGGCGGGACCGATGCGCAGAAGCAACTATGGCTGCCCCGGATCTCCTCCGGCGAGATTCTTCCGACGGCGGTGTTCACCGAACCGAACACCGGCTCCGATCTGGCGAGCCTGCGGACCCGTGCGGCGCGGGACGGAGAAACCTATCGCGTCACCGGCAACAAAACCTGGATCACACACGGCGCCCGCAGCGATCTGATGACGTTGCTTGTCCGAACCGATCCCGACGAGACCGGCTATCGCGGCCTGTCGATGCTGCTGGCGGAGAAGCCGCGCGGCAGCGACGCCGAGCCCTTCCCCGCAGCCGGAATGTCCGGCGGCGAGATCGAGGTGCTCGGCTATCGCGGGATGAAAGAGTACGAAATCGCCTTCGATGGTTTCGCGGTGGAAACGAAAGCCCTGCTGGGCGGGGTCGAGGGTCAGGGCTTCAAGCAGCTGATGGCGACCTTCGAAAGCGCCCGCATCCAGACGGCCGCCCGCGCGGTCGGCGTCGCCCAGTCGGCGCTGGAACTGGCGCTGCGCTATGCCATCGACCGGGTGCAGTTCGGCAAGCCGCTGATCGCCTTCCCGCGGGTCGCCAACAAGCTGTGCCGGATGGCCGCCGAGATCACCGCGGCGCGGGTGCTGACTTTGCACGCGGCGCACGAAAAGGACAGTGACCGGCGCTGTGATATCGAAGCCGGAATGGCCAAGCTTCTCGGAGCCCGGGTGGCCTGGGCCTGCGCCGATGACGGGGTGCAGATTCACGGCGGCAACGGGTTTGCGCTGGAATACCCGATCAGCCGTGTCCTGTGCGACGCCCGCATCCTGAACATTTTCGAGGGTGCGGCCGAAATCCAGGCGAACGTGATCACCCGGGGCCTTCTGACACCGGGGCGGAACTAGGAGCGAGACCGCCCCGCGACGATCCGTCCGCGATTTCGGACGGTTTCGGTATCGCTCCCCCGGCAAGCCGCGCTATATCACTCGTCATGAACACGATCTTCACAGTCTTTCTCGTCCTCGCCATGGCGGCCACGGTCGGCGCTCTGGTCTGGGGACTCATCGGGATGGCGCGCGGCGGCGAGTTCAACGCCCGCTGGTCGAACAAGATGATGCGCTATCGGGTATTGTTCCAGGCGATCGCGCTGGCGATCTTCGGAATTCTCGTGCTGCTGTCCAAGGGGAACTGATCTTGGTCCGACTGACGCGTATTTACACCCGCGGCGGCGACCTTGGGGAGACCTCGCTCGGCGACGGCACCCGGGTGGCGAAGCACGCGGCCCGTCCGGAAGCCTACGGGACCGTCGACGAGACCAACGCGGTGCTGGGGATCGCCCGGCTGACGGCGGCGGCCGACGGCGGCCCGGAGGTCGACGCCATGCTGGCCCGGATCCAGAACGATCTGTTCGACCTGGGAGCGGATCTCTGCACGCCGGAAGTGGACGAGCCGAAATATCCTCCCCTGCGGATCGCGGCGGCCCAGATCGACCGGCTGGAGTCCGAGATCGACGCGATGAACGCCGAGCTCGCCCCGCTGAACTCGTTCATCCTGCCGGGCGGCAAGCCGACGGCAGCGCAGCTGCATCTGGCGCGGACCGTGGCCCGCCGGGCCGAGCGGGAGATCACCAGGGCGGCCGGGCTGACGCCGATCAATCCGGACGCCATCCGCTACATCAACCGATTGTCCGACCACCTGTTCGTGCTGGCCCGCTGGGTCAACGACAAGGGGGCCGGAGACGTGTTGTGGGTGCCCGGCCAGAACCGATAACCGGAAATCGATTGCGGCCCCAGCCGATCCGAGTCCGATGTCGGTTTTGCGTCATCGAAACGCGCCGCTTCGCTTGACACTCCATCCGGCCCTCTCCTAAGTGAGCGGGCGAAATTTGGTGCGGCTCCGATAACCGGTGTCCGGGCCGTGAACAACAATCGGCCCGACCGCGAGACTGGCTCGCGCAGAGGGCGACCGAACTTCTGAAAGGATCGAGGAAGCGATGAAGGTACTCGTCCCGGTCAAGCGGGTGATCGACTATAATGTCAAGGTGCGCGTGAAGGCGGACCAGAGCGGCGTCGAACTCGCAAACGTCAAGATGTCGATGAATCCGTTCGACGAGATCGCCGTCGAGGAGGCCATCCGCATGAAGGAGGCCGGCACGGCGACCGAGGTGATCGCGGTGTCGATCGGCGTGCAGCAGGCCCAGGAGACCATCCGGACCGCGCTTGCCATGGGCGCCGACCGGGGAATCCACGTGGTCCACGACGGCCCGCTGGAGCCGCTCGCGGTGGCGAAGATGCTGAAGGCGATCGTCGAGAGCGAAGAGCCGGGCCTGGTGATCCTGGGCAAGCAGGCGATCGACGACGACTGCAACCAGACCGGCCAGATGCTGTCGGCCCTGCTGGGCTGGAGCCAGGCGACCTTCGCCTCCAAGATCGAGATCTCGGACGACAGCGCAAATGTGACCCGTGAGGTCGACGGCGGCCTCGAGACCATCAAGGTCAGCCTGCCGGCGATCATCACCACCGACCTGCGTTTGAACGAGCCGCGCTACGCGTCCCTGCCGAACATCATGAAGGCCAAGAAGAAGCCGATCGAGGCGACCACGCCCGACGATCTGGGCGTCGACCCGACCCCGCGGCTTGAGGTCCTGAAGGTCGCCGAGCCGCCGAAGCGGGAGGGTGGCGTCAAGGTTGCCGACGTGGCGGAGCTGGTCTCCAAGCTGAAGACCGAAGCCAAGGTCATTTGAGGAGGGATTCGAGATGGGCGCACTTGTTTTCGCCGAACACACCAATGACGCACTCAATCCCGCCAGCCTGCATGCGGTTACCGCCGCCGTGGAGATGGCCGGCGACGTGACCATGCTGGTCGCGGGTTCGAATTGCGGCGGGGCCGCCGAGGCCGCCGCCAAGGTCGCCGGCGTCACCAAGGTCATCAAGATCGACGCCGCCGAATACGGCCACACCCTGGCGGAAAATCTGGCCAAGGTGATTGCCGCAAACGCCGAGGGCTATTCCCACGTGGTCGCCGCCGCGACCACCGTCGGCAAGAACATCATGCCCCGGGTCGCGGCCCTGCTGGACGTGGCGCAGATCTCCGACATCATCGAGGTGGTCGACGCCGATACCTTCATCCGGCCGATCTACGCGGGCAATGCGCTGGCCACCGTGAAGTCGGGCGATGCCACCAAGGTCGTGACCGTGCGCGGGACCAATTTCGAGGCGGCGGCCGCCGAGGGCGGTTCGGCCTCGATCGAGGACGGCTCGGCCCAGGGCGACGCCGGACTGTCGAGCTTCGTCGGCAACGAGCTGTCCAGCTCGGAGCGCCCGGAGCTGACCAGCGCGAAGATCGTGATCTCCGGCGGGCGCGGCATGCAGAACGGCGAGAACTTCAAGATGCTGGAGGACATCGCCGACAAGCTGGGCGCGGCGGTCGGCGCCTCGCGCGCGGCGGTCGATGCCGGTTTCGTGCCGAACGACTACCAGGTCGGCCAGACCGGCAAGGTGGTGGCACCGGACCTGTACATCGCGGTCGGGATTTCCGGCGCGATCCAGCATTTGGCCGGCATGAAGGACAGCAAGGTCATCGTCGCCATCAACAAGGACGAGGAGGCGCCGATCTTCCAGGTCGCCGATTACGGCCTGGTGGCGGACCTGTTCAAGGCCGTCCCGGACCTGAACGAGGCGCTAGACGGCTGAACCCTCTCGGATTGGAGATCGACAGATGAAAACGATCGGAGTGATCGGCGCCGGCCAGATGGGATCGGGGATCGCCCATATCTCGGCCATGGCCGGTCTCGACGTTCATCTGCTCGACCAATCCGAGGAGGCTCTCACCAAGGCCATGGCGGGCATCGAGTCCGCCATGGTCCGGCAGGCCGCCAAGGGCAAGGTCGGCGAGGATGCCGTGGCCGCGGCGCTCGCCAAGATCTCCACCGGCAGCGATTATGCCGGTTTCGGGCAGTGCGATCTGGTGATCGAGGCGGCGACCGAGAACGAAGACGTCAAACGCTCGATCTTCAAGGTGCTGGGCGAGTATCTGCCGGCGCATTGCCTGATCGCGACCAACACCTCCTCGATTTCCATCACCCGGCTGGCGGCCGCCTCCGACCGCCCCGGCAAGTTCATGGGCATGCACTTCATGAACCCGGTGCCGGTGATGCAGCTGGTCGAGCTGATCCGGGGCATCCAGACCGAACCCGCCACCTTCCGGACCATCCAGGATCTGGCCAACCGGCTCGGCAAGACGGTCTCGGTGGCCGAGGATTTCCCGGCCTTCATCGTCAACCGCATCCTGATGCCGATGATCAACGAGGCGGTCTATACGCTCTATGAGGGGGTGGGCAATGTGCAGTCCATCGACCAGTCGCTGAAGCTGGGGGCCAACCATCCGATGGGGCCGCTGGAACTGGCGGATTTTATCGGGCTCGATACCTGTCTGGCGATCATGAACGTGCTGCATGACGGGCTGGCGGATACCAAGTACCGGCCCTGTCCGCTGCTGACCAAGTATGTCGAGGCGGGTTGGCTGGGCCGCAAGGCCGGGCGTGGATTCTACGACTATCGCGGCGAGGAGCCGGTGCCGACGCGGTGAGGGTAGGGATGATCTGGAGGTGTAATTGACGGTTTCAGAGATAAGCCGCGCAGCGCCCGCCCGGCGGTCGGGCGCTGCGCGG
>JANSYC010000043.1 GCA_024742605.1 Alphaproteobacteria bacterium | reverse complement strand
CGTTACCATCGGCTGTCTGGAAGCCGAGATCCGGCGGGATCGTCGGCCCTCGGCACGGATTGAGGCTTTTTTGTATCTGCCGCTGCTGGTCCCACAGGTCGCGTTCCTCTTGGGCGTTCAGATCCTCTTGATCTGGCTTCGCCTGGATGGCAGTTGGCTCGCCTTGATATGGGCGCATCTGGTGTTCGTGCTGCCCTATGTCTTTCTGTCGATGGCAGGGCCCTGGCGCCGGTTCGACCGGCGCTGGATCCGGGTCGCACGCAGCCTGGGCGTTGGGCCGAACAGGGTGCTGTTTCGTGTGACGCTGCCGATGCTGGCGCGGCCGGTGTTGACCGGTATCGCCGTCGGTATTTCGGTGTCGGTTGCCCAGTATTTGCCGACCCTGTTCGCGGGCGCCGGTCGTCTTACGACGCTCACGACCGAGGCGGTGGCCCTGTCCTCCGGCGGTGACCGACGAATTATCGGGGTCTATGGTTGGCTTCAGATGGTGGTGCCGCTGGCCGCCTTCCTGGCGGCGAGGTCGGTGCCGGGATGGGCCTTCCGGCCCGGACGCCGGACCGGCTGATTGACACTCAGGCCGCCTGTGACACATTCGACGCTACCCTTTTCCTGGAGCGCCCCGATGTTCGCCTTGATAGCCCCGGTTGGCTCGCTCCTGGTCAGCGTGGCACTGCTGCTGATGGGCAACGGCCTGCAGGGCACCCTGCTGCCGATTCGCGCCGAGATCGAATCCTTCGGTGCCCTGAATATCGGCATCATGGGCTCGGCGTATTTCCTGGGTTTCGCCGGGGGCTGTATCGGCGGGCCGTACATCGTCTCACGTGTGGGACATATCCGAACCTTCACGGCAGCAACGGCGCTGGCCTCCACCGTCGCCTTGATGCATGCCTTGGCGATTCTGCCGTTCAGTTGGTGGATCCTGCGGGCGCTCACCGGAGCCTCGCTCGCGATTCTCTATATGGTCATCGAGAGCTGGCTGAACGAGCGAGCGACCAACGAGTCGCGTGGCACGATCATGTCGATATACACGGTCATCAACCTGTCGATGATCATGGCCGGCCAGATGTTGCTTACGCTTTATCCGCCCAGCAGCTTCGCACCCTTCGCGCTCGCCTCGATCCTGGTATCGCTGGCGGCGGTGCCGGTGGCCCTGTCCTCCGCGAGCGCGCCGGCACCGCTGACATCGGTCAAACTGCGCTTCGTTTACCTGGCCCGCATCTCGCCGGTCGGCTGGTTCGGCGCTCTGACGGTCGGTCTGGGCAATGGGGCGTTCTGGTCTTTGGCGCCGCTGTTCGCGCGCGATGGTGGGCTGGACCTGAACGGGATAGCCCTGTTCATGAGTCTGGTGGTTCTGGGTGGCGCGATCGGACAGTATCCGTTCGGCAAACTCTCGGACCGGATGGACCGGCGGCGGGTGATCCTGGTCTGTGCCGTCGGGGTCGCACTGGTCGGGCTCGCCTTGCCGGCCTTGGCGGAGTTTCATGCCCAGGGCCTGTTGCTGGGTGCGTTTCTGTTCGGCCTGACCGCCATGCCGGTGTACGCGATTGCCGTCGCCCATATGAATGATCACGTCAGCGCCGACGGTTTCGTGGAGGCCTCGACCTGCATGCTGCTGGTCTACGCGGCCGGGGCCGTAGTCGGTCCCATGCTGGCGTCTGCGGTGACCGGGAGTTTCGGTTTCTGGACCCTCTTCCCCTACATCGGAGCGGTCTATGCGGCGTTCGCCGTCTTCGTCCTCCTGCGCATGCGGGTCCGCGGCGCGCCTGCTGCCGATGACAAGACGGTCTTCGTGACCAATCCGGGCACCACGCCGGAAATCTATGCCATGGACCCGCGGGCGGATCCGGAGTTCAACGCCGCGCCCGCGGACGAGGGCGCCGCCAGGGGGGCTGAGGGAACCGATCGCCCTGCGGATTAACGGTCTGTTTCGTGAGGGCATGGCAGGGTCCCACGCCACGCAGGGCGGAGTAGCACCGATTTGGCTTGAAACTTTGGCGTCTTCGGACTATCTCCCCATCACCAAGTTTCCACCACCAACGCGATGTCGCGGACGCTCGCCGAATTCACTTCGGCCCGTTCCGCCCACCGTCTCGCGTTGTTCGCGTCTCGGTCATCCCAGGGGATTGTCCCCACACGGGATCTGGAAGCGGAAAACCCGACGGTTTTCCCCTCGGCTCGACGCGATATCCGCCACTTTGAAAGGAGATTGCTGTATGATCGACAAGCCGCTCGCCGGACGTACGATTGCCGTTTTGCTCGCCAACGGGTTTGAGGAAGAAGAGTTCACCGAGCCTCAGAAGCGTCTGATCGAGGCCGGAGCAACCACCAAGATTGTTTCCCGCGCCAATGGCCTTGTTAATGGCTGGTACGAGGGATCCTGGGGTCACTTTTTCCCGATCGACCAGGATCTCGCCGAAACCCTGGCGATTGACTATGACGGCCTGGTCGTTCCAGGCGGCACCCGCGCAGTCGACAAGCTGGCTGAAGAGCCGCATGCCTCCCGCGTTCTGAAGGCCTTTGTGCGGGCTGGCGCGCCGGTGACCATCATCGGTGACGCGGTTGGCCTTCTGGCCACTCTCGAGCTCGCCAAGGGCCGTACCGTGACCTCCAGCGCCGACGCGCGCGCCCAGCTCGAAGAAGCCGGCGCCAGTTGGGAAGAGGTTACCCACGTCACCGAGGGCAACCTTGTGACCGCAAGCGGCGTTTCCGGTGTGCAGGCCGCAATGGTCGACTTCGTCGAGAAGGTCGCTGGATACAACAGCGAGGATGCCCAGGCTGCGTAAGCTTCGGGCCTAAAAGTCTTCAAACGACGCCGAATTCCGATTCGGCGTCGTTTTTCTTGTGCTGCACATGGCTTCAAACCTGTACGGTCCCGCTCCATGAACACATCCACTCCGTCCGAATCTCCAAAGGCTCCGGCCACGATCCCGTCCCCCTGTATGGGCGTGTGCCAGATCGACCGCGATACCAAGTTCTGCCTGGGGTGTTGGCGGACGATGGCCGAAATCGCGCACTGGTCCCGCTATGACGATATCCAGCGCGTTGCGGTCCTTGAGGAGCTGCGGCAGCGGCAAACGGCGGCCGGGGTCAATCGGCGACGCGAGACCAAGCGGCGCCAGGCCTGAGAACGACACGGCCGCGGACGCGGGCCTTCGATGAGCGGGGATATAGGATATGAGCGTGATCGAGGATCTGCTTGCGGAGCGCGACTGGCTCCTGGCCGACGGGGCGACGGGGACGAATCTGTTCGCGTTGGGCCTGGCCCATGGAGATGCGCCGGAGATGTGGAATCTCGAGTCGCCCGAGAAGGTGCGCGCCCATTACCGATCCTTCATCGAGGCCGGCTCCGACATCGTGCTGACCAACACCTTCGGAGGCACCGCCAACCGCTTGAAGCTGCATGGCGCGCAAGACCGGGTATTTGAGATCAACAAGGCGGCGGCGGAGCTTTTGGCCGCAGAGATCGCCGCGGCCGGACGTCCGATCGTCAACGCCGGTTCGGTCGGACCGACGGGCGATCTGTTCCAGCCGGTCGGCCCGCTCAGCCACGCCGACGGGGTTGCGTCCTTTACCGAGCAGATGCGCGGGCTGAAGGCCGGGGGGGCGGACCTCGCGTGGATCGAGACCATGTCCTCCGAGGAGGAGGTCAACGCGGCCTTGGAAGCGGCTGCTGCGGTCGGTTTGCCGGCCGTCTGCACCCTGTCCTTCGATACCAATGGCCGGACCATGATGGGCGTGACGCCGCGCCGGTTCGCCGAACTCGCGCACGCCTGCGACCACGCTCCTCTGGCTTTTGGCGGCAATTGCGGGACCGGCGCGCCGGACCTGCTGGCCGGGCTGCTGAGCATGGCGGATGAGGTCGGCCCCGGCGACGTCCTGGTGGCCAAGGCGAATTGTGGAATTCCCGAATTCGTCGACGGCGCAATTCGCTACAGCGGCACCGAAGATCTGATGGCGGATTACGCCGTCCTGGCGCGGGATATGGGCGCCCGGATCATCGGCGGCTGTTGCGGAACCTCACCCGCGCATGTGCGGGCGATGCGGACGGCGCTCGAGACCCGGCCGCGTGGCGAAAAGCCGAGCCTGGAGCGGATCATCGAGGTGCTTGGACCCCTGACCGGCAAGACCGGAGACCTGATGTCGGCCCATGGCGCACCCGCGCCCGAGGGGCGCGCCGGGCGCCGTCGCCGTCGCGGATAAGCCGAACCGCCGCAGCAAGACCAAGGAGAGCCGAAATGACCCAGCCGAGTTTCATCAATACCGAGACCGCGCCTCCGGGCGTCGCGCCCTACAGTCACGCGGTCGATTGCGGGGACTACGTCTTCATCACCGGCCAATTGCCGATCCATCCGGCCAACCCCGAGGCGCCGCTGCCCGAGGGGATCGAGGCTCAGACCCATCTGACGCTCAAGAATCTGCAGGCCGTTCTGGCTGCCGTCGGTCTGGATCTCAGCCATGTGGTTCAGGCGCGCGTCTTCATCACCGAGTTCAAGCGCGACTACGCGGCGATGAATGCGGTCTATGCGAGCTATTTCCCGTCCGATCGACTGCCGGCGCGAACCTGCATCGGGGTTACCGGTCTGGCCCGCGACGCGCTGGTCGAGATCGATCTGGTCGCCAAACGGTGACATCGGCACCGGTCAGAGTCGACGAGGACATGATCGGGCGACTGGTCGATCATTTCTACGCACGAATCCGCAAGGATCCGGATCTGGGGCCGATCTTCGAGGCTGCTGTGGCGGATTGGGATGCCCACAGAACGCTGCTGATCTCGTTCTGGTCTGCGGTCATGTTGAAATCCGGCGGGTTCCATGGGCAACCGGTTCAGACCCATCGGGCGCTGCCGGACCTCACCAGCCGTCATTTCGAGATCTGGCTGCACCTGTTTGCGGAGTCGGCTTCGGCCGTGTGCCCGCCAGATGCGGCGGCCCTTTTCATTGACCGCTCCCGGCGGATCGGCGCGAGCCTGAGCCGGGCCGTCTTGCACCGGGCGGAGCCGTGAGAGCGCTTCCCCGCGGATTGACGGCCTATCATCGGACCCCGATCTTCGATGCGGACACCATTCCGAAGGCGCTGCTGAGGGCACATGCGACCAAGGCCGGTGTCTGGGGCGTGCTCACGGTGACCTCCGGGCACTTGCTGCTGACGGTGCCGGACACCCAGGAGCAGATCGAGCTGTCGCCGGGGCTCCCGGGGGTGATCGAACCGGAAGTGGTCCATTTCGTGACCCCGTCCGGACCGGTGAGCTTTTGTATCGAGTTCTGGAAATAGTCCTCAATCGACCCGGCGCATGGTGGCGGTGAGCGCGCCGGCACCGATCATGAAACCGCCGCCGACCCGGTTGATCCAGCGCAGCACGGCCGGATTTCGCAACCGTGCTCGGACCGTGCCCGCCAGAATGGCATAGCCGGAGTTCGTTATCGCAGCGACGCCGACGAAGGTGGCGGTCAGGATTGCGACCTGTTGGGCGACCGGAGCGTCGGCCACCATGAACTGCGGCAGGAACGCCAGGAAGAAGGCCAGCCCTTTCGGATTCAGGACCGTGACGATGAAGCCCTTGATCGCCCGGTCGCGCGCCGCGTGGCGGGCCTCCGCGGGCGGGACGGACAGGCCGTGCGGATTGACCGGCGCCCGCCACAGCTTGATGCCGAGATAGACGAGATAGAAAGCGCCCACCAGCTTCAGCACCGTGAATGCGGTCGCCGAGGCCGCCAGCAGGGCTCCCAGGCCCAAGGCCGACAACGAGATCGCCACAGCATCTCCCAGAAGCACGCCACGGACGGCGCCCAGCGCCGCCTTGCGTCCGTCACCCAGCGCATATCCGACGACCAGCATGACCGTCGGGCCGGGAATGATGAGAATTGTGAAGCAGATCGACAGATAGGCCAGCCAGGTTTCGAAGGACATAGTTGGCTCCCCGGGGTCACGGTCCGGAAACTGAGCCCTGTATCACCGGATACCGTCAAGCCCGGCCATATCCCTCAGGGCCAGGCCGCTACCGCCTCCCTGCCGATCTCGCGGGCCTGGTCCTCGGCGCCGGAGATCCACTCCAGAACCAGCGGGTGCCCGAGACAGGCGTCAGCATAGCCCTGGCTGTCGGGTGCGACATCAACGGAATAGGTGCGAAGCCGGCTCGCCATCGGGGCGTACATGGCGTCGGCGAAGGTGAACCGCTCGCCGAACAGGTAGGGGCCGTCGGCACCCCAGGCGCGGCGCGTCTCCCGCCAGATCGCCTCGACCCGTGTGATGTTGTCCCGCACGCCGGGCCGATCCAGCAGCTTCACGTTCGAAGGCACGCCGTCCTTGATCGGCCAGCGCTTGATCAGGTTCATCGGCAGGGCGGCCCGGACCTCCGCGAAATGGCCGTGCATCTCGGCGGCGACCATGCGCGCGGTGGTTCGCGCCGGGCGGTCGGCGGGCCAGATGTCGCTGCCCGGTGCCAGCTCCCAAAGGTACTCCGCGATCGCCAGCGTGTCGGTGATCCGCATCCCATCGTGGATCAGCACCGGTATCCGTCCGGTCGGTGAGACCTCCGCCAACCTTGCCTTGCTGTCAGGACGCGAAAGGAACAGGGTTTCGGTGCTGAAATCGAGGCCGGACAGCTTGCATGCCAGCCAGCCCCGCATCGTCCAGGTACTGGACCATTTGCCGCCGATGATCAGGTGCATGGGTGGCCCCTTCGATGCCGTGCACAGGGAGTTGATCGCCGCCATGTGCCGGGGTCAATCCAGATCTGCGGGGAGAATCGGAAATTCTCATCGAAAACAGCGTCGAAACCGCTTGACGGCGGGGGACGTCGACCCCATTCTCCCGGTCACGAAACGGCCGGGACACGGCGGGGTTCTCCCCACGTCTCCTGGTCTTTCTTTTTAAGTGCCTACCGAAAGTCTGAAAACTTTGTGCGTGCGTCTGGGGTGATTCCACCTGGAGGTGAACTCGACGCGAACGGTCGCGATGGGGCGTGAGGCTTCATCGAGACTTGGGTCCTATTCCGGAGAACGGGGATAGGGCTTCTTGTCTGCCCATTCCGCTCGTCCCGTAGGGCCCGTCGTGGTCCATGGGGGTGGAGGGTCTAGGGTAGCTGGGTCAATCTTCTGATAGGGAGGAACGGGGATGGATCGTCATCTCGCCACCAAATTGGGGATGGACTCGGCCACTCAGCCGAGCGAATTCCATGTCGAAACCAACGCCTCTCCGGCGGCTTACGAGGAACGCGACAATGTCGTGCGCCTTCCCAGCGCCGGAATCACCAGTTCGGACGAACGGCTGGACCACTTCGTCAAGAAGGACGGTCTGACCTATGCTGGCACCCATCTGATCATAGATCTGTGGGGGGCATCGCGTCTGGACGATCTCGAGCATATCGAGGACGCACTGAAGGAATGCGTGGTCGCCGCCGGCGCCACGCTGCTGCACATCCATCTGCACCACTTCTCGCCGAATGGCGGGGTTTCGGGCGTGGCCGTGCTGGCGGAGTCGCACATCTCGATCCACACGTGGCCGGAATGCGACTACGCCGCTCTCGACGTGTTTATGTGCGGCGACGCACAGCCGCACAAGGCGATCGAGGTGCTGAAACGCGCCTTCACGCCGGACACCGTCAATCTGGGCGAGCACAAACGGGGCATGGTGGTCTAAATGGCGGAGGACTGGTTCAAGGAGACCCTGCACGCTGAAATCAGCCAGGGTCTTCGGATGGACAAGGTCCTCTTCCGTGACCAGACGGGCCTTCAGGACCTGATCATCTTCGAGAACGCGAAGTTTGGTCGGGTCCTGACCCTCGACGGCGTGGTGCAGACCACGGAAGGCGACGAGTTCATTTATCACGAGATGCTGACCCATGTGCCGGTGACGGCGCACGGCTCGGCCCGTCATGTTCTGATCATCGGCGGTGGTGACGGCGGCATGGCGCGCGAGGTGCTGAAGCATCAGGGCGTCGAGCGGGTCACCATGGTGGAGATTGATGCCGGCGTCGTCGACATGTCGAAGAAGCATCTGCCGTCGCTCTCGGCCGGTGCGTTCGACAACCCGCGTCTCGATCTGGTGATCACCGACGGCGCGAAATACGTGGCCGAGACACCGGACCGCTTCGACGTGATTATCGTGGATTCCACGGATCCGATCGGGCCGGGCGAGGTGCTGTTCACAGCCGAATTCTACGCCGACTGCAAACGTTGCCTGAACCCCGGCGGCATCGTGGTTACTCAAAACGGTGTGCCGTTCCTGCAGTCCGACGAGATGGTGAACTCCTGGCACCGCCTGGGCGAAAGCTTCGCCGATGTCGGTTTCTACATCGCACCGGTTCCGACCTACCAGGGCGGCCATATGGCTTTCGGCTGGGCGACCGACGATACCGCCAAACGGCATCAGAGCATCGACAGCCTGACCGGCCGGTTCTCCCCTTGGGACATAAAGACCCGGTACTACACGCCGGCGGTCCATGCCGGCGCGTTCGCGCTGCCGCAGTGGATGCTGGACCTGCTGAAATAGGGGTTCAGTCCGTCAGCATGCGCCCTCTCCGGCGTTCGATCGGACGGGCGCCCGCGATCTTGGCGATGACGGTGCCCGGCCAGACAAATTTGTGAGCGCGGCGGGTGAACAGGTAACCGTCGGTCCCGGCCTTGATCTCGATCCGGCCCTCTCCGGGGTCGTCGGCGGTCGGGTCGATCAGATCGGCGATTGGCTGTCCCGCCACCACATCGCTGCCCAGGGGCACCCGGTAGCTCAATACGCCCGGCAGGGGGGCCTTCACCACCTCCATCCCCGACAGAGGCAAGGCCGGGCGCTCCAGTTTCGGCAGCGGACCCGGATCGCCCGCGATGATCCCCCGTCGTTGCAGCAGTCTATAGAGCCGTGTCGCATCCTCTTCGGCCAGAGCGTCGCCCACATCCGCCATCCCCCGCAACTCGACCGTGGCGGACAGGCAGGCGGACGGAATGGGATGATCGGCCCCGAACCGGGTTCGCAGGTCCAACCATGGCTTGCTCAGACTCTCATCGAACGGATTGCCGCCCGAGTCATCGGCGAGCAGCGTGACCGGCATCCCGAGGTCTGCGGCCACGTCGCCGCCAGCGGGCCAAGAGTGCTGGGCCATATAGACATGCTTGAGAGCCTCGTCGTCGCAATGCAGGTCGAGGGCCAGATCCGCATCTGCCGACAGGCGCATCAAGGTCAGCTTCAGATACTCTGCCTCGGTCTCGGCTTCGGACGCATGCAGCGCAAGTGCCTCGAGCAGCGCTTCCCGGATCACGGCCACGTTGCCGACGGCGTCCGGACCCAGACGCCCGGCGATCGCATCGCCGACCTCTGCCACCACGTCTGGAAAAGCCCGATTGAAATTGACCCCGTCCTGCAGACCGAAGCGTCCGTGCAGAGTGCCAAGGACGATCTGGCTCTGACCGATCGGATTGGCGACCGGAATGATGGTGACCTGGCCCAGGATTTCATCCTCACCGGCGTCCAGCATGCGGATCAGATGGTGCAGCGTCAGCACTCCCGGCAGTTCGCCGGCGTGCATTCCGGCCTGCAGATAGGCCTTCGGACGGATGTCCGGCTCCCCATAGGTGTGAACGGTCAGATAGCGCTCGATCCCGAGGCTCATCGGCAGCAGCGGGAAGCGGGAAACAACACGTGTCATCTGCGGGACTCACCTTTGGAAGCGCGTGTGGTATTCGGGGTGGAGCGGCCTTGGCTGTCAAGCGTGCTAGGCTTCATCGAGGCTCCTTGATCCGGGCCCGGTAAACCCATTGCGAGACCTGTTTCCGACCGACATGCCTAAGGCCGCCCCCCCCAAAGCCTCCATCCTCATCGTTGCCTGGAATTCCGGCGATGATCTGGCCCGCTGCATGGCGGCGCTTGAGGCGCAGAGCCTGAGGGATTTCGAGGTGATCCTGCTGGACAACGGGTCGACCGACGGCGCCGTGGAGCAGTTGGTACAGAGACCCTGGCTGACCTGCCTCCGGTCGGACCGAAATCTCGGATTCGCGGCGGGCAACAATCGTGCGGCACAGGGGGCGTCCGCCCAGTATCTCGTCACCTTGAACCCCGACGCCTTCCCGGACCCAGATTGGCTCGAGATGTTGGTCGCGGCCGCCGAGCGCCATCCTGAAGCCGGATCGATCGGCTCGACCCAGGTTTTGGACGCCGATCCCGAGATCTATGACGGCGCCGGGGACCCTTACACCGTGTTCGGAGCGGCCTGGCGCGGGGGCAAGGGGCGTCCGGCTCGTCCGGTGGCCGAAGGTGAGGTGTTCGGGGTCTGCGCGGCGGCCGCGCTCTATCGACGGGAGGCGTTCGAGGCCCTCGGCGGCTTCGAGGAGCGGTTTTTCTGCTACTACGAGGATGTGGATCTGGCGGTCCGCCTGCGTCTTGCGGGTTGGACCGTGATCCAGACACCGGCGGCGCGGGTCCGCCATGTCGGCTCCGGCTCGGCCCCTTCGGGGTTCGTGCTGCGCCATGCGACCCGCAATCGGATCTGGACCGTGGTTCGGGGTCTTCCCGGTTGGATCGTGTGGGTCGGCACGCCGCTGGCCATGGCGTTCGCGCTCGCTGCGGCCGTGACAGGCGCTCCACGGGGGGAGGCACGGGCCCGGCTTTCGGCGCTGGGCGAAGCGGTCCACGGCCTTGGTGAGACGCTGCGGGAGCGAAAGGCGATCCAGGGATCTGCAGCCGTGTCGAAAACTCTTTTTGCGCGGGCCCTGACCTGGTCGCTGTGGACCTATGCGCGGCGCGGGATCGACGTGCGACCGGTGACGGACCTGCCGGATCGCACCGCCGAGCCGCCGCTTCCCGGCCGGGTGGTTGCGGTGATCGTCAGTCATCAGCCGGACGGCAAGCTAAGGGAGGTGATCGCGGCCGCGCTGGATCAGTGCGATCGGGTCGTCCTGGTCGATAACGGCTCCGACGAGAAGATGATTGCCCCATTGCGCGACCTGACCGGTGGCGAGGACCGGGCAGTTCTGATTGAGAACGGCGAGAATCTGGGATTGGCCCGTGCCCAGAACATCGGTTTGGCGCGGGCGCGCGCCGAAGGGGCCGATTGGATTCTGCTTCTGGATGACGACAGTGTGCCGGAGCCGGAGATGGTCGCCGCCATGATCTCGGCCTGGGAGACGCTCCCGGATCGGCGACGGGTCGGCCTCCTGACCCCGCGGCTGACGGATGACGAGGGCAGCCTCAAACCCTACCTGCTGACCGCCCGCGGGCGGTTCGATCTGGACCGCACGCCCATGGGGCCCGGCGGGCTCGTCCGCAACGGCGTTTTCGCCATCGCCTCTGGAAGCCTGATCCGCAGCAAGGTCCTGGAGGTGACCGGAGATATGCCCGCCGACTATTTCATCGACTATGTGGACATCGAATTCTCTCTGCGTCTGCGGGCCGCCGGGTTCGAGATCGTGGGCGTGGGGGATGCGGTTCTGCGCCACCGGCTTGGCGAGTTTCAGCAGATTGTCGGACGGGACGGTGGATTGAACGGAGGGCTGAACACCCATTCGGCCTGGAGGCGGTTTTACATCCATCGCAACAGGGTTCGGGTCTGGCGAGCCCATGGCGGACAGGTTCTCGCCTGGCTCGCCTGGGATATGGCGGCAACACTCTACGATGTCTGGAAAGTTCTGCGCCATGAGGAGGATAAGATCGCCAAGCTCAAGGCGATCGGGTCCGGCTGGCTCGCGGCGCTGAGGGCCTAGACGCTCAGGCTCGGGCGTTCGGGTCCGGCGCGCCGAAGATCATGTCGCGGACCCAGCGGAATGTCAGCGGGACGACCCGGACCACCAGCCGGACATAAAGCGCCACCGAGATGACCCTGAGCACGAGGTCCGGATATTGGGGCCGGAAATGCTTCCAGAAGTACTTATTGGCGCTGACCGATTTATGCCATTCCACGACCAGCGGAAACACCTTGCTTGTGCTCTTGACGTGGGTGACGGCGGCATCCGGCACATACAGGATCACGCCACCGGCTTTCTGGATGCGCATGCAGAAATCCACGTCTTCCACATGCAGGAAATAGTCCTCATCCATTCCGCCCAGCCGCTCATAAGTCAGCCGGGGCACCATCATGAACGCACCGGAGATGCAGGGGACCGGGGTCACCTCGTCGAAGGGCGCCGTTTCGTTCAGGTTCATCCGCTGGAAGTACGGATGATCCGGCATCCATCGATCCAGCCGAAACTGTTCGACCAGACATGTCCACGGCGTCATCAGATTGCGGCGGCCGCCGCGCTGTTCGGTTCCGTCGAGATTCTCGATCCGCACCGTGAGGGCGGCGGCGCCCGGGTGGTTCGCGAAGACCTCGGTGCCGCGACGGATCACGCCCGGCCGCAGGACGCAATCGGGATTCAGCAGCAGCAGATGGTCACCCGTCGCCCGACGCGCGCCGATATTGCAGCCGCGCGCGAAGCCCACATTGCTGTGACCGGTTACGATCTTCAGTCGACCATCGTCTCCCGCAAGCGCGTGCAGCGAGTCGTGCGTGGCCTTGTTGTTTCCGTTGTCCACCAGAATGACTTCGGAGACCTGTGCCTGGGTCAGAGCCGCGCGAAGGCTTTCGACCAGCACGGGGCCGGTGTGGTACGAAACCATGATGACGCTGCACGGGCTTTGCGATGCCGGTCGGTCACCATGCGGGACCACCTGCATGTGCTCGGGGTCGGGAAGCGATGGGATGTTGAGTGTCATGGGTCTTGGGTCGGTTTCCGGAAGGCTATTATTATAACATGAACGAACAGGTTTTGGTTCCCGATCTCGCTCCAAAAAGTCCTTTTATATTCGAGTCATACCCGATCGGCCTGTCAATGACACCGCAATTTTCGATATCCGGATCTCCCGCGCAAGGCGGGATGGGACCGGCGGAAGCGTACTCAGTGCCTGTCCCCATCCAAGACCGGCGGGATCTGATCTGAGATCGGATCATTCGAGAGATTTTCCGAACCGGACCGAACACAAGGGGCGGCCGCCGCGGCTCGAATGCCCGTATTGGTCACCGGTGCGCTAATCGGTTGTCCCGGTTTGAAGCCGCATGCTATAGCCGGACGCGTCTCCGACACCCATTGAGAGGATGAAGGCGTGCAGATCACCGCGCTCGCCATACCCGAAGTCAAACTGATCCAACCGAAGAAGTTCGGAGATCACCGGGGCTTCTTTTCCGAGGTCTACAAAAAGGCGGAATTGGCCGAAGCCGGACTCGATCTCGATTTCGTGCAGGACAATCATTCCCATTCGCAGGCGGTCGGCGTTCTGCGCGGGCTTCACTTCCAGACCCCGCCCGACGCCCAGGACAAGCTGTTGCGTGTGGTGCGGGGACGGATCTACGACGTGGCGGTGGATATCCGTGTCGGCTCGCCGACATTCGGCAAATGGGTTGGTGCCGAGATTTCGGCCGACAATTGGACCCAGATTCTGGTACCCGTCGGCTTCGCGCATGGATTCGTGACCCTGGAGCCGGACACCGAGGTGATCTACAAGGTGACCGGTCGCTACGCGCCCGAGAGTGACCGTGGATTGGCCTGGAACGATCCGGCGCTGGGCATTGACTGGCCGTTGGACGGCATCGAGCCGACCTTATCCGACAAAGATACCAAGCATCCGCTCCTGGCCGATCTGCCGGACTACTTCACCTACGACGGAAACCGCTGACCATGGCCGACACCCGGACCGTTCTCGTCACAGGTGGCGCCGGCTTCATCGGCTCCGCCGTGATCCGCCACCTGATCACCGACACCGATGTCCGGGTGGTCAATGTCGACAAGCTGACCTATGCCGCGAATCTCAACTCTCTGCGCTCGGTTTCCGATGATCCGCGCTATGCCTTCGAGCAGGTCGACATCCGGGACTCCGACGCTTTGGAGCGGGTGTTTCAGACTTATGACCCCGATATCGTTATGCATCTGGCAGCGGAAAGTCACGTGGACCGGTCGATCGACGGGCCGGAGGACTTCATCCAGACGAACATCGTCGGCACCTTCCGTCTGCTGCAGGTTGCGCGCTCGCATCTGGACACGCTGAAGGCCGACCGTCGTGCCGCATTCCGGTTTCATCATATTTCCACCGACGAGGTTTTCGGGTCGCTCCATCCTGGCGATGCCGAGTTCACCGAGGTGCATCGATACGATCCCCGGTCTCCCTATTCCGCGTCCAAGGCCGCGTCCGATCACCTGGTCCGCGCCTGGGGCGAGACCTACGGTTTACCGGTGGTGCTCTCGAATTGCTCCAACAATTACGGCCCGTATCATTTCCCGGAAAAGCTGATTCCGCTGATGATCATCAAGGGACTGCGGGGCGAGAAGCTGCCGGTCTACGGCAAGGGCGACAACGTGCGTGATTGGCTGCAGGTCGAGGACCACGCCCGCGCGCTTTGGACGATCGCGAGCACAGGCGCGGCCGGCGAGAGCTACAATGTCGGCGGCAACAACGAGAAAACCAATCTTGAGGTGGTCGAGGTGATCTGCGATCTGCTCGACGAGATGGCACCTTCCTTGTCCGACGGCAGCCCGCGGCGCAGCCTGATCAGTTTTGTGACCGATCGCCCAGGGCACGATTTCCGCTATGCCATCGATGCATCGAAGATCAAGCGGGATCTCGGCTGGGAGCCGCGCGAGACCTTCGAGACCGGTATCCGCCAGACCGTGCGCTGGTATCTCGACAATGCAGACTGGTGGCAGCCGATCCTGGACGGGACTTACGGCTTGGACCGGGTCGGCACCGGCACCAAGAAGGCGGGCTAGACCATGCGGGTCCTGGTAACCGGGATTTCGGGCCAGGTCGGTGGCGCGCTGATGTCAGTGACGGCGCCGGCGGGGATCACTCTGATCGGTGCGGGACGGGACAAGCTGGACCTGTCGAGACCAGGGTCGATTGCCGAAGCGGTGTCCGCGATGGCGCCTGACATTGTGGTCAACCCGGCCGCCTATACAGCCGTCGATCAGGCCGAGACCGAGCGGGATCTGGCGATTGTGGTCAACCGGGATGGCCCCGCTGCATTGGCTGAGATTTGCGGGACGTTGGGCATCGGACTGATCCATCTGTCGACCGACTACGTTTTCGACGGCAGCGGTGCCCGCCCCTATCTGCCGAACGATCCGATCGCCCCCCTTGGCGTCTATGGAGCATCGAAAGAGGCCGGTGAGGCCGCCATTCGCGACCGGTTGGAGGATCACCTGATCTTGCGGACGGCGTGGGTCTATGCGGTCGACGGCAAGAACTTCGTGAACACCATGCTGCGGGTCGGCGCCCAGCGGGACGAGCTCAAGGTCGTGGCCGATCAGCACGGCACCCCCACCGCCGCCGAGGATATCGCTGCGGCGATCCTGGCGATCCTGTCGGCCCGTTCGGCCGGGTCCGGGGTCTCGGGCACCCATCACTATACGGCGTCCGGGGCGACCACCTGGCATGGCCTGGCCGAGGCGGTCTTCGCCCGGGCCGAGCCGGTCTGGGGCCGACGTCCGGCGGTGCAGGCGATCCCGAGTTCCGAATACCCGACGCCGGCGGCCCGCCCGGCCTATTCCGTGCTGGACAACAGCAGTCTGGATAACGCGGTCGCCGTGCCGCGCCGGGACTGGCGGGCCGCCGCCGAGGCGACGGTGGACCTGATACTCCAGAGAACCTGATACAGTATGTCTTCCGGACGTGGTCCGGGAGTCACAGAGAACCGCAGACCGACAAGGGGCGCATCATGAAGGGCATTATCCTGGCCGGAGGGTCCGGAACACGGCTCTATCCGTTGACCTTGGTGGCGAGCAAGCAGTTGCTGCCCGTGTTCGACAAGCCGATGATCTACTATCCGCTGGCCACCCTGATGCTGGCGGGGATCCGGGACATCCTGGTGATCACCACGCCCGAGGATCAGTCCGCCTTTCATCATCTCTTGGGGGACGGCAGCCAGTGGGGCCTCTCGATCAGCTATGCGAAGCAGCCGTCGCCGAACGGGCTGGCCGAGGCCTTCATCATCGGCGGCGATTTCGTCGGCTCGGACCCGGTGGCGCTGGTGCTGGGCGATAACATTTTCTATGGCCACGGCCTGACCGATGTCCTGCAGAAAGCGTCCAAGCGTACCGAGGGAGCCACGGTGTTCGGCTACTATGTCAGCGATCCGGAACGCTATGGCGTGGTGGCGTTCGACGACGCTGGCAAGGCGTTGAGTATCGAAGAGAAGCCGGCGAAACCGAAGACGAACTGGGCGGTCACCGGGCTCTATTTCTACGACAATGCCGTGCTCGAGATTGCCCGCGACATCAAGCCGTCGCCGCGCGGGGAGCTTGAGATCACCGACGTGAACATGGTGTATCTGAAGCGGGATGCGCTCTCGGTTGAACGACTGGGTCGGGGGTATGCATGGCTCGACACCGGAACCCATGACAGCCTGCTGCAGGCCTCCGAATTCGTGCGCACCGTCGAGGCGCGTCAGGGACTCAAGATCGCCTGTGTCGAGGAAATCGCGTTCCATATGGGATATATCGATGCCGAACAGGTTCTGCGGCTGGCGGATCCGCTCGCAAAGTCGGGCTATGGTGAGTATCTCAGACTGCTCGTGAGATAGTCGATGTGGTGGCGTATCACGACCGTTCTGCTCGGTATCGGATCGCTCGTCGCCTTCGTTGCTGCGTTCTACGTCGTTATTCTGGAGAAGGAAGCGCACGAGGAGCGGCTGAACGCGGTCAGGGATCAGCGGCAGCATGACCAAGAGGTGGCCAAGACGGCGCCGCCCGCCGAGCCGGAGCTGGATGTGAATGGCCAGTCGCCAACCATGACGTGGGCGTCGGAACCTCCGTTGTGGCTCGCTCTGCCGATCGCCTGCTCGGTCGGCCGGGACTGCTGGATCGTCAACTACGTGGACGACGATCCGGGCCCCGGTCGCGAGGACTTCATGTGTTTGGACATGTCGTATGACGGTCACAAGGGGACCGACTTCGCGCTTCCGAATATCGCCGCGATCGACCGGAACGTCCCGGTGCTGGCGGCGGCGCCGGGGCGGGTGATGGGCACCCGCAACAACATGTCGGATATCAGTTTTCGTGAGACCGGGCGCGACGCGATCGCGGGACAGGAATGCGGCAACGGGGTCCGGATCGACCATGGCGACGGCTGGGCCACCCAATACTGTCATATGAAACTGGGCAGCGTGCTGGTCTCCACCGGCCAGCAGGTCGAGCGCGGGCAGGTTCTCGGAGCTGTCGGCCTGTCCGGGTTGACCGAATTTCCCCACCTCCATCTCACCGTGAATAGGGACGGCGCCGTCGTCGACCCTTTCAAGGGCGTCGATGGCGGACCGGAATGCGGTCCGGGCGCCGCGCCGCTATGGCAGAAGGATCTCCAGGAGGTGCTGACCTATCGGGCCCCCAAACTTCTGGATCTGGGGCTCGCCAGCCGATCGGTCTCCAGGTCGGAGGCGGAACAGGGCATCCCGCAACCGAGCACGCTACCGGCCAAGGGTGAGGTGCTGATTGTCTGGATGCGGATCGCCGGTGTTCGGAGGGGAGATCGCGCGGAGGTCAGCATTGCCGGTCCGGACGGCGAGGTTTTTCAGTCCGACTGGACCGCCGAGAAGACCGAGATCATCCGCTTTCAATACCTGGGCAAACGGACGCCCGCCGGTGGCTGGCCCACCGGTCGCTATACCGCACGGATCGTCTTGTCTCGAGACGGGGCGGTTACCGCCGACCGAACGGTCGAGACCACCCTGGAATAGCTCACGCCTTGGCGGGTCCGGTGCGCCGCCAGCTGACATAGATCCCGCTGGCGACGATCAGGCTTGCCCCCAGGATCAGCGGCCATCCGGGGACTTCGCCGAATATCACCAGACCGATCAGAGCGGCCCAAATCAGGGTCGCGTAATAGAACGGGGCCACGAAACTGGCCTCGGCAATGGTCACCGCTTTCAGGAAAATCGTCTGACCGGTCAGCATGACCACGCCGACCGCCGCCAAAAGGATCAGTTGCTGGCCGCTGGGCGTGACGAAGACGGGGGCCGCCGCGGCGCAGGCGATCAGCACGCCAAGGCCGTTGTTGATCGCGAGAATGGTCAAGGTGCTGTCCCGGGTCGCCAGCAGACGGATCGTCACCACTTCCCCGCCAACGAACAGAGCGGAGGCCAGTGCGAGCAGGGCTGCGGGCTCGAATGCGGCCCCGCTCGGGCGCATCATGATGGCCACCCCGGTGAACCCGACTGCCGCCGCGATCCAACGGCTTGCGGCGACCTTCTCCTTGAGAAAGAGGGCCGCGAACAGCAGAGCGAACAGCGGGCTCGCCCAGGCGATTGCGACCGCGTCGCCCAGGGGTATTTCCGCGAGGGCTGCGAACAAGGTTGCCACGCCGGCGACGCCGAACAGGACCCGCTGCACATGACGCCAGGGGACCGTCGTGCGAACGACCTTCGGGCCTTGTCGCAGGATCAACGGCAATAGCAGAAGAAACGCGAACAGGAATCGGGCGGCCGTGACCTGTAGCGGGTGAAGCGTCGGACCGATGCCGGGGGCTTGGGCCGCCTTGGCAAAGGCTTGGGCGCCGGCGAAGAACGCACAGGACAGGACGCAAAGAAGGGCTGCACGGACGGGTGGTGGCATGCGGAAACGACCTTCGACAGCGGATGCGGCTGTGACCCTACCAGACCCGGCGCGCGCCGGAAGCTGACGAAACTGACAGGCTTGCGGACGAAAACGTTCACCGGGTTGGGGCCCCGCGATCCACCCACGCTGGACAATGCTACAGGGTCATGCGATTCACCGTCCGTTCTAGAGAAGCGACCGGGTCCTGTTCTGCACGTGCCCATCGGCTATGGCGTATGCTCGGACTTGCTGGTCGTTGCGCAGATGGAGATTGCTATGACCCAATCGGCTGACCTGGATATCCGTCCGATCGCCTTCATAAAGGCCCAGTGGCATGCCGATATTGTCGACAGGGCTCAGGCTGGGTTCGAGGTGGAGACCGCAGCGCTTTGGGAGAGCCGGGTCGCCGTCGAGATAATCGCAGTACCGGGCGCGTTCGAGATTCCGCTGATGGCGCAGACGCTGGCAAGGACCGGTCGGTTCCAGGCGGTCGTGGGCGCAGCGTTCGTGGTCGATGGTGGGATCTACCGTCACGATTTCGTGGCGAGCACCGTGGTCGACGCGCTGATGCGTGTTCAGTTGGATACCGATGTTCCCGTGTTCTCCGTGGTTCTCACGCCGCACCAGTATCAGGAAACCGATGATCACAACCGGTTCTTCCTGGAGCACTTCGAGAAGAAAGGGGCCGAGGCCGCGCGCGCCTGCAGTGCTCTTCTCGGGGCCCGGCAGGCCGTTCGGACCGAGAACGCCTGAGACTCCGACCTCAGGTCTGCCTTCTCAGTGTTATCATTGGCGCCGAAGCGGCAAAACCGCTATACGAGCGCCGATATCCTTCGCTTCCACATCTCGCAGTTCAACAAGGCCGAACCGGACCCATGCACCGATACCGCTCGCATACTTGCACCGCACTTCGTGAAGACAATGTCGGGGAGACCGTTCGCCTGTCCGGATGGATCCACCGCCGGCGGGATCACGGCCAGCTCGTGTTTATCGATCTGCGCGACCATTATGGCATCACGCAATGCGTGACCGATATCGAGGATCCAGCGTTCCAGCAGGTCGAGAAGCACCGGCTGGAAAGCGTTGTTTGCATCACCGGCCGAGTGGTGAAGCGCTCGGAGGAGACCGTCAACAAGAAGCTGCCGACCGGCGATATCGAAGTGCGGATCGACAATTTCGAGGTGCTGTCCTCCGCCGATCAGGTGCCGCTGCAGGTGAACTCCGAGGAGGATGCGGGCGAGGAGACCCGGCTGCGGTACCGCTATCTCGATCTGCGGCGTGAGAAGATCCACAAGAACATCATGATGCGGTCGGCGATCATCACCTCGATCCGCCGCCGGATGGTCGATGGCGGCTTCTTCGAATTCCAGACCCCGATCTTGACCGCGTCCTCGCCGGAAGGCGCGCGTGACTTCCTGGTGCCCTCCCGCCTGCATCCGGGCAAGTTCTACGCGCTGCCCCAGGCGCCCCAGCAGTTCAAGCAGCTGATCATGGTCGCGGGCTTCGACCGGTACTTCCAGATCGCGCCATGTTTTCGGGATGAGGACAGCCGCGCCGACCGCTCACCAGGTGAGTTTTATCAGCTCGACGTGGAGATGAGTTTCGTCGAGCAGGAGGACGTGTTCCAGGCGGTTGAACCGGTTCTGGCAGGCGTGTTCGAGGAATTCACGAGCTGGAAGCAGTCCGAGCCGTTTCCGCGCATTCCGTTTCGGGAGTCGATGCTGAAATACGGGTCCGACAAGCCGGACCTGCGGATTCCCTTCGAGATCTCGGATGTGACTGAAGTCTTCCGGGGCTCCGACTTCGCGGTGTTCGCCAAGGTGGTTGAAGGCGGCGGTGTGGTCCGCGCGGTTCCAGGGCCGAAATGCGGCAGCCGGGCGATCTGCGACCGGATGAACGCCTGGGCCCAGGGCGAGGGTGCGCCGGGCATGGGCTACATGATCTTCGGGGACGGCGAAGCCCGGGGGCCGATCGCCAACCGTCTCCCGCCGGAGAAGATCGCCGAGATCAAGGCGCTGACCGGCATGGGCGACGGCGATGCCGTGTTCTTCTCGGCCGGCAAGGAACTGGAAGCGGCGTCCCTCGCGGGTCGCGCCCGGCTGAAGCTGGGGGCTGATCTGGATCTGATCGACAAGAGTGCGTTCAGGTTCTGCTGGATCGTTGACTTTCCCATGTTCGAGTTCGACGAAAAGGCCGGCAAGATCGACTTCTCCCACAACCCCTTCTCGATGCCTCAGGGCGGAATGGAGGCGCTCGAGACGAAAGATCCGCTCGATATCCTGGCGTTCCAGTACGATGTGGTATGCAATGGTGTGGAATTGTCGTCCGGTGCCATCCGGAACCACAAGCCGGAGATCATGTACAAGGCCTTCGAGATCGCGGGCTACGGTCCCGAGGTTGTGGACGACAAGTTCGCGGGCATGATCAATGCCTTCAAGTTCGGCGCCCCGCCGCATGGCGGGATCGCGCCTGGGATCGACCGCATCGTCATGCTGATCGCCGATGTTCCGAATCTGCGGGAGGTTACCTTGTTCCCGATGAACGGCCGGGCCGAGGATCTGATGATGAACGCTCCCAGCGAAGTATCGCCGGAGCAGCTCAAGGAACTGTCGATCAGGCTGGCCCTGCCGCCGGCTGCAAAACCGGCCGGGTGACGGTCCGGACCTCGGAGGACGGATGCGCATGGCCGATGAGCCTGACGACAATGGCTACGTTCTCGAGAACCAGATCGGCCATCTGCTGCGGCGGGCCCACCAGCGTGCGACCCAGATCTTTCTCGAAACCTTCGAGACGGCCGATCTGACGCCGACGCAATGGGCGGCGTTGTCGAAGCTGGCCTCGGAAACGGCGGCGAGCCAGAATCATCTGGGCCGCATGACCGCGATGGATCCTGCGACGATCCAGGGCGTCATCCGCCGGCTCGAGGCGCGCGGACTCGTCGGTCGTACGGACGATCCGAACGACCGACGCCGGACGCTGCTGCGTCTTACCGACGAGGGCCGGAAAATGGTCCAGGACCTGTCCGCAACCGCGCACAAGGTATCCGAACAGACGCTTGCGCCCTTGGAGCCCGAGGAAAGCAGGGCGCTCCTGAACACCTTGTCGAAGATGGCCGGGGTGAAATCCTCTTTATAGTGTGTGTGATGTGAGACGCGTCCCTGCAGGGGCGTCGGCTCAGCCGCGACCGATATAGGGCATTTTTGTCGCCATCACCGTCAGCTCATAGACGTTGGCGTCGAGCGGCATGTTGGCCATGAAGACGACCGAATTCGCCACATGCTCCACATCCATCATCGCTTCGGGCTTGATGCTCCCGTCAGCCTGCGGCACGCCATCCTTCATGCGGGCGGCGAGTTCCGTGAAGGCGTTGCCGACATCGATCTGGCAGACTGCGATGTCGTATTTGCGTCCGTCGAGCGAGGCGGTCTTGGTAAGGCCCGACACCGCATGCTTGGTCGCCGTGTAGGGGATCGAGCTCGGGCGCGGCGCATGGGCCGAGATCGAGCCGTTGTTGAGGATGCGCCCGCCCATCGGGCTCTGCGCCTTCATCACCCGGAACGCCTCGCGGATGCCGAAGAACACGCCGTTCAGGTTGACGTTGACCACGTCCAGCCACTGCGTGTCCGACAGATCCTCCAACGGAATGCCCGGCGCGTTCATACCGGCATTGTTGAAGATGAAATCGACCCGTCCGAACTTGTCGATGGCGGTGTCAAAAAGCTTGGCGACGGAGGCGCTGTCGGTCACGTCGGTCGGCACGGCGAGCGCGCGGGACCCATCCCCACCGGCGGCGGCCACGGTCTCCGCCAGCGCGTCGGCGCGGCGTCCCGCCAAGGCAACGGTCCAGCCGTCCTTCAGCAGGGCGAGGGCGGAGGCCTTGCCGATGCCGGAACCTGCGCCGGTGACGATTGCGATCTTGCTGTCAGACATGTTGAGGTCTCTCCCCTTGCGATTTGCTCTGCACGAGTGCCGGTGCTCGGCCTGTCTCGGCCCTGTTCAGGGGAGGAGATTAACGGGCGTCGGCAGCGGAGGCGAGCGCCGCGATCTCATGACTGCCCAGCGGGATTGGAACCACTGACGGGGTGACTTGGGTCCGGTGTGCGACCAGATCGTCAAACCCGGTAATCCGCCACACGCCCTGAAGGGTCAGCGCTGCAGCGTGGATCAGCCCGTCCGCCTGCATGCTTTTGGCGGCCGCAAGCCCAGGCGCTAGGGCTTCGGCGGCTTCGGCGTCGTTCAGAGAGCCGAGACCGACCACCACGAGCCGGTCGCCCAGTTCGCTGTCCGGGTCTTCCTCGCTTGCCGGCACGCGTTCGATGGCGGGATGGTCCGGCAGATCAACCCGGTTCGCGATCAAGGTCGCAGCGACATCGGCTTCCGCAGCCGAGCGTGCGAGTACGGTGACCGCGTCCGCGATCCCGCGTGACAGGGATCGCCCACCCCGTCCGCTGGTCGCCACCCCTCGAACAGGATCGTTTGCGGCGATCCGCACTCGGCCTGACAGGTTCGGATCGGTGATCTCCGGAATCAGACCGATTTCGAACTCGGTGTTCCGGTCGAGATGGAGGGCGATGTCGCCGCCATTGTTCACGAAGGCTTTTCGAAGATCGGGAGCGGCTTCCAGCATCCGTTCGAGCACGAAATCGGCGACGGCCCCGGCAACACATGCCATCGGGGTGACCCAGTGGGCGGCATGCGGGTGGCAGGCATCCAGCATACGGCCTGCCACCGGCCCCGGCAGCGCTCCGGTCGGCAGTTCGTGGACCGGTGTGCGCAGCTCGGACAGTTCGGCCACCAGTTCCATCAGCAGGGGCTCGAAGACATCTGCGGCACGTTCGTAGGCGGCCGCGACATCAGCCGGTTTTCCGACCGCGCCGATCACGAGATCGATCGGCCCGTTGCGTAGGTTCAGCCGGTTTCCCGGTAGCTGCGTTCTGAATGCGCTCAACCGCGCACCTCCTGGTTGCCCCGATGCGCGCTCTTGAATTGAGGCTCCAACGGCCACGGATTTTCGCCATGCCCGGTGTCGCTGCGCAAGTCCTTAATTTCCATAAGGATATTTTCAACCGTTCGGATATCGTCCGTATACCCTCCCAACTCCTCATAGGCCCAGCGGGGCAGGGTGAACTCGATCGGCGCAACCAGAGCCGGGGTGGGAACGTACCCGAACGCGCCTTTCGGGACCCGCGTGACGTCCACCATCAAGGTGATCCCGCCGCCGGGCCACACGTAGACCGGCGCTCCTCCGACCGTGACCCGGGTCATGAGATCCTGGACCGACCGGGTCAGCAGAACCGGATTTTCCGTCGCTCCTGCGCGCAGGCTGCCACCGGCACCAGCCATGAACAGGACGGTGCACAGTGCTGGCTCGCAGTTCTCGGCGATCCGGTCAACCACCAGGCGCAAGGGGTCGGGCATCGGGCGCTCGACGAACCGAAGTCCGTCGTCCAATTCGAAATAGGCCGAATCCTCGCCGGTGGTGGAGACCATCAGGATCCGCTCTCCGGGCCAGGCTGTCTTGCTGTCGACCTTCTCGATGATGCTCAGAGGATCGGTCACATCCGTCCCGCCCCAGCCGGCACCATGGCCCGCAACCTGGAAATAGCGGCCGGGCGTCGATTTGCGCCCGCGCACCCGGATCCCTCCGGGACGCATGTCCAGGAACCGACCCGCCTGATGTTCCGACAGCACGCCAGTGATGTGGTCGTCGACCACGATGACCTCGTCGGCATGCCCGAGCCACTGGCGCGCGAAGATCCCGATCGCCGCCGACCCGCACCCGACCCGCATCCGGGCCTCGGCCTGGCCGTCCACGATTGGCGGCTTGCCGGCCTGGATCACCACGGTCGATCCCTCGTCAATGGTGACCTCGACCGCGTCACCATTGCACAGCGCCAGAAGAGCGGCGCAGGTAACCGTGCCCTCTTTCTTGGAACCGCCGGTCAGATGCCGGACGCCTCCGAGCGACAGCATCTGACTGCCGTACTCCGCCGTCGTGACATGGCCGATCGGTTCACCGTCCACCCGCACCAGCGCCTGTTCGGGCCCCAGATGACGGTCGGTGTCGATCTTCACCTTGACGCCGCAATAGCTGAAGATCCCCTCGGTCACCACGGTGACGGTATCCACCCCCTCCCACTCGCTCGCGACGATGAAGGGGGCCGGTTTGTAGTCGGGATAGGTTGTCCCGGAGCCGATGCCGGTGACGAAGACCGAACCCGGTCTGGAGGTGTCGACAGCGGGGCGAGCAAGCACATCGCCCGACCAGTCTGCTGCGCCGCGCGCAAATGGGACCAGGCCGCCATCCCTGTCCAGCGCGCGTTCGGTGATCACCAAGGGGTCGAGCCGGACGAGCGCACCGTCGTGATTTGCATAGCGGTCGCAGGCGCCGGTCTTGCCTTTCCGGATCCGACAGAGCACCGGGCAGGCATCGCAGCGGATGATCTCGCCGCCCTCGTCCATCGCGGTGCCAAGTTGCGCGCTCATTCCGCCGCCTCCGCGTCGCCCGCTTTGATCCAGGCCCGCAGGCGGTGCGGCAGAACCGGGACCTGACGGCAGACCACCCCGGTCGCATGCCGTATCGCGCCAAGAATCGCCGGCGCGGTCGGGACCAGGGCCGGCTCACCTATGCCTTTTGCCCCGTACGGCCCCAGCGGTTCGGGGTCCTCGATCAACAGGCATTCGATCTGCGGCATGTCTCCGAAGGTGGGGATCAGGTAGTCGTGCAGATTTTCGGTCCGGCCCGGCAGATATTCCTCCATCAGCGCGAGCCCGAGGCCCTGGGCGATGCCGCCGTGGATCTGGCCCTCGACCAGGGTCGGGTTGACCGCGCGTCCCACATCATGGGCGGCGACCATCTTCTCAACCGTGACGGTGCCGAGTTCGGTATCGACCCGCACCAAAGCGATCTGAGCCGCGAACGCATAGGTGGCGTAGGGAACGCCTTGACCGTCGGCGTCGAGCGGTTGGGTCGGAGGATCAAAGGTGCCTTCGCCGGTCATGACGTCGCCTTCCTCATTCGCTGGAAGCGCCGAGAGATCGATCGCGCGGCGCCGGCCGGCTTCGATCACAAACACGCCGCCATCCTCGAACACCAGTTCCGCGTCTTCGCCCGCATTCGTATGACGCAGCACCTGTGTCCGAAGGTCCGTACCCGCGAGTTCCGAGGCCTTGCCCGAAACGAAGGTCTGTCGGGAGGCGGAGGTCTTGCCGGCGTCGGCGGTCCGGTCGGTGTCGCCGAAGACCTGAGTGACCCGGTCAAGCGGCGCGCCGAGCGCGTCGGCGGCGATCTGGGCCATGATCGTATAGGTACCCTGGCCGATATCGACGGCCCCGTTGTAGAGCGTCAGCCGTCCGTCCGCGCGGAGCCCGAGCCGCATGATGGAGGGGTTGGCCAGCGCCGTATTGCCACAGCCGTACCACATGCACCCGATCCCGACGCCGGTGCGGAGCGGCCCGGAGGTTCGGTTGGCGGTAGCGGCCTCGTCCAGATACCGCTGCCAATGGGGTTTGAGCTGTTCGAGGCATGCGGCCAGTCCGACCGACGCCTCTATCACCTGACCGGTGGCGGTCCGGTCGCCCGCGCGCAGGGCGTTGCGCAGCCGGAACTCCAAGCGGTCGAGACCCACGCGATCGGCGGCCTGGTCCATCAGCATCTCGGTCGCAATCGCGGCTTGCGGCACGCCGAACCCGCGGAAGGCGCCGGACGGCGGGCCGTTGGTGTAGACCGCGGCACTGGTCGCGGTGACATGCGGCAGCCGATACGGACCCGGAGCATGGACCGGAACCCGTCCGGCGACGGTCGGTCCCCAGGACGCATAAGCCCCGGTGTCGAAGTCGCCGTGAAAGCTGAGAGCCTGCAATACCCCTTCGGCGTCAATTCCGAGTTTGGCCGAGATGCGGGACGGATGGCGCTTGGTGGTGGCGGCCATGCTTTCCGGCCGCGTGTAGAGCATCGCCACAGGGCGGTTCAGAACCCAGGCGGCCACCGCCAGAGGCAATTGCACCGACTGGTCCAGCTTGCCGCCGAACCCACCGCCGACCGCCGACGGGATGACCCGCACCCGCTCCTGATCAAGACCCAGAACGTGGGCGACTTCGTCCCGGTCCATGTAGGGCGTTTGGGTCGAGACCCGCAGTTCGACCCGATCTCCCGCTCTTCGGGCCCACCCGCTTTCCGGCTCGATATAGGCATGTTCGACAAAACCGGTGCGGAAGTCTCCGGAAATCACATGGGCGGCCGACGCCAGGGCCGTGTCCACATCGCCGCACGCGACGCGGCCTCTGATCAGCACGTTTCCGGGGCTGTCGTCGTGCAGACGCGGGGCGTCCGCGTGCAGGCCGGCGTCGATCCCGACCACAGCGTCGTGCGCGGTCCAAGCGACCGGGAACGAGGCCAGATCGGTTGTTTCGCCCGCGATCCGGGTCTCGAAGGCCACGATCGCGACCGCCTCACCGCGATAGCGCACAAAGCCCTCGGCCAGAACTGGTTGATCCTTGAGTGTGGGATAGATCCCGAAACTGTTGGCACCGGGGATATCGGCGGCTGTCAGAACCGCTGCGACGCCGGGTGTCGCCCTCGTCCAGGCCTCCGAATCCCCCAGTTCGAAATGTGCAAACGCATGGGGCGATCGGACGATCCGCAACCACAGCGCGTCCGCCGGTCGCTGATCGTCACCGTAGAGGTCTCGGCCGTTCAGTTTGTCCGTGCCATCCAACCGTGCGACCCGCGCGCCGACCGCGGCACCGCTGTCGGGCAGCGCCGGATCGGGGGCATTCGAGGTCACGTCCAGTACCGCCTCGACGATCTTCTGATAGCCGGTGCAGCGGCACAGCACGCCGCCGAGTGCGTCCTGAACCTGCCGCACGCTGGGATGCAGTTCTCGGGTCAACAGATCGTGGGCCGCAATCAGCATCCCGGGGGTGCAGATTCCGCATTGCGCCGCACCGTGGCGATGGAAGGCACGCTGGAGAGCGGAGAGGCGTCCATCCTCTTCGGCCAAACCTTCCACGGTGGTGATCGCGGTGCCATCCGCATGGGCGGCAGGAACCAGACAGGCGCAGACCTGACGGCCATCCATCAGGACCGTGCAGGCCCCACAGTCGCCTGCGTCGCAGCCGATTTTGGTTCCTGTCAGCCCCAAGTCTTCCCGCAGCACGCGCGACAGCCGGCGTCCGCCGTCGCAGGTCAGGGTATGGTCGGCACCATTGACGGTGACCCGCATCACGCCGCCTCCGCCAGGCGCGCCAGACAGCGGCGGGTGAGGGTGAGGGCCGCGTCGTTCCGGTAGGCCGGGTCGCCGCGCGGGTCTTCGATCGGTGAAAGACCTGCGAAGTGGCTGGTATCCAGACGCTCCAATGCCTCGGCAGGCCTGGCGCCGATCAAGGCCGCTTCCAGCGCGGTCATACGCAGTGCCACCGCCGAGCAGGCCCCAATCGCGATCCGTGCAGTCTCGATGGTTCCGTCATCTGCGAGGTCGAGGGTCCCCGCCACCATCACGATCGAGATCACCAGATAGCGCCGGGCGCCCAGTTTCACGAAGGCCCCCTGGCCGGTCAGGGCGGTTGCCGGGAGGTGGAGGGCCACCAGAAGTTCATCGGGCCGGGCCGTTGTCGTTCGATTGCCGATCACGAAATCCGAGAGCGGGAGCGTGCGATGCCCGGAGAGCGAGGCCAGTTCGATCTGTGCGTCTAGAGATAGAAGGGCGGGAATACCGTCGGCGGCGGGGGAGGCGTTACAGACATTGCCGCCGATCGTGCCCCGGTTCTGGATTTGGATTCCGCCTACCTCGCGGGCCGCCGCCGTCAGACCGGCGCAGGCAGCAGGCAGGGCGGCCTCAACGAGATCGGTCCAGGTGGTGGCGGCACCGATTCTGATACCGGTCTCGGAGTGTGAGATGCCCCGCAATTCCGGGACTGCCGTCACATCCAGAAGGGACTCGTCCGGGACGTGGGTGACCCGGGCCGGAAAATGGTCGGTGCCGCCGGCCAGAACGGTCCAGCGTCCGTCGTTCATGGCCGAGAGGGCGTCCTGCAGGTTTCGCGGTTGGAAATAGGCCGCCATGCAGAGGGCTCCGATGCCTGGAAAGGAAGACCATATTCATTAGCCTACAAACAAACATTGACCCTGCTGGTTCGGCCGGTCAAGCGCCTCGCACCTTACGGTGACTGGATTCTGAGCCTGCCCGGTGCAACTCTTTCGGTATGCGATGTTTTCCACACCTTTTCAGCCTTGCGCCGCTCATACTCGCCGTCGGCCTTATGGCGCCGCGCACGAGCGTCGCGCAGGTTCCGGTCGATCTGAATTTGGTGCTGGCGCTCGACAGCTCTGCCAGCGTCGATGCGGCCGAGTTCGCCTTGCAGCGCGACGGTTTGGCGGCCGCGTTTCGGGACCCGAAGGTTGTCGAGGCGATCCAGGGCGGGCCGCTGAAGCGGATCGCCGTAACGGTGTTCGAGTGGTCCGGTGAGGTGCAGCAGCAGGTCGATATCGGCTGGACTCTGCTGGAGAGCACGTCCGACGTATTGGCCCTGTCCCGTCGGATCTCGGATCTCGGACGGTCGATCCCGACGGGTGCGACCTCGATCGCGGGTGCGCTCTCTTTCGGCAACTCCTTGCTGCGGAGCGCTCCGTTTGAGGCAAATCGCCAGGTGATCGATCTCTCGGGCGACGGGCGCAACAACCAGGGCATGGACGTACGGATCGTGCGCCGGGCGGTGATTGGTCAGGGGGTCACGATCAATGCACTGGCGATCCTGAACGAGCATCCCACGCTGAACTACTATTACGAAGATCGGGTGATCGGCGGGGTTGGCGCCTTTGTGCAAATCGCGGAGGACTACGCGGACTATGCTTCCGCCATCAATCGCAAGCTGATCCGGGAAATCCGAAGCCTAACGGTCAGTGATGATTTTGGCAGTCCGTTTGAAGAGCGGGATTTTGCCATGTTTGCGCCTTTGAATCGCGCGATGAAGACCAGCGAAAGGCAACTCGTTCGGAAGTGACAGACATGGTGACCTTAAGCCGATTCACAATTCGGATCATGAGGCATTGCAGGCCACTGGCGATCCTGGCCTTCGCCATGGGCCTGGCGCTCGCACCCGCGGCATCGAGCCGGGCGCAGAATGGCGCACTTGTGGATGTGGCGCTGGTCCTGGCGGTGGACAGCTCCGCCAGCGTCGACTTCAACGAGTTCAACCTGCAGCTCCAGGGACTGGCGCTTGCTTTTCGGGATGTCCAGCTCGCCGAAGCCATCCTCGATGGCCCGAACAGGTCGATCGCGGTGGCCATGATCGAATGGTCCGGCTCCGACCAGCAGCGCCTGAGCATCCCTTGGACCCGCATCACCAGCGAGGCCGAGGCACAGGCCTTCGCGGACCGGATCGACGCGGCACCGCGTCTGATCAATACCGGCGCGACTTCGATTTCGTCCGCCATCCTGTTCGGCAGCGAACTTCTCAAAGCGGCCCCGTTTGTCGCGACCCGCCAGGTGATCGATCTCTCCGGCGACGGGTACAACAATCAGGGGCCCGCACTGTCGGTGACCCGCAACTACGTGATCGAACAGGGCATCACCATCAATGCCCTGGGAATTGAGAATCAGGTTCTGGGCCTCACGGATTACTTCCGAGAGGCGCTGATCGGCGGATTCGGCGCGTTCGCGATCAAGGCGCTCGATTATCAAGACTACAAGGGACAGATCCGGCGCAAACTGCTTCGGGAACTGGCGCCGCCGGCGGTCAGTCTTCTGGACTTCCGAGGCGTGCCGATGCAGCAGACGGCCGGAGTCTTTTGACGCGATCATCAATGCCGGACCAGACACTTTGCCGGTGTCGCGATCCGATGTGTTCGGCAGCCCGCACCGATCAGCGCACGTAGGCGGTCAGATAGGTCCGGATCGCAACTTCCATCGAGCGTGAGAAATCCAGGACGGTGTCTTCGACCAGACGGTACCAGACCCGTTCGCGCTGGTTTAGGGAGATGCCTTCCTCAACCGTCTGGAAGCGCGTTGCCTTGGCCTCGGCCTGTCCCATCGGGGCGCCGCCGGAATTGTAGATCTCAAGCACGGCCGCCGCGCTCGCGTCGTATCGCTCGGTCTGATCGGTGGTGACCAACCCTTTGAGCCCTTCGGTGCCCTGCAGCGGCGTCTCCACCAGGCTGCCGTCGGTGATGCGCAGAACCGCCTTTCCGTCGGTGCCGACCGCCTGCAGCACATCGGCCGCCCAGCGCTCGATCGCGGCGCTCGGGTTGATCGGAGCCCGGTGTTCGACATAGGGCTCCTTCAACGGCATCCGATATTCATCGACAACTTCAATGGTCGCGACATTCAATCGGATCCTGTTCTGGCCCGCGAAGCTGAGCTGAGGGAACGTCTGGATCGGGTTGGGGGTCTCGCAAGCCACCAAGAGCCCGGCACCCGCAAGGACAAGAAACCCACGGCGATCGGTCAACACATCGCACTCCACCGGTTGATTGCAGCCGGTTCGCTCGCCGGGTCAGTCGGCGTTCCGAAGCTCGGCCAGTTGATCCTCATCATAGCGATAAACGGTCTTGCAGAATTCGCAAGTCACACTGACATCCGGATCATCCTGTTTCAGGTCCCGAAGTTCCTCGTCGCTCAAGGATTTCAGGACCCGTTCGACCCGACCCGACGAGCATCGGCAGGTGGCGCTGACCGCCTGTGCCGGGTAGGCACGGACCCCTTCGCCGTGAAACAGCCGGTACAGCAAACGATCCGGAGACAGATCCTGATCCAACAGCTCAACCGCGGTTCCGCTGCTCAGCAGGGTCATCGCGGTGTGCCAGCCGTCGTCGTAGTCCTCCTCGGTCGGATTTCCCGGCAGATCCCGTTGATAGGGCAGGCGCTGCAGCATCAAGGCACCGGCCCGCCAGCCGTCTTTGCCTTTCTGACAGGCCAGAAGGATCCCCGCGTCCAGCTGTTCGGAGTTCCGGAAATAGGCGTGGGTACACTCGGACAGCGTATGCCCTTCGAGTTGGACGATGCCCTGGTACCGGTCGGTATCGTCGCCCTGATCGACGGTGAAGGCGATATAGCCGCCGCCCATCAGGCGGGGCACCGACCGCGCGGCGACGTCCGATGGTGTCAGGTCGGCCACCGCGTCGGCGTTGAAATTGGCATAGGCCCGGATGGCCCCGCCGCTGGTGATGTCCGCCATCAGGGTCTTGATCGGCCCGTCACTGGTGGTCTGAAGCGTGAACACGCCCTCGTATTTCAAGGAGCCGGCCAAGCAAGCGGCCAACGCCATGGTCTCACCCAACATCGCACCCACTGCATCGGGATAGCCGTGCCGGCCGATCACGGTCTCCGCGACCGTGCCCAGCCGTATCAATCGTCCGCGCACACCGTACGGGTCGATCTGAAACGGCAGCACAATGTCATCGCGCCCCGTCGCTTCGTACAGGGTGTCCGGCGCAGCTTGAGATTGGGTCATTTAGAGTCCGATAAGCACCAGTTGAGGATCGCCATCTGCGAGTGCATGCGGTTCTCGGCCTCGTCCCAGACGATCGATTGCGGACCGTCGATGACCTCGGCTGAAACTTCCTCACCGCGATGGGCGGGAAGGCAATGCATGAACACGGCATCCGGCTTGGCTTTTGCCATCAGCGCGCCGTCGACCTGGAAGGGCGCCAGCATGTTGTGACGGTTGGTCTCCTCATCGCCCATTGAAACCCAGGTGTCGGTGACGACGGCATCCGCTCCGTCGACCGCCGCCGAGGCGTCATGGGTGATGACAATCCGTCCGCCCTGCGCCTTGGCCCAATCCATCACCGATTTCGGGGGCACCAATTCGGGCGGGCATGCGATGCGAAGTTCGAAATCGAACTGAATCGCGGCATGGATCCAGGAGGCCGCCATGTTGTTGCCATCGCCGGACCAGGCGATGACCCGATCCTTGATCGGTCCGCGATGCTCTTCGAACGCCATCACGTCGGCCATGATCTGGCAGGGATGGGTGGAGTCCGTCAGCCCGTTGATCACCGGAACCGAGGCGTACTCGGCCATCTCGAGCAGGGTCGAGTGACTGTAGGTTCGGATCATGATGCAGTCGACATAGCGCGACAGCACGCGGGCGGTATCGGGCACGGATTCGCCGCGCCCGATCTGGAGATCCCCCCCGTTGAGCATGATGACCTCGCCGCCGAGACGTTTCATACCGGCTTCGAAGGAGACACGGGTCCGG
>JANSYC010000140.1 GCA_024742605.1 Alphaproteobacteria bacterium | reverse complement strand
CGGGATCGTTCAGCGCCCGGTAGCTGTCCGAGGCGGCCAGGTCCGCCTGCTCCCAGAGATAGTCCCCGGTCAGTCCGATATGCGACCAGCCCATCGGCGAGATGTGCGGGAGCAGAGCATCGGCGACGACGTCGCCACGGGCACGGAGATGACCCACAGCCCGCTCGAGGGCACTGTCACAGGAGTGCCATCGGTGCCGGCCTGACACTATGAGAGGGCATCGCGTTGAAAGTACGCTAAACAACGCTAAGGAAGAACAGGTCAAGAACATCACTACGCCGCTTCCCCCTTCCCGGTGATGTTGAGTGGCCTGCGGCCGGTAACCTGCGCCGCTCGATCCCAGAGGAAGTCGCCGGAGAACGCGATGTGCTCCCAACCAACCGGCGACGTGTGGGTGAGCAACTGGCTCGGAACAGCTCCGCCGGTCGCACGCAGATGCGAGACGGCATCGGCCATGTAGATCGAGTTCCAGTAGACGATCGCTGCAATCACGAGGTTCAGCCCGGACGCGCGGTACTGCTGGGCTTCGTGAGTGCGGTCGATCACCCGGCCCTGCCGGAACGTGCAGATCGCCTGGGTCAGCGCGTGGCGCTGCTCGCTCTTGTTGAGCCCGGCCTGGCACCGCCGCCGGAGCGCCGGGTTCTCCAGCCAGTCCAGCATAAACAAGGTCCGCTCGATCTTGCCGATTTCCTGCAGGGCGATGTCGACCTGGTTCTGCCGCTCGTAGGCCGCCAGCTTCCGCAGCATCACGGATGGCGCTACATGGCCCGCCTTCAGCGAAGCGACCAGACGGACGACGTCACCCCAGTGCTCTCGGACGACATCGGCGCGGATGCGACGGCCGAGGAGAGGTGCGATTGCCGGGTAGGACGCCGACGGGTCGATCGGGACAAGCCGACGATCCGGGAAGTCCCGAAGCCGCGGGCAGAACCTGAAGCCGAGCATCGAGCAGAGCGCGAACACGTGATCGGTGGCGCCGCCGGTGTCGGTGTAGTGCTCGGCGATGCTGAGGCCGCTGCCGTGATGCAGCAGGCCGTCGAGCACATAGGGCGCCTCGTGCGTTGCCGCCGATAGCACCCGCACGTGATAGGGTCCGTGCTGGTCGGACACATGGGTGTAAAAGCTGAAGCCGGGATCGACGCCGTAGCGGGCATTCACATCACCACCAGCGGCCGCCCGTTTACCGGCGCGGAAGAACTGTCCGTCGGAGCTTGACGTGCTGCCATCACCCCACACCATGGCGATCGGCAGCCGGTGATGGGCGTTGATGATGGTCGCCAGGGCTTCTTTGTAGGTGTCTTCCCGAATATAAGCGCCCTGTGTCCACACGAGCTGGTCGCGCGTCACGCCCTGGCTGGCCGCCGCCATCCGCGACAGCCCAAGATTGGTGGCATCGGCCAGGATCGCCGCCAGCAGAGCATTGTCGTTGGAGCACCGCTCCCCAGTGCGCAGGTTGGTAAAGGCCGCGATGAAGCCGGTCTCGCGGCCAACTTCGTGCAGCAACTCAGTCACACGAACGCGTGGCATCAGGGCGTCCAACCGGTCGGCCAAGTCGAGAGCTTCATCAGGCACGGCGGCTCTGACGGGTGAGATCTGCAGACGGCCGTCCACCAAGGTGACACCTTCCAGTCGGCCGCGGTCGAGGAGCCGCGCGAACCGCTTCAGCCGCTGGTCGAGCTCGGTGCTGCGAGCTGACAGCCACGCATCGGCACTGGCCGGTAATCCCAGTTCTGTGGCGACCGGCACCGCTTCGTTCTCCGGCAGCAGATAGCTGTCGAACCGGCGGTAGGCGGAGGAGCGATCGACCCATACATCGCCAGACCGGAGCTTGTTGCGCAGATGCGCGATGGTCGCCGTCTCGTAGAGGCGGCGGTTGATCTTGCCGTCGGGCTCGGTGACCAGCTTACGCCACTCCGTCTTGAACGGCATCGGCGCATCCGATGGAACATCGCGCTTGCCGGTGCTGTTCAGCTCGCGCAGCAGGCGGACGGCAGCGATCGTACGTGTGCTGCCGCGGCCGGATTTGAAGTCTAGTGCCTCGATCAGCGCCGGCGCGAACTTTCGCAGCGTCGCATACCGGTCGGCCGCGACGACCAGGGGATCCTCGCGAGCGGTGTCAGCGAGTGCCGCGACCTCGTGCCTGACCTTCAGCAGGGTCGTCCATCCGATGGTCTCGTTGACAGCATCAATCGGATCGGTGTCGCCTTCGATGGCCTCGGCGAGCGCGTCGATGGTCCCTCGGAACAGTCGCATCAAGCGCGACACGTCGCGGGAGGTTGCTGCGTAACGCCGGGCCTGTGTGTTCTTGGCTCGGGTGAAGATCCCGGCGATCAGTTTGTCGGCCATCTCGATCGCGGCGTCGGTCAGCCGCTCCTCGAGATCGATCAGCAGCGCAACGACCGTGGCTCGGCGGCGTGCCGTCGCGTACCGCTCGATCAGATAGGCTGGCGACATGCGGCCTTCGCGCACGAGTTGGCGATAGCGATCGGGATGTACGACCGCGGTGGCATTGTTGGGGATGCCGATCCTCCGAACGAAGCGCAGCCGCTCGAGGGTCTCCCGGATGTGATCCGGCTTGGCTGCCACCGGAATGGCCTTCAGCCAGGCGAGCGGGGTCACACTGGTCGCTGGGTCCGCGACGAACAGGTTGTCGACCTGCGTGAGCTGGTCTTGGCTGACACTATAGAGCAGTGCCTGCGTTGTTCGCTTACGGGCCCGCGCCCGACCGGCAATGCCGGCACGCTCGATCGTCGCGATCGCCGGCAACAGAATGCGGGCACCCCGCAAGGCATCGATCACGCCCGTGGCGATGACTACTCCTTGGTCGGTTGACCAGGCCGCTCCGGCGGCAGCTTCGATCATGAACGGAATGTCGTCCCTCGTTGGGAGGCGGAGGCCGACAAGATCGGCAAGCTGTCGGCCGTGGTCCGTCATGGTCTGCTCACGGTTCGCGTAGTCGGCGAGTGCGGTTGGAGGAAGATGGAGTTGGTGGGCCAGGTAGCGGACCAGAGGCGCCGGCGGCCGCCCGGCTCGGGCGAGAACTTGCGCCAACATCGTGCCGGGGTGGTGGAGGATCGCGAGCTGTAGGGCAAAGCCGAGACGGTTCTGGTCCCCGCGCCGCTGTAGGATCAGATCGAGATCCGGTTGCTCTAGCGTGTAGAGTCGCGCGAGCTCGTCGCGCGCGACTGGGATGCCGATCAGCCGGTCGCGCTCGGCGTCAGTCAGCAGCTCATGCTTGCCCATGGTGCCCCCTCTCGTGTCCATAAGAAGTCTGGGTGTTTGATGGACCGAATCCTGTTTGGAGAGATATTTTGTGCACAGGTTTTGTGATGGGCGACAGCGCCGTCGACGATCGTCCTGGGAACGTCCGGTTGAGGGATGAGTGTGGGGCACGTTCTCTGCTATCGCTCACTTCGAGCGACGGCTGATATCGGAACGGATGATGAATGGGATCGACGCTGCTCGGGTGAAGGTGTCGCCGACCGAGGCGGCGCGACAACGCACCTCTGCGTTCCCGAATTGTTCTTCCTTAGCGTTGTTTAGCGTACTCTCAGCGCACTGCCCTCTATGTGGACCTCGCGAAGAGTATCGAGGAGAGCGCGAGCGGCGTGGTGTTTGCTGGTTGGTCAGTGAACCAGAGGGGAGGGGTAGGATCTTAGGTTCAAATCAGGGGCTCGATACCACCTTTACCGAACTGGCTTTAGTCTTCCAGTCGTCGCCCATTAAATCATCCCTCAGAGCCAAAAAATCCATTGTCACGAATACCCGCTAATCCGTCCCACGAACGCTGACGTCAGACAGGCGCATCAAAACCAAGCCGCTTAACATCAACAATCAGGAGCCAGATCCTCCGTTATCCCAAACGGTCTTCTCTCCCGATTAGCCTGACGACGGACACCGAAATCAACCCAGCCCGAAAAGTCGCGTAGCGGCTGGACCAAAATTGGAAGCAGGACCATTATATCGACGCTCAATGCTTCAGCTTATCAATATAAATCGAAGTCAATCAAGAATGCCTTGCTACTACAACATACCGTCAAGGTGCTTCTTAGTTCTCATTTACTTTTGAGACATCAAATATATCGCAACGGTGATTTTCTGGATTGAACGGTGTCAGTTGACCAGAATCAATCGCCATTACCGGCGACTTGAAAGGCCTTTACTAGATATTTTCTTGGTCTCGCAACCAATCTTCCGAAAGCCATCCACTCATGACAAAGCCCTGCTGTCATGCTACCTCGATTTTGATACGAGCTAATTGGTCGTTGGTGAATGACGTGATTATTGTCCGAGCAGCGGACAGGGACGGCCGCCGATATGCATCTCGTGCCAGCGCTCGGGGATTCGTGCTGCACATTAAAAGGATATTCGCGCATGAAAGACGATACCTTGCAACAGATTGATAGCTCGTTGGATCCTTTGCGGCTGTTCGCGCAGCAGAAAACGCAGTCGATCAAGGACCTCAAGGATGATGAGCTCGTTCAGATTGGTGCGCGCGATTTGATCGAGCGGATGTTCGAGCGCCGTTACATGTATAATTTCGAGGCGCTCGGCCGTCCGGTGATCCAGTTTCCCGCTGACATGGTCGCAATCCAGGAGATTGTTTGGGCGACGAAGCCGGATCTCATTGTCGAAACTGGAATCGCGCACGGCGGCTCGCTAATCCAGAGCGCCCAGATGTTGGCGCTTCTTGATCTGACCGAGGCGATGAGTTTAGGCGCGAGCCTTGATCCTGCCCGCTCCACCCGTAGGGTCGTCGCGGTCGACATCGAGATTCGGCCGCACAACCGTGATCTGATCGACAGCCACCCCCTACGGCCGTACATCGAGATGATCGAGGGCTCGTCGCTCGAATCAAGAATCGTCGAGCAGGTAGCCACATTTGCACGCGATGCAGGTTCGGTCATGGTGCTGTTGGATTCCCATCACACGCGCGCGCATGTTCTAAACGAGCTTCGGTCCTACGCCCCGTTGGTTTCGGTCGGTGGTTTCTGCGTGGTGTTCGATACCGTCGTCGAGGAAATGCCGGTGGGGTTCTTTCCCGACCGTCCCTGGGGGCCGGGTAACGGTCCTCTGTCCGCCGTCGACGACTTCCTGCAAGAGCAGGACGGTATAGGTGTTCGCTTCGAGCGGAATCAAGAATACAATTCCAAGCTTGTCATGAGCGGGTGCCGAGGCGGCTACCTCAAGCGGCTCGCATGACGGAGGATTGGCTGGATTACCCCGCCGACCAGCGCGAGCCACTCGGCATCGCGGGGTGTTTCGTTCTTCGTCACGCCGTTTCCCGCGACGATCGCGGGGCCTTCCATCGGGTGCTTGACGAGAACCTGATGGACGCCGGGTCGTCTAGATTGCGGCGCCTCCAGTGGAGCGTATCTCACAATACCCACCGTGGAACCTTGCGGGGTCCGCATTTTCAGCTTCCACCGTATGAGGAGACCAAGATCGTCGCCTGTGTCTCAGGACGGGTCCTGGATGTGCTGGTCGATCTGCGATCCGACCAGCCGACGCTGGGGTTTGCCCGGGCATTTGAATTAGAGGCCAACGATGGGAAGAGTGTTGTCGTTGCGCCCGGTGTAGCGCATGGTTTTTTGACCTTGGAAGATGACAGCTCCCTGATCTACGGCATCCACCCGGCCTACCAGCCCACGTCGACCAGCGGCGTGCGCTGGGCGGATCCAGCCCTTGGCATCGATTGGACGATCCCGCCGGTCGTCGTTTCAGACCGGGACCGCCATTTACCCAGTCTGGCGGAGGCGATCGCGCTCCG
>JANSYC010000082.1 GCA_024742605.1 Alphaproteobacteria bacterium | reverse complement strand
GGATGACAACGGACCCGGCATCCGGCCCGAGGACCGGGAACGGATCTTCACGAAGTTCTCCCGAGCCTGGAGTGCGGCCCAGCCCAATCGAACCGGCGCCGGGCTGGGGCTTGCGATCAGCCGCGCGATCGCTCGAAAACTAGGCGGAGAGCTCGAACTGCTGCCGTCGACCGGGCGCGGCGAGGGTCGGGGCGGCGCCCGGTTCCGTCTGAGGTTGCCTCTGAGAACGGCCACGGAAACCGAATTGGGCCGGGATCTGTCCGCGGCGGAATAGTGGGCTGTGCCCGCTGCGGGAAATCCAGTATATCCGATCCGCATGACATCCCCCTCACACCTGTCCGGCACCGATCCGACCGGACGTGCGGCAACCTGGTTCACCGGAACCCTGCTATTGGTGTTCCCGGCCGCTGCCGTGCTGGCCAAACATTCCATGACCCTGATTGTCACGGTTCTGGGGGTCGGGTTGCTTGCGGCGACCACCCTGCGGATTGCTCGGGGCGCGGGTCGCATGGATTTCGGCCGCACGTTCGGCTGGATACTGGCGGCAGCGGTCGCGTATCTGATCTGGGCGGGGCTGGTCCTTCTGCTGCGCGCCCCGGATTGCGGTCGATGCGGGGAAAGCTGGGCGCAGCTGGCGGGTGAAATCCTGGTGTTTCTGCCCCTGGCAGGGCTAGGCCTCGCGAAACGAGCCGGTGTGCGGGCCGACTTCATCCTCCGGGCCCTCGGCATTGGCCTGCTGGTCGCCGCATTGGTGCTGGTCGTGGAACTCAGCTTCGATGCGCCGATCTATCGGACCCTGAGCGGCCGGTGGGACGACCCAAGGGTTGATCTGTCCCGTTTCAATCGCGGAACCCTGGCGCTGGTTCTGGTCTCGATTCCGGTCCTGGGCTGGCTGTGGCGCGAAGGAGGTAGGGCTCTTGTCGTGGCGGCGGCGGTTCCGATCCTCGTCGTGACGGTTCTGGGGCGCTCCGAGGCAGCCCTCTTAACCGCCATCGTGGCCCTTGTGGTGGCACTGCTGGCGGCGGTCCGGCCGCGCCTCACGGCCTGGACCCTGATGATCGGTCTGACGCTCGGCAGTCTTGCGGCGCCCTGGATCGCGGGCCCACTGCAGGTCTGGCGGGTGGAGACGGCCCAAGGCTTCCCGCTCTCCATCGTGCATCGGTTCGAGATCTGGGACCATGCGGCCCATTACGCCCGACTGGCACCCTGGACCGGATGGGGGTTTGGGGGATACCGCACGCTTCCGATCGAGGGGCCGCACTCCGAAAGCTATGTGGTGGCGACGCATGTGGAGGCGCACGCCCACAATGTGGCGCTCCAGCTCTGGGTCGAGACCGGCCTTATCGGCTTGGCGATCTGGCTCATCCTGGCGGGTCTGGTCATGCGCGCCACCTTGGCCCTCGGCCCGGGACTCGGGCCGGCGGCGCTCGCCGCGATCGCGGCGGGAGTGGTGCCGGCACTGGTCAGTTTCGGGTTCTGGCAGGCGACCTATCTCGCGATCCTGGCGATGATGGCGTTCGTGACGGCGACGGCGCGCGACGCGGGCGATTCGCGTTAACCGGTACGCGTATCGATGTCTGCCCACAAGGTCTCGTAGGCTGCGGCAGCCGCGGTTCGCGGCGCGAAGGTGCCGAGCGGTGCCCGCTCAACCCCCATACGTTCGACCACGCTGGCATAGGGTATCTGGGTCGACAGAACCTCCGGGTGTCGGTCCGGGAATCCCTCGACGATTTCGCGGTGCATCGCCTTCCGCCGGTCGACCATCGAGAAGAAGGGCAGCAGTTTCAGGCTCTTCAGCTTTTCGTCCTTCCGGAATGCCACCAATTGCTCGTAGGTCCGCACCGAGAGTGTGGTCGGGATCAGCGGGACCAGCAGCGCATCCGCCGCGTGGAACACGGCTTCCGAGACCAGGGAGACGCTTGGCGGACAATCCAGGATGCAGATATCGTAATCGGCGGCCAGGGGCCGGAGCAGTTTCCGAAGACGTTTTTCCGATTTCTTCTCGGCATCCAGCAGCAGATCGAGGTTGCGGAACGAGAAGTCTGCCGGGATTAGATCAAGGCGGTCGTGGTCCGTGCCCTTGACCAGATCTTCCAGGTCGTGCTTGCCCTTGACCAGCCCCTTGCCGCCACCCTTGACCTTCGGCTTCACCCGGAAATAGAAGCTGGCCGCGCCCTGGGGGTCCAGATCGACAACCAGCACCCGGGCTCCTTGTGCGGCGGCGACATAAGCGAGATTCACGGCGGTTGCCGTCTTGCCGACGCCGCCCTTGATGTTGTAGCTGGCGAGAATCTTCATCCGGCGGTCTCTCCGTCTTGGGGGGCGTGCGAGCGGCTCTTCGGCGCAAAGGTAGCGCGGAACGCCTGCGCCGTCGCCCGCTCCGCGAAGGGCGCGAACACCTCGGCGAAACGTGCCCGGGCCTCGGCCCGTTTCCGGTCGAGATCTTCGGCCCAAGCGCCGATCGCCATCAAGGTGTCCGGATCCGCCTTGCCGGCCTCGGCCATCTCGCGCCCGAAGCGGTGGAGCGCTTCAGTCTGGATTTCCAAATCCTGAACATCTCCAAGAACCTGCTGGAGCATTTTCAGCTTCTGAAGAAGTGGTCGAGTATCTGTTTTCGGGAGGAGATTTTTTATAAATTCAATCAGGTACCGCAGTTTTTTCAGCTGTTTTCTAAGATCGTGGAGGGCTTCTGCCTCGGTCTCCGGGCCGATGCGGGCACCCTGGCGGACGGTTTTGCGATAGATCTTTACGACCCGTTTTCCGACCACGGTTGAAATCGGTCGACGCTTGATCTCGGTTTCGGACCATCCGGGTGCTTCCGCCTCCAAAAAGGTCCGGCACCGGCTGATGAAAGTCTCGTATCTCTCCGATTTCAGGTCTCGAATCAAAGCCTTGTGCGCGCGCGTCTTGCAGTCCGCCAAATGCGACCCCAGCGGGACAAGAGCGCTTGCCTGCTTCGGCGATAGCGACCGGGAATGAGCCTTGAGAGCGAGCATATGCACGTCCAGATCGCGCGTCGGTCCAGTGGCAGCACCCAGCCAGCGATAGCCCTCTCGCATGCGATCCAGGGCCGCTTCCGGAAGGGTGTCGCCCAATTGCTGGATCGCGGCTCGGCTGCGACGGACGGCGACGCGAAATTCGTGCAGGAACTCGCTGTCGACATCGGCGATCACTCCGGCCCGGCGGCTTTCGATCGTCTCGAGCAGTTGGCCGAGAAGGGTGCGCATCGCCGGTCCGGCGGGCGTTTCAGACTTGACCTTTGGCTCCGTATCGGCTGTGTCCAGAGCCTCCAGGGGCCCGTCGGAAGCAAGACGGGGCTTCGTCGTGATCCCGATCAGCGGGACGGCCTCGGCGGCCATGCCGATCCGCCGAAGGCCGACCATGAGATCTTCATGGCACACCACCCAACCGAATTCCCGAGCAATCCGTTCCGCGACGGCGCCGGCATTCGTCGCGTAGCCCTTAAGCGGCTCGACACGAATCCGAACCGGGATCGGGCTCCGTACGCCATTGATCTCGGTCTCTCCGCTTACCTGATAGAGGCGCACCCGGATTTTTCCGTCCCGGTCGCGAAGTGCGGTCCGGGCCTCCTCCAGATGGAGGGTCGCCCAGATCAGCAAGGCGCGCATTTCGACAATGGGATGGAGCAATTCCAAGAGAGGGCCGTCGGGTAGATCATCCGCGAAGCGGGGCAATGGAGCTTTCGCGGGCAGGTCCAAGCTCGCGCGGTCCTGTCCGCTGCGGTCCCGAAGCTCCAAATGTAGGGCACCGGTTTTGGAGCGCGCTCCGTTCAGAGGCGACTTGACCTCCAAACGGAGTCCCGCACGGTCGAGACGCTGGTCCGGGGTATCCAGCAGGCGCACCAGTTTGCGGGACCGGGTGGCGGGGTCGTGCCTCAAAGCGCCGCGGGTTCTGTCCGCGATCTGATTCAGATCCATCGGCCGGTCCGGGGCGAACTCGACGGTTACGGGCGGCGTTAGACCAGCGCGGTCTGCTGTCTTGGGTCCGCTGAAATCGGAGGTCTTCTCGTCCGTCATGCGCAGCGGATCGTTGCCGGCACGGATGAAAGGGCTGACATCTTGAGCTGTTTCGAACGCTGCGCCAGCCAAGCAAGTTTCTGTTCGCACAATCTGGCGGTTCGGAGATTGAAGGGTCGCGCGGCAAGATCCTGTTCCAGGATCCGGACCTCTTCGACCAGCAGACGACGCGCTTCGCCAATCACATCTGAACGCTCCAGGGCGCGCCTAGCGGAGTTGATCTGCCTTTCGACATCTGCGAACGGCGTCAGACGGGTACGAACTCTGTTCGGGTTTTCGATCACTGCCTGCAGCCATTCGGGCCCGGTCGATCTCGTTGCGTGTTTCATTGCAGATGGTCGCGCTTCACATAACTGTAACAATTCACTCTAAGATAGGCGCACGCGGTGCGCTTTTCAAGTGGAAAATAGCGCACCTTGTGCGCACTGGGTCGAGGCCGGACTGGTGTCCCGTTGGTACCTGCAATCGGTGCTTGAAACATGGGGAGGCGGGGCTGGTCAGTCGGTCTTCATTTCCTGGCGCCGCATCGGCATCGCGTCGATTGTGTCGAACAGCACATCTGTGGGCATAAGGCCTTCACGCCGCAGCTTCACGCCGCCGTCCTTGCCGATCAGGACCGTCTCGAACCCGTTGTCTTCAACCTCGAACAGGGATCGCATGGCGAAGGAGTCGAGCCAACGGACCCGAGCGCCGTCGATTAGCACGCGCCGCTCGACAATCTCGATAACCGTCAGCTCGCGGTCGCGGAAGCCGGAGAGGGCTTCGGCCGTGCGGAGCCGCTGAGCCGCCAGTCTCGGATCCTGTGGCACTGGCGCGAACACGAGCAGGAGACGGCGCTGCCAGCGGTACCGGCTCAAATCGTCGCCGGTTTGCGCGGTGAGCCCGCTCGGGACCGCTGAAACCGCACATGTTGCCAGCAGCGTGGCGACCACTTCGCGCCGGTGAAGGCCTGGCATTCGGTGGTTGTTTTCCCTATTCCTCATCGTTCTCGAACCCACGCTATTTCCAAAACCGTCCTGCGGGTGCTGATATGGGGTTGCCCGAAGATTCGGCCAGATAGCCCTTTCGTCAGGCGGCAATCGGGACTGCGCAAACGGAGAACTAGTCATGGCCTTGCCGGCATTCGAGGACGTCACGCGGATCACCGTCTTGGGGACCGGCACAATCGGGGCAAGCTGGAGCGCATATTTCCTGTCACGCGGCTATGACGTGACGGCCTGGGACCCCGCCGATGGCTGGCAGGGCCGCCTTCAGGCCTTTGTCGACAATGCGCGACCACAGCTTCAGGCCCTTGGGGCCGATCCTGCCGGTGAAGGCCATCTGACTTTCGCCGAGACGCCGGAAGCGGCGGTCATGGACGCCCAGTTCATCCAGGAGAACGCGACCGAGCGGATGCCGGTCAAGCGTGAGTTGTTCGGCCGCATCGACCCCCATGTGGGACCGGATACCGTGATGGCGCTGTCGACCTCCGGGCTGATCCTGTCGGATATGCAGGACGGACTCGCGATGGCGCCGCGCATGGTGGTCGGGCACCCGTTCAACCCGCCGCATCTGATCCCGCTGGTCGAGGTGGTTCTGGGCAAGGCGACGGCTCCGGAGACCGGCACTTGGGCGCACGGCTTCTACGGACATATCGGCAAGCATGCGATCTACGTGAACAAGGAGGTTCCGGGACACCTGGCAAACCGGCTTCAGGCGGCGCTGTGGCGCGAGGCGGTGAACGCGGTGGAGGACGGGTTGGCCAGCGTGGAGGATGTGAATGCCGCGATCGCCCAGGGCCCCGGTCTGCGCCTCGCTTTGATGGGGCCGCACATGATCTTCAACCTCACCGGCGGCAAGGCCGGGTTCCGGGGGTTTCTCGATCAGTTCGCGCCCCCGATCGAAGGCTGGTGGACGGACATGCAGAAGACCCCGAAGCTGACCGAGGACTTGAAGGAAAAGCTGGCGCAGGGGATCCGGGACGAAATGGGTAAGCGGACGATCGACGACCTGGAGCGGGAGCGGGACACAAGGCTCATCGCGCTGCTGCAGATGCTCAAAGAGACGGAGTCAAACGCGTGAGCACCGACACCGGATCTTCTAAGCGAATCGTCGTGGTCGGGGCCGGCATCGTCGGTGTCACGACCGCCCTCCAGCTTCAGGCAAACGGCAATTCGGTCCTGCTGCTGGATCCGGCGGCACCGGGCATGAGCACGTCGTTCGGCAACGCGGGCTCAATCTCCATGGGCGGTGTCTATCCGGTGAGCACGCCCGGCAACTGGAAACAGGTGCCGAAAATGCTGACCGACCCGGTCTCGCCCCTGCGGATCCGCTGGGATCATGTGTTGCGCAATCCGGGATATTTCCTGCGTTTCCTGAAGGAGGGCGCCCCGGGGCGGGTCGAGGCCAACTCGGTGGCGATGGCGGCGATCGCTCAGGAAGCGATGATCGCGCATCGTAAGCTGGTTGCGCTCTGCAAGGCGGAAGATTTGGTGCGCCCGGTCGGCTGGCTGAAGGTGTATTCGAGCCAGCAGAGTTTCGACAAGACGGCTCATGAGCGGGAAGTGATGGGCCGTCGTGGCGTGAACATCGAGGTTCTGGGGACGGACGAACTCCGGCAGCTCGAACCCGGCCTCAGCCCGCGCTTTACCCACGCATGGCACCAGCCGGACAACGGGTTCGTGACCTCTCCGCTCAAGCTGACCGAAGCCTACTACGCGAAGTTCAAGGCACTTGGCGGCGCATGGCGGGCGGAGAAGGTCCAGCGCTTCGTGACCGGACCTGGCGGGGTCAAGACCGTCAATACCAACCACGACATCCATACCTGCGACGCCGTCGTGATCGCGACAGGCGCACGGGCGGGGGAACTGTCCGGTCTGCTCGGTGATCGCACGATGATCAGCGCCGAGCGCGGATACCATCTGAACTTCGAGGTGGACGTCGAGGACACGACCGACGGCGAGGTGCCGCTGCGGCGGCCGACGGTTTTCGGCGACTGGGGTTTCGTGCTGTCGCCGATGCAGGACGGCTTGCGGATGACGACGGGATCCGAATTCGCGGGACCCGACGCGGCGCCGGATTTCCGGCGGATCTACCGCATGGCGAAACTGGTGGACGAGGTGCTGCCGGGTGTCCGGACCAAGGTGAACCGAGAATGGGTCGGCCAGCGTCCGTCGACGCCTGACAGTGTGCCGACCCTGGGGCGGTCTCCACGGCACGGCAATGTCTGGTACAATTTCGGCCACGGCCATCTGGGGCTGACCATGTCCGCCAAATCGGCCGAGGTGCTGGCCGATCTGATCGGGGGGCGGGATCCGGGCGTCGATATGGCGCCGTACAGTGTCGACAGGTTCTAACCGACGGGCGCTGTGTTGACGCCGGGGCATCTTTTGCGTGCAGGCTGCCGCCTGCTAACGTCGTCGTGTTTGATTGAGGGGGGCTTGATATGGCTGAAACTCTGATACCGGCCCGCAAGGGCAAGGCGACATGGTTGGCGCGCGGCGGCTCGGTCAAGGTCATCAACACCCCCGGCAGTCAGGTGGTGGACACCTGGGCCTTTGTGGCCGGCGAGATGGGAGAGTGCATGTCCATGGAGCACAGCCGGGCCGCCATGAACCGGCTGACGCCGAAAATCGGGGATACTCTGGTCACCAACCACCGCCGCCCGATCCTGACATTGCACGACGACACCTCCGGCGAAGTGCACGACACCTTCATCGCCGCGTGCGACCGCTGGCGCTTTGAAGGCCTCGGCGTCCAGGGATATCACGACAATTGTGAGGACAATCTCCACGCCGCTCTCAAGGAGCTGGGACTGAAAGCCCCGAAGACTCCGAGCCCGCTGAACCTGTTCATGAACATCCCCTGGCAGCTTTCGGGCGAGATCGACTGGAAGCCGCCGGTCTCCGAGCCGAAGTCCTTTGTGATCCTACGCGCCGAGATCGACTGCATCGTGGTGTTCTCGGCCTGCCCGCAGGACATCATTCCGATCAATGGGGTCGGATGCACACCGCAGGACGCCCATTTCGAAGTGTTGGAGCCTGGTGCGTTCTGAAGTTCGGGGCGCCCGCGAAGAACTGTGAAACATCGAGGAGAAACAGATGCCGTCAGTACTGATCACCGGAGCGAACCGCGGGATCGGCCTGGCCCTGGCCCGGCAGTATGCGAGCGAAGGATGGCGGGTGATGGCGACCTGCCGCGATCCCGGAAGCGCGACAGATCTGAAGGCGATCGAAGGGGACATCGACCTCTACGCGCTGGATGTCACCAGCGATGAGAGCGTGTCGGCATTGGCCGATAGCCTCAAGAATCAGCCGATCGATGTGCTGTTCAACAACGCCGGAATCAATCTGCAGAAGGGAATGACGGTCGCCGAGGTCGATTTCGCCTCTTGGGCCAAGACCTTCGAGGTGAATGTCTACGCGCCGATCCGGGTGGCGAATGCATTCCGCCCGCACGTTGCCGCGTCTGATCAGAAGGTCATGGCCTTCACGTCGTCGCGCATGGGCTCGATCGAGGTTGGAAGCGGCGCCACCAGCATGACCTACCGCTCCTCGAAGACCGCGCTCAACATGGCGGTCAAGGTTATGTCCAATGAGATTGCCGATCAGGGCATTATCTGCGTGTTGTTCCATCCGGGCCACGTCCGAACCGACATGGGCGGCAACGCGGCCCCGGTCTTGCCGGACGACAGCGCAGCCGGCATGCGCTCGGTCATTTCGACCCTGACGCCGGAGGACAATGGCAGCTTCCGGAACTATGATGGCGAAACTCTGCCGTGGTAATCGTTGCCGACCCGAAGCCTTTGGAGCATGAACGGTGAGCAAGACCGAGGAGCCGGATCCGTCGTCCGATGACGGTGCCAAAGACCCGATCGATTTCTATTTCGATTTCTCGTCGCCCTACGCCTATCTGATTTCCGGCAAGATCGATGAGATGGCGCAGTTGTACGGGCGTACGGTGAATTGGCGTCCGGTGCTTCTGGGAGTGATCTTCAAGACCACCGGGGCCGTGCCCTTGCTGGATCAACCGATCAAAGGAGCCTATTCCCGTCACGATATGGAGCGGATGGCGCGCCTTTACGGGGTGCCGCTGGAGTTTCCCGAGGTTTCCCCGTTTCCCAGCGTCCCGGCGGCCCGGGCGATCTACTGGATTCAGGACCAGGACCCCAAGCTCGCCCGCAAGGTGGCGCGCGCCCTGTTCGACGCGGCCTGGGGGCAGGGCGGCGACATCAGGGATGCCGAGGCTGTGGTCCGGATCGCGGCTGAGGCCGGAGTCGACGCCGCGGCGCTAACTGCGGCGCTGCAGGACTCTGCGGTCAAGGACCGGCTGAAGACCGAGATCGAGGCCGCGATGGCCGCCGGTGTCTGCGGCTCACCCTTTTTTATCGTGGACAATGAGCCGTTCTGGGGGGCCGACCGCCTGGATCAGGTCGAACACTGGCTCGCCACGGGCGGCTGGTGATCCGCGCTTAGCCGAGAGACCGTCATGACACGCATTCACTCCCGTCTGGACACACGGTCCGACGCGTTCAGAGCGAACGCGGCGCGCACCCAGGAGCTGGTCGCCGAGCTTCGGGACAAGGTCGCCGGCATCGGTCTCGGCGGCGGAGAGCGGTCGCGCCAGCGGCATCTGGACCGGGGCAAGCTGCTGCCGCGCGACCGGGTGAAGGCGCTGCTTGATCCGGGTGCGCCGTTTCTGGAGTTCAGCCAGTTGGCCGCCACCGGCATGTATGGCGACGAAGTACCGGCGGCCGGAATCATCACGGGGATCGGCCGGATCTCGGGCCGGGAATGCGTGGTGGTCTGCAACGATGCGACGGTGAAGGGCGGCACCTACTACCCGCTCACCGTCAAGAAGCATCTGCGGGCCCAGGATATCGCGCGCGAGAACAATCTGCCCTGCGTCTACCTGGTGGACAGCGGCGGTGCCAACCTGCCGAACCAGGACGAGGTGTTTCCCGATCGCGATCATTTCGGCCGGATCTTCTACAATCAGGCCAACATGTCGGCCGAGGCCATCCCCCAGATCGCCGTGGTCATGGGCAGCTGCACGGCCGGTGGCGCTTATGTGCCGGCCATGGCCGATGAAAGCATTATTGTGAAGGGGCAGGGGACGATCTTCCTGGGCGGCCCACCCCTGGTGAAGGCGGCAACCGGTGAAATCGTGACGGCCGAGGATCTGGGCGGGGCCGAGGTGCACTCCAAGATCTCCGGCGTGACCGATCACATGGCCAGCTCCGATCCGCACGCCCTGTCGATTGCGCGCCGCATCGTCGGCAATCTGAACCGACCCAAATATCCTAACATTGAGATGCGGACTCCGCAGCCGCCCGCCTACGACCCGTCCGAGCTGTACGGTGTGATGTCGGACGATCTGCGCAAACCGGTCGACATCCGCGAGGTGATCGCCCGGATCGTCGATGGCAGCGAGCTGGACGAGTTCAAGCCGCTCTATGGCGCGTCGCTGGTCTGCGGCTTCGCACATATCCACGGCTATCCGATCGGCATCGTCGCAAACAACGGCATCCTGTTCTCGGAATCGGCCCTCAAGGGTGCGCATTTCATCGAGCTGTGCTGTCAGCGCGGGATTCCGCTGCTGTTCCTGCAGAACATCACCGGTTTCATGGTCGGCCGGAAATACGAGGCCGGCGGCATTGCCAAGGACGGTGCGAAGCTGGTGACCGCCGTCGCATCCGCCAAGGTGCCGAAGTTCACGGTGATCGTCGGCGGCTCGTTCGGGGCCGGAAACTACGGCATGTGCGGCCGGGCCTATTCCCCGCGCATGCTCTACACGTGGCCGACGGCGCGGATCTCGGTCATGGGGGGCGAGCAGGCGGCCAACGTGCTGGCCCAGGTGCGGCGCGACGGCATGGAGGCGCGCGGCGAGAGCTGGCCCACAGAGGAGGAGGAGGCTTTCAAGGCCCCGATCCGCGCCCAGTACGAAACCCAGGGCCACCCCTATTACGCGTCCGCGCGGCTCTGGGACGACGGCGTCATCGACCCCGCCGAAACCCGCACCGTGCTGGCCCTGTCCCTGTCGGCCGCGTTGAACAAACCGATAGAGAGGACCACCTTCGGTGTGTTCCGAATGTGACGACGCAACAGGATCGGTGAATTTGACATGAAAAACGCCTTGAAGCGCCCCGAAGATCTGATTCTGACCGTCGACGGGGGCGTGGCGCGTCTCACCATCGACCGGCCGCAGATCCGCAATGCGTTCGACGATATTCTGATTCACGATCTCACCGCCTTGCTCAAGGATCTGACCGGGAGGGCGGAGCTGCGCTGTCTGGTGCTGTCCGGTGAGGGCAAGGTGTTTTCCGCCGGCGCGGATCTGGACTGGATGCGCCGGGCCGGTGCGCAGGGCGAGCACGAGAACTTCCGCGACGCCCACAAGCTGACCGAGCTGATGCAGACCCTCGACACCATGCCGTTCACCACGATCGCCCGGGTGAACGGGGCGGCGATGGGGGGCGGGGTCGGTCTGACGGCGGCCTGCGATATCGCGATCGCGGCGGACAGCGCTCTGTTCGCGCTCTCCGAGGTCAAGCTCGGTATCATTCCGGCGGCGATCAGCCCTTATGTGATCCGCTCGATCGGCGTGCGCAACGCGCGGCGCTATTTCCAGACCGGAGAGCGCTTCGACGCCGCCACCGCCATGCGGCTGGGGCTGGTGCATGAGGTCGTTCCCGAGGCGGACCTGGACGCGGCGGTCGACCGCATCGTTGCAGAGCTGCTCGGCGCCGCGCCGATCGCCACACGGGCCGCCAAGGATCTCATCCACATGATCGAGGCGGATATGGCGGACAGCGGTATCGACGACACTCTGCTCCGCGATGTCGCCCAGCGCATCGCCCAACAGCGCGCCACCCCGGAAGCCAAGGAAGGCCTCAGTGCATTCCTGGAGAAGCGCAAGCCGACTTGGGCTGAGTGATACCCCGCATCCGCTCCGGATGTCTTTAACCCTGCGTCACCCTTTCCGTCCCCGGCCCACCCCGCTAATCTCCCGGTCCCGCGAACCGCGCACCGAGTCCCGTCATGTCTGAGAGCCGTCCGCTTCGGTCCCTGCTGATCGCCAATCGCGGCGAGATCGCCTGCCGGGTGGCGCGCACCGCCCGGGCGATGGGAATCAGGACGATCGCGGTCTATTCGGAGGCCGACGCCGACGCGCCCCATGTCCGGGCCTGTGACGAGGCCTGGCCGGTCGGCCCGGCACCCGCCGCCGAGAGCTATCTGGTCGTGGATCGGATTCTCGATATCGCCAAACGCTCCGGCGCGGATGCCGTTCATCCCGGCTACGGTTTCCTGTCCGAGAACGCGGGGTTCGCCAAGGCGTGCGCGGCGGCCGGGATCATTTTTGTCGGCCCCCCGGCGACCGCGATCGAAGCCATGGGCTCCAAGGCCGGTGCGAAGGCGCTGATGGAGAAGGCGGGTGTGCCGCTGGTGCCTGGCTATCACGGCGCCGATCAGGACGACGGCACGCTGGCCGATGCCGCCCGCGCCATCGGCTTTCCGGTGCTGCTCAAGGCCTCGGCCGGCGGCGGCGGCAAGGGCATGCGGGTGGTCCGGTCGGATGATGAACTGCTCGCCGCGATCGGGGCCGCCAAGCGCGAGGGCAAATCGTCCTTCGGGGACGACCGGCTGATCGTCGAGAAATATCTCGAGCGCCCGCGCCATGTGGAGGTGCAGGTCTTCGCCGACAGCCACGGCCATACGGTTCACCTGTTCGAGCGCGACTGCTCGGCCCAGCGGCGCCACCAAAAAGTGCTGGAGGAAGCGCCCGGCCCCGGTATCGATGCCGGGACCCGTGCCCGACTGGGCAAAGCGGCGGTCGATGCGGCGACAGCGGTCGGCTATGTCGGGGCCGGCACGGTCGAGTTCATCATGGACGAGAGCGGGTCGTTCCATTTCATGGAGATGAACACCCGGCTGCAGGTCGAACACCCTGTGACCGAGCTGATCACCGGCCTGGATCTGGTGGAAATGCAGCTTCGGGTGGCGCGCGGCGAGCCGCTGCCCTTCGCGCAGGACGATCTCTCCATCACCGGGCACGCGGTGGAGGTCCGGCTCTACGCGGAGGACCCGAACCGGGATTTCCTGCCCCAGACCGGACATCTGGAGCATTTGCATTTGCCGGACACGCTGCCGGGCATCCGGATCGACAGCGGTGTCGTGCAGGGTGGGGCGGTGTCGATCCATTACGATCCGATGATCGCCAAGGTGATCGCGCATGGCCCGGACCGCGCCGCCGCCCTCACCCGGTTGGCGAGCGCTTTGGGGGAGGTGCGGGTTGTTGGGGTCACCACCAATGCCGGGTTCCTGAAACGTCTTGTCGAGCATCCCGGGGTGATGGGCGGCGCTTTCGATACCGGCCTGATCGCCCGCGAAATCGACGTTCTCTGCCCCCCGCCGGAACCGCCGCCGACCGGAATCGTCGCGCTGATCGCGTTTGCGGAGCTTCAGGCCGAAGCGGAGACCGCTCGACGGCGGGCGTCCGAGACCGGCGACCCCCATTCGCCCTGGGCCCGCTCCGACGGCTGGCGTCTCAACGATCAGGCCTATCAGGATCTGGTGCTGATCGACGGCGAGATCCGGATCCCGGTACGTGCGATGCCGCTACCGGACGGCGTCCGGGTCACCTGCGCGGGGGAGACCGTGTCGGTCACCGGAACGCGCGCGCCCGACGGAACCCTGGACGCGCGTATCGACGGCATCCGAAGATCCGCCCATGTCATGATCTCCGGTGCCCGCCGCGTCGTCTTCACCGAGGGCCGGTCCTGGGTTGTTACCCTGGAGGACCCGCTCGCGGTGACCGACGACGCGGAGGAGATCGGCGGCGCCCTGACGGCCCCGATGCCCGCCAAGGTCACGGCCGTTCATGTCCAAGTAGGCGACCCCGTCACCCGGGGTGCGCCCCTTGTCGTTCTCGAAGCCATGAAGATGGAGCATACGATCACCGCACCCGCCGACGGAACCGTCGCCACCTTGCCAGTCGGTGAGGGCGATCTGGTCGAGGAGGGGGCTGTTCTGGTGTCGCTAGACCTTGCCGCCTCGGACAGGACGGGCAACACATGACGCTGCCCGGGTCTTTCACGCGTCTGCTGCGGCCGGCGACCGCCGTGCTTTTGGCCGGCGTGGCCATCATGCTCTGGTTCTCGCCTCCTCCCGACGGCCTGCCGCCCCAGGTGATGCACGCCGCCGCCCTGGTGGTCTTCACCATCGGCTGTTGGGCGACGGTGTTGCTGGCCGAGCACCTGGTCGCCCTGACCTTCTTCCTCTTGGCGATGGTGCTGGGGGTCGGCACCGCGCCGGTGATCTTCTCGGGGTTCGCGAGCCCGGCCTTCTGGCTGGTCTTCGGCGGTCTGATCATCGGAGCGGCGGTCGACCGGACCGGTCTCGGACGCCGGATGGCGAACCGGGTGGTGGGGCGGTTCACGGGCGGATATCTGTCGGTGCTCGCGGGCGTGGTGACCGTCTGTCTGGCGCTGGGCTTCGTCATGCCGTCGACCATGGGCCGTCTGGTGCTGCTGCTGCCGATCGTCCTGGCCTTTGCCGAACAGCTTGGCTACGGCCCGGAGTCCAGGGGGAGGACCGGGCTGGTCCTGGCGACCGGATTCGGCTCCTATCTCGGGCCGGTCGCGATCCTGCCGGCCAATGTTCCGAACAACGTGCTGATCGGCGCCGCCCAGAACTTCCACGACATCCAGATCCGCTATTTCGACTACCTGCTGGTGCACTTCCCAGTCCTCGGCCTGTTGAAGTCGGTCGTGGTGGTCGGCGTCATCTGGCTGCTGTATCGCGACTCGCCGACCCGCATTGGGGACGGTGAGGGTCCGCAGGCGGCCGAAATCCCGGATTACTGGTCGACCGACGAGAAACGTCTGGCCCTGCTGCTCGGCGCCGCCCTGGTGCTGTGGGCGACGGATTCCATCCATCACGTCTCCCCGGCCTGGATCAGTCTGGGGGCTGGACTGATCTGTCTGATGCCCGGGGTCGGTCTGGTGCCGCCGCAGGCCTTTCGGGACAAGGTCCCGATCAACCCGCTGATCTACGTGGCCGGTATTCTCGGCGTCGGAGCCTTGGTCGCGCAAAGCGGCATGGGAGAGGGCCTGTCGCAATGGGTGATCGGGGTGTTCGATCTCGATCCGGCGCGGCCGGCCCATAATTTCTTCGTGCTGTCCGGTCTTTCGATGCTGCTGGGCACCGTGTCGACCATGCCCGGGGTACCCGCCATCCTGACCCCGATCGCGGGCGATCTTGCGGCCGCCTCCGGCCTCTCGATCGAAGCGGTGCTGATGACCTTCGTGATCGGGTTTTCGACCGTGTTCTTCCCCTATCAGGTGCCGCCGCTGATCGTACTGCTGCAACTCGGCAATATCCCGGCCCGGGCGGCGATCGCGACCGCTTTGGGGACCGCCTTCGTGACCGTGGTCGTGCTGCTGCCCCTGGACTATGTCTGGTGGCGGATCATCGGCCTGCTGCCGGCCGGTTAGGAACAGCCATGCCGCTACATCTGAAAAAGCTCTGTGTCGGGGTCGAGCGCGTGGACGAGCTCGCCGCCTATCAGGACCGACGTCGGCGCGAGCTGAAGGCCGCCGGCCTTCCGCCCTATAACCGCCATGTCACCCGAAATACCCCGCGCCGCATGGCGGAGATTCTCGACGGCTCGGGCGAGGGATCGCTCTTCTGGGTGATCAAGCGGGAGATCAAGGTCCGCCAGCGTCTCCACGCGATCGAGCCGGTCACCGACCGGGAGGGCCGTCCATGTTGCGCGCTGGTTCTGGAGCCGGATCTGATCCGGGTGGTGCCGGTGCCGCATCGGCCGTTCCAGGGCTGGCGGTACCTGGACTCGGCCGACGCCCCCTCCGATCTGCCGCAGGGGGCGGTCGATGAGACCGGCGAGATGCCCGAGGAGATGCGCCGGGAACTGAGAGCGCTTGGCCTGCTGTAAGCGGGCCGGGCCTACGGCTCAGGAGGCTCCCGACCCCATGACGGTGGCGTTGCCCGGGGCGACGGTGAAATCGATCGACGTTCCGCCGGTCAGGGTCGGAACCAGGGTGATGGTGGAAACCCGGTTGCCCCGGCGATAGGTCATGGTCGAGATCTTCGAGCGCACCGTCGTCAGCTGCTCCCAACTGAACTTCGGCATCTCCTCGGTGTAGAAGCCGTACATATCGGACATCTCATACCCGACATCGATCGACAGCCGTCCGATCCATCCGCCTTCGGTGCCCAGGATGAGGGATTCCTGAAGATTGATGTCAGCATTGGCGGGGATGGGAATGTCGTCGAACTGGGTGAAGGTGCTGGCCTGTGATTCCGGCGCATTGGGACTCTGGCCCGTCAGGGCGTTGCCTTGAGCCCCGGAACTGCCATTCAGAGCAGGTTGCTGGCCTGGCAACGGCAACTGGCATCCGGAGACAACCAGACTGGCCGAGATCATGATGCCCCGAACCCAGGCCGAAAGAGCCGCCTGGTTCCGCGCTGCCGAGGTCGGGCGGTGCGGGGCGGGCGGGGCACCGAGGCGCGAGACTGTCGAAAACGGCGACATGGCGGACGAACTCCATCAGGAAATGGCAGGTGGTGGATCCGAGCCGGGGGAGGGCATTGAAAAATACAAAACCCCCGGAAACACCCATATATAGTGCCACAACCGACCGACACTGTCAGCCTTTGTAGTCGGGCGTGCGGACCTGCACAGAAAGTTTCGAAAAAATGTCATGAAGCACTTGCAAGCTCCGAGGCAGGCCGATATATACCCATTCATCGCGGCGCTGACGGCGCTTCGACCCCCGAACAAAGGGTGCCTGGAGGCAAGTTCGCTTGCCAACGGGCTCTGCGTCTCCGGGGTTCGGTTTCCGAGAGAGGCCGATGTTATTGTACAAGTTGGTAAAGAGGAAAGGATGCGCGGGCGGCGGTCTGGCTGTTTGGCTGGGCGTCGACTGGTCTTCGGACCGGTTTTGGCCGTTCGTGCAATCTGTGCGTCTGGGATTTTGGTGGTGACACCGGTATCC
>JANSYC010000170.1 GCA_024742605.1 Alphaproteobacteria bacterium | reverse complement strand
GTCGGTTCCTTCACGTGATCACCGGGCATGTCGATCTGCATGCCGGACGGATCCATGACCAGGAGTTTGTGGAGCTGCAGCTGGCCACGACCGGCCTCCAGTTCCTTGATGCGGATCGTGTACTCGTTATTGCCCAGCGTCATGTTGTCGATGATGCGGACGGCCGGGGTGATGAAGCCCATTTCCTCGGCCAGCGAGCGGCGGAGCGCCTTGATCTGGTCGGTCAGCTTGCGGCCGTCGACATCATTGATCAGCGGCAGCAGGCCATAGCCCAGCTCGATTTTCAGCTCGTCGATGGCCAGGCTGTCCTCGATCGGCGCTTCTTCATTGGCCTGGCCGGAGGCTTCCTCGGCCACTTTCTCGGCCTCTGCCTCCAGGGCTTCCTGGGCTTTTCGCTCGACGATATCCCGGTTCATCCAGGCCAGGGCTCCGGCACAGGCGGACATCAGGGCGAAGGGCAGGAAGGGCATGCCGGGCAGGACGCCGACCATGAAGGCCACGGCGGACACCAGGCCCAGGCCTTGCGGATTGGCCGTCAGCTGGCCGAACACGGCCTTGTCGGCTTCGCCGTCGACACCGGCCTTGGAGACCAGCAGGCCGGCTGCGACCGAAATGATCAGGGCCGGGATCTGGGAGACCAGGCCGTCACCGATTGTCAGGGTGGAATAGGCGGCTGCGGCGCTGGAGAAGTCCATGCCGGACTGGGCCACACCGATGACCATGCCGCCGATCAGATTGATCGCCGTGATCATCAGGCCGGCCATGGCATCGCCGCGGACGAATTTGGAGGCACCATCCATGGCACCGAAGAAATTGCTTTCGCCTTCCAGTTCGGCGCGGCGCTTGCGGGCCTCGTCTTCGGTGATCAGTCCGGCGGACAGATCGGCATCAATGGCCATCTGCTTGCCGGGCATGGCGTCCAGGGTGAAGCGGGCCGCGACTTCCGCGATCCGGCCGGAACCCTTGGTGATGACGACAAAGTTCACGATCACCAGGATCGAGAACACGATCACCCCGATCACCACATTGCCCTGCATGACGAAGGCGCCGAAGGCCTCGATCACTTCACCGGCGGCATTCGTGCCTTCATGCCCGCGCGACAGGATCAGGCGGGTGGAGGCGATGTTCAGGCCCAGCCGGAGCAGGGTGGTGATCAGCAGGACGGCCGGGAAGGCCGAGAATTCCAGCGGCTTCTTGATGAAGAGCGCCGTCATCAGGACCAGGACGGAGACCGACACGGAGATGGCCAGCGAGAAGTCCAGCAGCATGCTGGGCATCGGCAGGAGCAGCATCACCAGAATGGCGAGAATGCCCACGGCCAAGGCCACATCACCGCGCATCACGCGGTTCAGCAGGGCGCGGAAATCAAGGCCTCCCGCCGCGGGGGCGGAGGTTTCAGAAGCAGCGGTGTCGGCCACGTTCGGGTCCTATCAGGCTACGTTGACGCCAGCGGTCTGGTTCGGGGCGGGGATGTCCACGCCCTGATCCGAGTACAGTTTCAGCTTGTTGCGCAGGGTGCGGATCGAGATGCCGAGAATGTTCGCGGCATGGGTCCGGTTGCCCAGGCAATGGTCCAGCGTGTTCAGGATCAGGTCCTGTTCCACTTCCGCCACGGTGCGGCCGATCATGTCGGCCTGGACCGTCTGGGCGGCGTCGGCCGCCTGGCGGGCGATGGAATTGCCCGAGCCCGTGAAGGCCGAACCGTCCGGCATGCGGATCGCATCCGGCGTGATCTCGCGGCCGGAAGCCAGCAGCACGGCGCGGTGCATGGCGTTTTCCAGTTCCCGCACATTGCCGGTCCATTCGCGGGCCAGCAGCTGGGTGCGGGCAGCATCGGAAATCGGGCGATCTTCGATGCCGTTGGCCGCGGCGTATTTCTTGGCGAAGTGCTCGGACAGGGCAAGGATGTCGGCCGGACGTTCGCGAAGGGGCGGCAGGGCCAGGTTCACGACATTCAGGCGGAACAGCAGGTCTTCGCGGAAAATGCCTTCGGCGACCGCCTTGCGCAGGTCACGGTTCGACGTCGCCAGGATGCGGATATTGACCTTGACCGGCTTGGTGCCACCGACGCGGTCGATCTCGCGTTCCTGGATGGCGCGCAGCAGCTTGGCCTGCAGGCGGATATCCATCTCGGAGATTTCGTCGAGCAGCAGCGTGCCGCCATCGGCCTCTTCGAACTTACCGACCCGGCGGGCCACAGCGCCGGTGAAGGCGCCCTTCTCGTGACCGAAGAGTTCGGATTCCAGCAGGTTTTCCGGGATGGCCGCACAGTTGACGGAGACGAAGGGAGCCGCCGCGCGCTTGGACTTGGAGTGGACGTAGCGCGCCATCACTTCCTTACCGGAGCCGCTTTCACCGGTGATCAGGACGGAAGCATCGGAAGCGGAGATGCGGTCAGCCAGCTCGATGACTGCCTGCATGGACGG
>JANSYC010000149.1 GCA_024742605.1 Alphaproteobacteria bacterium | reverse complement strand
TTGGGTGATCCGGAAGGGGCTTCCAACATCGGCGCGCTCATACCTTTCTTCATGATGGTGCTCATGGCCAAGGGGTTCATAATCGCAACACCCTTCATCGTCCGCGCGATTTCCGGCAACATCATGATGCCGGCGCTCTCCGGTGGCCTCGGTGGCGGATACAACTTCGCTCGCGCCGCCATGGGCAGCCAGCAGGCCTACAACCGCTACCTAATTGGAGGCGCAAGCGGCGCAGAATACGCGGCCATCCGAGCGCGCCAGTTCTTTGGCGTGCAGCAGATGCCTGCAAGGCAAGGCATGGGGCAGACGGGTTCCGCAGGCGGCACAGGGTCTGCAGACTCGGGGTCAAAAATGCTGGCGCAGCTGGCGAGACTTGGACGGCTTGGGCGACGGTGACGGCCCTCAACAGACATTCTCTAGGTTGCAATCGCAGCGGTGCAGCTTCCCGGAACCGGCCACCCATCGCGTCGTGCAACATGGTCTGGCAGGCTCGGATCAGCATATAGGGCAGGACGGGCTTTGGCTGCGCTATTGAGGAAGGTCCAGTTGCTTGGAGCAAGAGTGTGAAACCGTCCACCTTCCGATAGCAGTATTGCCAAAATTCAGCGTCGTACCTGCACGCGCTCACGAACGCGGTTGTAAATTCTGATCTCCGGTTGATGCTCAAGTTCCACGACGACGGCGAACCGCTGATCAAAAACTTGGTCCACCGCCCAATGGGACAGGCACCGCACGACGAGATAGTAGACCTCGCCATACTCCCTCGTATCACGCTTAAAAGTGACGGAGGCTGTCTGAAGCGTGTTATTCGCACGTTCGTCTGACCCGGGTTGGAGCTTGCACTTAAACCTCCCTGGCACGGCAGGCGCAGCCCCCTCCAAAGCCTTGTCTCTATCGCGGAAGTGCTCAAAGAGCTCGGCCTCGTCGATTCCGCGCAGGAGGCGGAAATCCATCTTGGTGCCGAGATAGTCATTACGAGTGCGGCGGACGGGTGGGTCGTAGGCAATGGAGACCCGGATCGTACGGTCCCCGCCTGTTCTGAACTCAGGTGGGATCGGGAGGCGATACACCGCGAATTGATCCATCTCCAAGGCGTCCTCGGCGTAGAGAACAACACGATGATCATCCGAGTACGCGGCGCGGCTGGGATCAACGACCCCGTTGCCTCCGATCCTGACGCGTTCGGCCGAGGTCATCGCCGCCAACCGACGGTCAAAGGCATCGGGCGAGCGCGCAGCGCCCACGAGGAGCGCTCTTAAGAGATTGGCAGACGCATCGGGCATGCGACGTAGCAGGCGCGCGGCCTTGTGGATCAACAGCGGCGCAGCGAAGGATGTGCCCGCTGCGGCAGTTAAGAACTGCTCGGTGTAGCGATGATTTAGAGTGATCACCCCAGCTGCGGGCAAACGCGGCGCGCCGGCTAAGCTGACCGAAGGCACGTCGAATACGGCTGTCCCGCCGAGATCGACGACGTCGGGCTTTCGCACACCGCCTGCTCCAGGTCCGACCCGTGTGAAAGGCGAGGGCTCGCCCCATTCGTGTGTAATCGGTCGAACACTTGCATCTTGTGCATGACGAGCGTCGAGGCCGGTTCCCCCCGCCACCGAGCCGACCGTAAAGACGTTCGCGGCGCCCGCGGGCTCGGCCAACCGGTTTTCAGGCTCGAGCAGGTAGGCCGGGTATACGGTTACCAACTCCTCAGAAGTAGCTGCCATGAAGGGTCTCGGCCTCCCCCGATTGCCGGCGGAGACGACAATTAGTACGTCGAGCTCGCGAGCGAGCGCGTCGAGGGTGGCGGCCCAGGGCCCGACGCGACCCTGAGCAAGGTTCGCGTTCGTATCGCCGAGAGACAGTACAAACAGTCTACAGCCCAGGTCCGCGTGTAGCGTGCGAATTGCCGTATCCATTACGCGGGGCACGGTGCGTCGTTCCGGGAACCGGCCGTTGTCGCCCACGACTTTGGCCACAGCCAGCCGTCCGACCGGCTCCAGGGCACCCGCCGGAATCGCGTCGCGTAAGTCACCGAAGAGCGCCGCGCCTGCGACAGATGTGCCGTGTCCCCAAACGTCAGCAGCGTCCACAATTCCCTCGCCGAGATGACGACCGACTACGAGCCCGTTCAGTAGGGGATGATCATTCACACCGCTGTCGAGGACGCCGATAATCGGCGCACCCTCCGCCGGTACTAGGACAGGAGGCACTCCGCCCGCGTCCAAGGCCACCATTGGCTGGGCTTCGAGATCGGGCTCCGGTGGTAGGTCGATGCTCGCGATCTCGGGCACGCCGAGGAGAGGTCGGAGGCCGCGACCCGTCGCTTCCGCGCGCATTACAGTGATGGAAGGTCCGATATAAGTGTCGTATACGGCCCCACCTTGGGCAATTAGGAAGCGTTCGATCTCCGCCACCTTGGCTTCACGCTGGGGCCGGGTGCCGAACTCCCAGAGTTCGATGTCGAGCATGTAGCGCACATCGTCCTGAAGTTCCTCAGCTTCGGTGAAACCCTCGGCTTTGATCTTCGGTCCGAGCCGATCCCGCGGGGCAAGCCCTCCGATCCCATCAATTCGTCCTACGAGGCCGGCGTAGTTCGGATTCTTCTGATCCGGGTTGGCTGGCAGTTCGTCGAACTTACTGAGACGGTCCATAAAATCCGTGAGGTCTCCCGTCGAAGAGAAGAGCAGGACCGTCCGATCGGCATCGCTCGAAACGACTGAGAGGCCGAGCCTTTCCCACTCGCTCTCGGCGATATGCCCGTCAACTTGTACACGAAGGAGTAGCGAGGGATCGACGAAGGCGGCTGGCTTTGCGGCTTGCTGCTCCGCCACCGCAGTTCGGGTCTCCGCCTGGAGGGCGCCGCCATGACCGCCGCCCCGTCCGGGCGGGGCGCCGCCGCCGCCGGTCTTGCGGCGCGCGATCGGCACACGGGCACGGATCAGTTGCAGGTGGTCGAGCTGGGCCATCTCCTACTTCCTATGCCGAAGTGGCGCCCGCACCACCTTTGCAAGCCCTCGCGCTCCGGCGCTCGGAATTGCGCAGGGCTGAGCGTAAGTGGCCGTCTGTTACACCCGTGTTGCCATCCAGGATTGACAGCTTGATCGCTTGTTGGGTGATCCGAGCCAGTTCCGCATAGGAACTACCCGTCAGGCGATCGACATAAGTAGCAGGATCAATGGACGTCGCCACGTTACGGAAAGCGTGGTGCAGATATTCTTCGATCATCCGCGCGTCGGGTAGATCGAACCAGACCACCTCATCGAATCTCCGCCAAATTGCTTGATCAAGTTGGCCCGCGAGGTTCGTCGCCGCGATAAGAAACCCGCCGGGCTTGATCTGCTCAATGAACATCAGAAGACTATTGACCACACGGCGCAACTCACCGGTCTCGGTCGCCTCCTCCCGCGAGCGCGCAAGTGCGTCGAACTCGTCGAAAAAAAGGACACAAGGTTGACGCCGTGCGAACTCGAAGGTCTTGCGGATGTTGGTGGCCGTCTCGCCCAGATATGACGACACGAGGCTGTCGAGGCGCACATGGAAGAAGGGTAGTCCCAACTGACCAGCAAACACCTCTGCGCACATGGTTTTGCCCGTGCCGGGCGGGCCGCAGAAGAGAAGCTTAGAGCGCACTTCAAGACCATGGCGGCGTAGGCGGTCGGCCTGCCGGAACTCACGGATGATGCCGGCGAAAAGTTCAGTATTCTCCTGCGACAAGTGAAGCTCGGCCGGTGTGCGTTGTGGCTCTACCCGCTGGATGAAATCGCGGGCTTCGTCGGGGAAGGGAAGGAGTTTACTTGTAGGAGCCGTTTGGGTCGCACCTTCACCGAGCCGATCGAGAGACTTGCGCAAGGAGCTCGCGAGCACTCGATTGCCCTTGCGCTCCTCCTCCCCAATGATCTGCTCAACTACGGTGCGGAATTTGTCATCCCGACCGTAGCTCGTTAAGAGCTTTTTCATCAGTTCGCCGCGTGCCATTTCGTCTCCCTCGTCTTTCCCTTTCTACCTACTCGGGAAGGGACTTGACAACTATAATTGGGTTCCTGGAGGCATCGTAGCAAGAATGAGTGATGGAAATGCATGCCGACGCGGTACTTGAGGCCATCCCAATCAATTCGCGTAGATAGTCGTAGCCCGAAATGGCCCCGCCGAAGCGGGTCGCTGTCATCAAGCTCGCGCACCCGAGCGCGGCTGGGCGCAAGGACTGATCGCTGCAACAGCATCGTTGCCAGGTTTACGAACGCTGCGGCGACCGGCGTGTCGACCCATATAGAACCTACTGCGGCCCCCGCAGCCATGAGGTCGAAGCCGCCAGTGGCGCACCTTGCCGCATTTCGAGAATGGGGCTCGGTGCCGTCATGCCGCGTTATAGAACCACATCGTTCGCGGTCCACTCTAAATGGCGGCTTCTATCTTTGCCGGGTGATGGGATTGTCTCCGCGGCGAACTTCTGGAAACCGCCGTGCCTTGCAGACAAGCCATGCCCGCCACCCTATCGAGCAACCAGCTTTTCACCATCCCCCACTCGCAGCAGCGCTTCCATTTCGTCCAAGCCATCGACTGCAGAGCGCATCTGCGCCTCATCAGCTACGCTCGCAGCTTCAGAATCCACGACGCTGCTGCCAAAATCCATCTCCATCTGTCGCTGTTCCTCGGCGATAACGGCTTGAACGACGGGCGCGGTCTTCTTTGGGGCGAGATGGGTGTGCTCTGACGATTGGCCATCAGCAGCCTGGCGCGCGGCCTCAACGTCGGCCTCGGATCCGCCTGAACCGTCAGCTGGCGGTGTCATCGGCATGGCTC
>JANSYC010000139.1 GCA_024742605.1 Alphaproteobacteria bacterium | reverse complement strand
GGTCGGCCTGTTCGACACCCACATTGCGGTGGCGCTGGCACATTGTCTGTTCAACGTGCCGCTGGCGGTCTGGATCCTGGAGGGGTTCATGCGCGGTGTCCCGAAGGAGATCGACGAGACCGCTTATCTCGACGGCTACTCGTTCCCGCATTTCTTCGTCCGGATCTTCACCCCTCTGATCGCAAGCGGCATCGGCGTCGCAGCGTTCTTCTGCTTCATGTTCTCCTGGGTTGAACTGCTGCTGAGCCGGACCCTGACCACAGTCGACGCCAAGCCGATCGCCGCGATCATGACCCGGACCCAGGGGGCCGCCGGGATCGACTGGGGCGTGCTGGCCGCCGCCGGCGTCCTGACGCTCGTGCCGGGCGCGCTTGTGATCTATTTCGTCCGCAACTACATCGCCAAGGGCTTTGCCCTGGGCCGCGTCTGAGCGCGCGACGGCGCAACGGAAAGGAGTGACCCATGGACTGGATGGCTTGGACGCTTCCGACGGCGGTGTTTTTCGGCGTGATCGCATGTCTGCTGATCAGTTTCACCGTGCTCGCCATCAAGTTTCCGGAGACGCCCCGCCACGGCGTCCTGCGGATCGCGACCACCCGTGGCGACCGCCTTTTCATAACGCTCTTGGGCTCAGCCTTCATCAATCTGGCCTGGCTGGGTCTGGACGTCGGCCCGCAGCCGTATGCGCTGCTGGCCTGCCTTGTCTATGCCGCGGCGGTGTTCCGCTGGGTCTAGACGGGAAGAACGGCCCGACCGGGAGAATCCCGATCGGCCTGATGCTTAAAAGACCAAACGATACCTTGGGAGGTAAAAGATGAAACGACACCTGAAATCAGCCACTGCGCTGGGCGCCATGATGGCGTTCCTGGCAGGGCCGGTTTGGGCCGACATGGAGGCTGCGAAAAGCTTCCTGGACACTGAGATCGATGGTCTCTCCGTCCTGTCGCGCGCCGAACAGGAAGCCGAGATGCAGTTCTTCGTGGACGCGGCCAAGCCCTTTGCGGGCATGGACATCAAGGTCGTCTCCGAAACCATCACGACCCACGAATACGAAAGCCAGGTGCTGGCACCGGCCTTCACCGCGATCACCGGAATCAACGTCACCCACGATCTGATCGGTGAAGGTGACGTGGTCGAGAAGCTGCAGACCCAGATGCAGTCGGGCGAAAACATCTATGATGCCTATGTGAACGACAGCGACCTGATCGGCACCCATTGGCGCTATCAGCAGGTCCGCAACCTGACCGACTGGATGGCCGGAGAGGGCTCCGACGTCACCAATCCGGGTCTGGATATCGATGATTTCATCGGCACCCAGTTCACCACGGCACCCGACGGCAAGCTCTACCAGCTGCCGGACCAGCAGTTCGCGAACCTGTACTGGTTCCGTTACGACTGGTTCAACGACGAGAAGAACAAGGCCGATTTCAAGGCGGAATACGGCTACGACCTCGGCGTTCCGGTCAACTGGTCGGCCTATGAGGACATCGCCGAATTCTTCACCGGCCGCGATCTCTCCCATATGGGTGTGGAAGGCGAGGTCTATGGCAACATGGACTACGGCAAGAAAGACCCCTCGCTCGGCTGGCGCTACACCGATGCATGGATGTCGATGGCAGGCATGGGCGATGTGGGCGAGCCCAATGGCCTTCCGGTCGACGAATGGGGCATTCGGGTGAACGAGAACTCCCAGCCGGTCGGCTCCTGCGTCGCGCGCGGCGGGGCCACCAACGACGCGGCCGCCGTCTACGCGGTGACCAAGGCCATCGAATGGCTGCAGAAGTACTCGCCGCCCGCCGCCGCCGGAATGACCTTCAGCGAAGCCGGACCGATCCCGGCCCAGGGCAACGTGGCCCAGCAGATGTTCTGGTACACCGCCTTCACCGCCGCCACGGTCCTCCCGGACCTGCCGGTGATGAACGCGGACGGCACGCCGAAATGGCGGATGGCGCCCTCCCCGCACGGGGTCTACTGGAAAGAGGGCCAGAAGATCGGCTACCAGGACGTGGGCTCCTGGACGCTGATGAAATCCACCCCGGTGGACCGCGCCAAGGCCGCCTGGCTCTACGCGCAGTTCGTCACCTCCAAGACCGTGGATCTGAAAAAATCCGATGTCGGCCTGACCTTCGTTCGGGAATCCACGATCACTGCGGATCACTTCACCGAACGCGCGGACAAGCTTGGCGGTCTGATCGAGTTCTACCGCTCACCGGCTCGGGTCGCCTGGTCGCCCACCGGCACCAACGTTCCGGACTATCCGAAACTGGCACAGCTGTGGTGGCAGAATATCGGTGACGCCATGTCCGGCGCGAAAACCCCTCAGGAAGCCCTGGACGCGCTCTGCGCCGCCCAGGAAAAGGTGATGGAGCGGATCGAGCGTGCCGGCGTGCAGGGTGACATCGGCCCGAAGATGAACGAGCCGAAGGATGCCGCCTACTGGTACGCCCAGCCGGGCTCGCCGGTCGCCAAACTCGAGAACGAGGACGAAGAGCCGAAGACCGTCAGCTATGACGAGCTGGTCAAGTCCTGGCAGTAAGCCATCGGCGACAAGCCTTTAGAAACACTGAACCGGGGCGCACATCGTGCCCCGGTTTTTCCTTGAGGAATGCCTTTAAGACGAAGAAGTGCCCGGCGTTCTACACCCCCGCCGTCATCCGTCCGGGATTGAGCATGCCGCTCGGGTCGAAGCTGTCCTTCATCCGTTTGGTCAGGGCGGCAAGCGCGGCCGGTTGCGGCTCGAACACCGCGACGCTGGCGCGGACATCCGCCGGCGCACGGATCAGGGTTGCATAGCCGCCGGCGCCCACCGTCGCGATCGCACCGCGCACCGCCTGGACATGGGCGTCGGGTGCCACGGGAACCGACAGCCAGATCAGGCCGCCCGCCCAATCGTAGAACACCCGAACATCGGGCACTGCAGTTCGGATGGCGGCCAGCACACCCGGCCCCGCCATCGGCGGCACCGACAGCTTCCAGACCGGACGCTCCTGTGGCGAGATCAGGGGCAGCACGTCACGGATCGCCAACCAGACAGCCGTCGTCGCCTCGCCGGTCACGGTCGAAACCGGCCCGAAACCGCCAAGTTCACCTTTCAACGACGCAACCCGCGCCGCCACGCTCGGCCCGAAACCTTCGATTCGGATCAGGGTGGCCGGGCCGGACACTTCGCCCACATCGATTCCGTCCGGTATGTGCGCGGCGCTCGACACCTCGTGGGCCGAGCCCATCGCCGCGCTCATGGCATTGGCCGCGGTCGCATCGTCGAGACCGGAGATCACCACCGTGGTCTCGGTCTCCGGCTTCGGCAGCACCTTGAAAATCACGTCGGTCAGGGCCGCCAGGGTGCCCCAGGAGCCGCAGACCAGCTTCGAGAGGTCGTAGCCGGTGACGTTCTTCACCACCCGTCCGCCCGATTTCACGATCTCGCCGCGTCCGGTGACGCCGGTGAAGCCGAGCAGATGGTCCCGCGCAGCGCCCGCCTTGGCCCGGCGCGGGCCCGCCAGATTGGCCGCGAAGACCCCGCCGATCGACCCCGCCCCACGCTCACCGCCGAGCAAGGGGCCCAGATCCATGGGCTCGAAGGCCATCATCTGGTTCTCAGCGGCAAGCGCCGCCTCGATCTCCGCCACCGGCGTCCCCGGCCCGGCCTGCAGGATCAGCTCCTCCGCTTCGTACAGCCGGATGCCGGATAGGCCTGAGAGATCCAGGGTGTGCGAGGTCTGCAGCGGCCGTCCAAGGGTGCGCTTGGTGCCGCGCGAGACGACTTCGAGCGGCGCCGCGTCCGAGACCGCCCACGCGACCGCATCCCGCACCTGCTCTGCCGTCTCCGGTTTGAATGTGTCCGCCAAGACCGGCTCCTAGAATCTGGGAAGATCGGGGAACGGCAACTGCCCCCGACTGATATGCATACGGCCCAGCTCGGCGCAGCGGTGAAGCTCGGGGAACACCTTGCCGGGGTTGAGCAGTTGCTTGGGGTCCCAGGCGCATTTCACCCGCTGCTGCTGTTTCAGATCGAGCTCGTTGAACATGGTGCCCATCAGGTCGCGCTTCTCGACGCCGACCCCATGCTCGCCGGTCAGAACTCCTCCCAGCTCGACGCAGGAGGTCAGGATGTCGGAGCCGAATTCCTCGGCCCGCTCCAGCTCCCCCGGCTCGTTGGCATCGAACAGGATCAGCGGGTGCAGGTTGCCGTCACCCGCGTGAAACACATTGGCGACCCGCAGGCCGTATTTCTCGCTCATCTTGCTCATCCGGGCGAGGATCTCGGGGAGCTGCCGCCGCGGAATCGTGCCGTCCATGCAGTAGTAATCCGGCGAGATCCGTCCCACCGCCGGGAACGCGGCCTTGCGTCCGGCCCAAAACGCATTCCGCTCGTTCTCGTTCTGCGACACCCGAACCGAAGACGCGTTGTGACGTTCGGCGATCTCCCGCACGCGCTCGATCAGGTCGTCGACCTCAACCTCCGGGCCGTCCAGCTCCACAATCAGCAGCGCACCGGCGTCCCGCGGGTAGCCCGCATGGACAAAGTCCTCCGCCGCGTTGATCGCCAGGCTGTCCATCATCTCCATGCCTCCGGGCACAATCCCCGCCCCGATCACGGACGCCACGCAAGCGCCCGCGTCCACAGAGGTCGGGAATCCGACCAGCAGGGCCCGTGCGGTGGCAGGCTTCTTCAGGATCCGCACCGTGACCTCGGTCACGACCGCCAGCAGACCTTCCGAACCGGTCATCAGCCCCATCAGATCGTAGCCTTCGGAATCCAGATGCTTGCCGCCGATCCGCAGGATCTCTCCCTCGATGGTGACCATTTCCAGGCCCAGGATATTGTTGGTGGTGAGCCCGTATTTCAGACAGTGCACGCCGCCGGACTTCTCCGCCACGGTGCCGCCGATCGAGCAGGCGATCTGGCTGGACGGATCCGGCGCGTAGTAGAAACCTTCGTGCTGAACCGCATGGGTCATACCCAGATTGGTCACCCCCGGCTGGGCGGTCATGGTGCGGTTCTCGAAATCGATATCCAGGATCCTGTTGAATTTCGCCAGGCCGAGCAGCACGCCATCGGCCAGTGGCAGCGCGCCTCCGGACAGGGACGTCCCGGCCCCGCGCGGCACCACCTTCACCCCGTTCTCGTGACAGTAGCGCAGGATCTCGGCCACCTGCTCGGTGGTGTCCGGCAGAACCACGATCATCGGCACCTGACGATAGGCCGTCAGACCGTCGGACTCATAGGGCTTCATCTCCCGCTCATCGGCGATCACACCTTCGCCCGGCACGATGGCGCGCAGGGCCTGGATGATCTCGGCACGACGGGCGAGCACCTCGCGATCCGGCTCCGGCATCTTCATCGGTATTGGCTCCCTGGTTCGGTATTTGTCCGGAGAGTCGCGGCTTCGGCGCCGGAAGGCAAGACCGGCGGCTCAACCCGGCATCAACTGATCGATCAAGATCGCGACATCGGCCACGTTCTCGAGGTCGTCGACCAGACCGATCAGCCGCTCACCCTGGGCTTCCGGCACAGTGCCGCAGAAGGCCACATTGCGGCGGAATTTGGCGAGATGGGCCTCATGGGTCATCGGTTTCGCGGGATTGCCGTAGACCGTCTCGAGGGTGGCCGTGTGCTGGACCCCGTCGGTCATCCGCACCGTTACCGCGATCGGGGTCAGGGCGTTCGGGTCAGGATTGCCGTCGGCCTCGATGGAGATCCGTCGGCCGAGCTCGAGCGTCGTGGGGTCGGATAGCGGCGCCTCAAGGAAATCGTCCACCCCCAGATCGCCCGACAGCAGCAGCCGGGCCGCACAATACGGACCGGACAGGCGTGCGTAGTTCGGCGTCATAT
>JANSYC010000162.1 GCA_024742605.1 Alphaproteobacteria bacterium | reverse complement strand
GCCTATCTCAACACCTTCTCACGCCTGGGCCTGAAGGCCGTGCCGATGAAGGCCGATACCGGTCCGATCGGCGGCGATCTCTCCCATGAATTCATCGTCCTGGCCGAGACCGGCGAGAGCGAGGTCTTCTGCCATGCCGATCTGGTGGAGATGGGCGCGCCGGGCCTGGACGTGGATTTCGAGGGCGATCTCCAGCCGCTCGTCGACCAGCGCACCGCGCTCTATGCCGCGACCGAGGAAATGCACGACCCGGCCGAATTTGCCAAAGTCTCCGCCGACCGCCAGCTCTCCGCGCGCGGTATCGAAGTGGGCCATATCTTCTATTTCGGCACCAAGTATTCCGAACCCATGAAAGCCCTGGTCCAGGACCGGGACGGCAGGCCGCAACCGGTCCATATGGGCTCCTACGGGGTCGGCGTGTCCCGCCTGCTGGGCGCCATCATCGAGGCGCATCATGACGAGAAGGGCGTGATCTGGCCGGAAAGCGTCGCGCCCTTCGGTGCCGGCATTCTCAATCTGCGCGCGGGCGATGACGCCGCCGACGCGGCCTGCGAGGACGCCTATGCCAAGCTTTCTGCCGGCGGGCTCGACCCGCTCTATGACGACACGTCGGAACGTCCGGGCGGCAAGTTCGCCACCGCCGACCTGATCGGTCTGCCCTATCAGATCATCATCGGGCCGCGTGGCCTGAAAGAGGGCAAGGTGGAGCTCAAGGTCCGCCGCACTGGCGAGACCCATGAGCTGTCGCCGGAGGATGCGATCAACCGTTTGACCGAGGGCGCGTTCTTAAATGGCTGAACCGGCACAGGCTGACACCGCTGCACAGACCGGCGGGCCGGGCGGGGCACACCCGTTCAGCCCGTATGAATTCATGCTCGCCTTCCGCTATTTGCGGGCCAAGCGCAAGCATGGCGGTGTCGCCCTGATTGCCTCGATCAGTTTTGCCGGCATCACGCTGGCCGTGCTCGGCCTGATCGCCGTGATGTCCATCATGAATGGTTTCCGGGCGGAATTGTTCAATCAATTGCTGGGTTTCCAACCGCATGTTTATGTGGATACGCGCCAGGTCGAGGCCGGGCGGATCGAGGATCTCGTCCGCGAGATCGAAGCCCTGCCAGGCATCCACTCCGCCGATCCGGTGGTCCAGGGCCAGGTCATGGCGACCTCGGACCGGTCGGAAACCTTCCTCCAGGTGCTCGGCATCAGTCCGGAGGATCTGGGCCAGCTGGATGTCATTACCAACCAGACCCCGACCTCCTCGACCGGTCTCATGTTCGGCGATCTCACCGAATTCGGTGTCGGCAATCATGGCGGTGATACGATCGTGCTCGGTACGGGTGTGGCCCGCCGTCTCGGCGTCAATGTCGGCGACCGGGTGACTTTCACCACGGCACGGGCTGCGCCGACCGTGTTCGGGGCCCGGCCGCAGCAGAAAGCCTATTATGTCGGCGCCATCCTGGCCGCCGGGGTCTCCACGATCGATGACAGTCTCGCCTTCATGCCGCTGGAGCAGGGGCGTCTCTTCTTCGTGCGGGGCGAGGAGACGGACATGATCCATATCCGGCTCGACAATCCGGAACTGGCCACCGCCTTCCTCGAGCCGGTCCGGAACCTCGCCGGCTACAATGCCTCCGTCTACGACTACACCCAGCTCAATCCGGCCTTCTTCAACGCGCTCCAGTTCGAGCGCACCGCCATGCGGCTCATCCTCGCCATCGTCGTGGCGATTGCCGCCATGAACATCATTTCCGGCCTGGTCATGCTGGTGAAGAACAAGAGCCGGGATATCGCCATCCTGCGCACGATGGGCGCGACCCGGGCCGCCGTCCTGCGCGTCTTCCTGATCGTCGGCGCCGCCATCGGCCTGTCCGGCACGCTGGCGGGCATCATTCTGGGCATTCTCTTTGTGGTGAATATCGGCCCGATCCAGGACTTCATCACCTGGGTCACCGGGGCGCAGGTCTGGGATCCGTCCGTCTATTATCTCTACCGCATCCCGGCCAAGCTGGACTGGGGCGAGGTCGGGTTCATCTCGATCTTCGGCCTGGTCGTCTCGCTCCTGGTCACCCTGCCGCCGGCCCTGCGGGCCTCCGGCCTCGATCCGGTGGAGGCGCTGCGCTATGAGTAAGCCCGTCCTCGAACTCGTCGCCATCGAGCGCACCTATGTCACCGAGGCCGCGACCCTGCCGGTCCTGCGCGGGGCCAGCCTGGTCCTGAACCCCGGCGAGATTGTCGGCCTGGTCGGACCGTCCGGTTCCGGCAAGTCCTCGCTTTTGCATGCCGCCGGTCTGCTGGAACGTCCCGATGCCGGTGAAGTGAAAGTGGCAGGGCAGGCGACCTCGCAGCTCAAGGATCGCGATCGCACGGCGATCCGCCGCCGCGATATCGGCTTCGTCTACCAGTTCCACCATCTGCTGCCGGAATTCGATGCCCGCGAGAATATCGTCCTGCCCCAGCTCATCGCCGGTGTGAAACGCGCCGCTGCCGTCGCCCGCGCCGACGAGTTGCTCGCCATGCTCGGCCTGACCGATCGCGCCTCCCACCAGCCCTCCCAATTGTCCGGCGGTGAACAACAACGCGTCGCCATCGGTCGCGCCCTGGCCAATGACCCCCGCGTCCTCCTGGCCGACGAACCCACCGGCAATCTCGACCCGGACACGTCCGCCACCGTCTTTGACGCCTTCCGCGCCACCGTAAAAAAGGCCGGTGCCGCCGCCCTGGTCGCCACCCACAACCACGATCTCGCCTCCCGCATGGACCGGGTCGTGACTTTCGCGGATGGCGTGCTGACGGACTACGAAGCGGGATAGGTTTTCCTCCCCATGAGATGGGCAGGACAGGTCATTTCTCTCCCAAAAACGCACCCGTCATCCCGCGGTGCCCGCAGGGCGTCCGGGGGACCTGAGCGAAACTGTGGGCTGGCTAGGTGAGGTCCCCCGGACAAGCCGGGG
>JANSYC010000107.1 GCA_024742605.1 Alphaproteobacteria bacterium | reverse complement strand
AGCGCGGTCAGGAACCGGGCGATTACATCCACGACCGACATATCATTTCGATCCTGGACTCGCTGCCTTCGCTCGACCCGTTCCTGATGAAGGACCGCCTGCTGGCCGAGGGCATGGATCCGGACGAGCGCTATTTCCGGATCACCGCGGAGGAATTCCTGGTGGTCCGCGAGCATGTGATGAAGAAGTTCCGGCCGATCATCGAGTTCGCCTTCGCCGGTTTGGACAAAACCTCGGCGGATGCGCATCTGCGCTCGCTGGTGCAGAAGCTCTGGGACGCCAAGGACATGGAGGCCCTGAAGCCGATCGTGAAGGCGATGGAGCTGGACGCGCACACCGCACCGGCCGCCTTTCAGTCCTGGAAGGGCGTGATCTACTACGACTACCGCATGGATCGGCTGGCCCAGGGGATCAAGAGCTTTGCCGGCTGGCTCGGCCAGGACGCTGTGCCGCTCGATGTCGTGCCCAGTGCCTCGCGCAAGATTTTGGACGAGATCCGCGACGCGATCCGGGCGCTGCTGCGCCGCCGTTGGGGCGGCGTGCGGGAGCGTCTGGAAGACTACAACTCGGCCTATACGAAACTGTTCGTCGACCAGCAGAGCCCGGGCCCCTTCATCGCGTTTCTGAGCGACGCGCCGGACGTGTTCGCGGAGCTCGGCGACGGTCTGAGCCGGCTCGACCATTCGGTGGAGGTCTGGCGCTCGGTACTGGACCGCTACGGCAACAGCCGGCTGAAGTTCGAGCCGCTGCACAACCTGCTCTCTCTCCTGTACCGGATACTGGACTAACAAACCCGCGACGTCGGAACTCGTGGCGTTTCGGAAGCGGTCAGATGGCAAGTCATCTCTTTCAGAATTGAGCATTTGATCCTATATGGAGAGCTCAAACCGCATTTTTTGGAAATTCAATTCCTGAATAAGGTGTATTTGGAGAATGAGATGGCAAAACCTGTCGCGGTGACCGCTCCCCCGCCGGTCACATCTGTGCTTCAGATGATCGGCAACACGCCGATGCTGGAACTCACCCACCTGGATGCCGGCCCGTGCCGGCTGTTCGTGAAGCTGGAGAACCAGAATCCCGCGGGCTCGATCAAGGACCGGATCGGCCTTGCCATGATCGAGGCGGCGGAGGCGGACGGGCGACTCAAACCCGGCGGCGTGATCGTCGAGGCCACGGCGGGGAATACCGGTCTGGGTCTGGCCCTGACCGCCTCGCAAAAGGGCTACAAGCTGATCCTGGTGATCCCCGACAAGATGAGTGCCGACAAGATCCGTCACCTGCGGGCCCTGGGGGCCGAGATCCGGCTCACCCGCTCGGACGTGCCCAAGGGCCATCCCGAATATTACCAGGACATGGCGGAGCGGATCGTGGCCGAGACGCCGGGCGCGTTCTGGGCCAGCCAGTTCGACAATCCCGCCAATCCGCTGGCGCACGAGACCGGAACCGGCCCGGAAATCTGGGAGCAGATGGACGGCGATATCGATGCCTTCGTGGCGGGCGTCGGCTCCGGCGGGACGATCTCCGGCTGCGGGCGGTATCTGAAATCCAGGAACCCGAAGATCCGGATCGTGGCTGCCGATCCGGAGGGTTCGGTGGTCGCCAGGGCGGCCGAGACCGGCGAAGTGAAGTACGAGGGCGGGTCCTGGCTGGTCGAGGGGATCGGCGAGGATTTCATCCCGCCCAATCTGGATCTGTCGGTGATCGACGACGGGGTGACCGTCAGCGACAAGGAGGCGTTCGCGGCGACCAACGAGCTGCTGCGGGTCGAGGGCATTCTGGGCGGCAGTTCGACCGGAACCTTGCTGGCGGGCGCCCTGAAATGGTGCCGGGCTCAGACCGAACCCAAGCGGGTCGTGACCTTCGTCTGCGACACCGGGAACAAGTACCTGTCGAAGGCGTTCGACGACGCGTGGCTGGTCGAACAGGGACTCGCCGACCGGCCGTCCTTTGGCGATCTGCGGGATCTGATCGTGCGTCGCGCCGACGAGGGCCGCGTGATCTCCGTCGGCCCGGAGGACACCCTCAACACCGCCTACAACCGGATGCGGGCAAACGATGTCAGCCAGCTGCCGGTGCTGCACGATGGCGAGATCATCGGGTTGCTCGACGAGGAGGATCTGATGATGGCGGTGCATGACCACGTCGACTGTTTCGGCGATCCGGTCTCCAAACACATGACCGGTGAGTTGGAGACCATTGCCGCCTCCGCTCCGGTCGACGACCTGGTGCCGCTGTTCCGCTCCGCCAAGGTGGCGATCGTGAAGGACGGAAGCCATTTCCTCGGTATTATCACCAAGGTCGACCTGATCAACCATATGCGCCGGAAACTCGGCTGACCCGACCCTGAAGGGACCACATCCATGACCACGCCGCGCAACCGCCACGGTTTCTCGACCCGCGCCATCCATGCGGGCCAGAGCCCCGATCCAACGACCGGTGCCATCATGACGCCGATCTATGCCACCTCGACCTATGTTCAGGAGAGCCCGGGCGTCCACAAGGGCTTTGAGTATTCCCGCAGCCACAACCCGACCCGGTTCGCGCTGGAGGATTGCGTGGCGGACCTTGAGAACGGCGAGAAGGGCTTCGCCTTCGCCTCCGGGCTCGCCACCATGGGCACGATCCTCGAGCTGCTCGACAGCGGCGATCATGTGATCGCGATGGACGATCTCTACGGTGGCAGTTACCGGCTGTTCGAGAATGTGCGCCGGCGGTCCGCCGGGCTGACCTTCTCCTTCGTCGACATGTCGGACGCCTCCAAGATCGAGGCGGCGATCACCGAGAAAACCAAGATGATCTGGGTCGAAAGCCCGACCAACCCGCTGCTCAAGCTGGCCGATCTGGACGCAATCGTGCAGGTCGCCAAGAAGCACGGGCTGATGACGGTCTGCGACAACACCTTCTGCTCCCCCTGGGTGCAGCGGCCGCTCGATCACGGCATCGATATCGTGATGCATTCGACCACCAAATATCTGAACGGTCATTCCGACGTGGTCGGCGGGATTGCGGTGGTGGCCGAGGGGCGCGAGACGATCCGGGACAAGATGGCGTTCCTGCAGAACGCGGTCGGCTCCGTCGCCGGGCCGTTCGACTGTTTCCTGGTTCTGCGAGCGCTCAAGACCCTCCCGGTCCGGATGGAGCGCCACTGCCAGAACGCCCAGAGGGTGGCGGAATTTCTGGAAGCGCATCCCAAGATCGAGAAAGTCTACTATCCCGGCCTCGCCAGTCATCCGCAGCACGAGCTGGCCAGGCGCCAGATGCGGGCGCCGGGCGGCATGGTGACGGCGATCCTGAAGGGAGGGCTGGACGAGGCGCGCCGCTTTCTGGAGCGCACCGAGCTGTTCGCGTTGGCCGAATCCCTCGGCGGGGTCGAGAGCCTGATCGAGCACCCGGCGATCATGACCCATGCCTCGGTGCCCCGGGAGATCCGCGAGGCGCTGGGCATCTCCGACGGTCTGGTACGGCTTTCGGTCGGGATCGAGGACGGCGACGACCTGATCGAGGAACTGAAATACGCGCTGGGGTGACGGTCGCGCGACGGGTTCGGGGCGACCCATCGTCTGATGACAACTTTATCGGCGTGAGCCTGTCGAACCGCGCGTGAGTTGGAGTGATGACCTCCAGGGCACGTGCGGCTAGTCTCGCTTTGATGAGAGCAACCAGAGGCCCGTTTCATGTCCGATCCCGTCCCTGCCATTGCCGAAGCCGAGGCCACAGGCCGGACCCGCGAGATCTTCGACGACATCAAGCTGACCCTCGGTGTCCCGGTGGTGAATTTGATCTGGCGGCATCTGGCGACCATGGACGGCGGTCTGGAATGGGCCTGGAACACGGCCAAGCCCATCTACACCTCCGGCGCGGCGGGGGCGGCGGAGGCCCGGATGCGGGCGGCCCTGATCCCGCCGATGCCGGAGCCGTTGGTAGGTGGTTCTTTGCGTCTGGTGGGAGTCGACGACGAATCCTCCCGGATCGCCCGCGCGGTGGTCGCAGCCTATGATCGGGGCAACGCCCTGAACCTGATGGCGCTGACCGCTTTGATCACGCCTTCGGCGGGATCCGCACCCGAGCCGGTATCCGGTACCCAAGCTCAAGGCGAGGCGGCGCCGCTTCCCCCGGTGCTGAGCGAGGGCGATGTCTCCGCCGACACCTGGCGGATGGTTCTGGCGCTGAACACTTTTGGCGCGCGACCGGACGAGCCGATTCTCGCGACCCTGTACCGCCACCTGGCGCATTGGCCGGGACTGCTCGCCCTCATTCATGCCGGGTTGGCGCCCTTGGAAGCCTCCGGCGAGGTTCGCCGATCGATCGCTCAGGCCCGTGATCTGGCCCGGGCCGAAGGCGGCCGTCTGATCCAACTGGCAGAGACCACTCGTCCGAGGCACGAGCCGGCGGCGGCCTCGATTGCGGAATTCGCCGATCACGTGATCTGCCGGATGGTGCCGATCGGGATCGCGCTCGGCCGGTGGATGGACGACGCGTCGGCCGCCGACGGGTGAACCGCCCGGCCGCAGCCCTGTCACGGCGAGAGCTGATTCTCCGGGGCCCGATCGGGCCGACCCTGGCACGCCTCTCGATCCCGACCATTCTGGGGGCGTTGATCCAGGTGACGATCAGCGTGGTCGAGGGGGTTGTGATCGGCGGTCTCGGCACCGAGGCGCTGGCGGGGGCTGCCCTGATCTTTCCTGTCTTCATGCTGACCACCATGCTGTCTGCGGGCGCGATCGGCGGGGCGGTGTCCGGCGCGATGGCACGCGCCAGCGGTGCCGACGATTCCGAACAGGTGGCGCGCGTGGTGCGGGCGGCGCTGGTGATCGCGGTCGGCGGCGCGGCTGTCATGGGCGGTGGTCTGATGCTGGTCGATGCCCATCTGTTTCGGCTGCTGGGGGGCCGAGGCCCGGCGCTCGACGCGGCGCTCTCATACGGGGCCGTCTTCTTCCCAGGCATGCTGGCGGTCTGGATGTTCAACATGATCGCCGGCCTGATGCGCGGAACCGGCGACATGATCCGGCCGATGGTCGGGATCGGGGTGGTGACGGCGCTGCATGCGGCGATCTGCTGGCCGCTGGTCGCGGCGTTCGGGATGGCCGGCGCGGCGATGGCGGTCGTCGCGGCCTATGGGGTCGGCGCCCTCGGCTTGCTGGGGATCGTCGCGAGCGGCCGCGCCGGCTTCGGACTGTCCGGTCTGGCGGGCGTGCCGTGGGGTGTGATCGGACGCTGTCTGTCCGCCGGGCTGCTGGCCGGGACGCAGTCGGTGCTGACGGTGGCGACCTCGCTGCTGGTGGCCGGACTGATCGGGCGGCTGGGGACGGCCGAGCTGGCGGGTTACGGAGTCGCGGCCCGGCTGGAGCTTCTGATGGTACCGCTGATCTTCGGAGTCGGTGCCGCGCTGATCGCCCTGGTCGGCGGCAATGCCGGCGCGGGGCAGCGCGCGCGGGCGATCCGGATCGGCTGGATCGGCGCCTGCGCGGCAGGCGGTCTGGTCGGTGCGTTGGGTCTCCTGGTCGCCGTCGTGCCGGTGCTCTGGATTCCGCTGTTCAGCGCCGATCCGGCGGTCCAGCAGGTGGCTCGGATCGCGCTGGCGGTCATCGGGCCGTGCTATGGGTTGTTCGGCCTTGGCCTGGCGCTCTATTTTGCGAGCCAGGGGCTGGACACCCTGTTCTGGCCGGTCTTCGGGGCGGTGATCCGGCTGGCGGTGATCGGCGGCGGGGCGGCGGTCCTGTTCGCGGTTGATCTGGCCACGGTCGAGGCTCTGGTCGCGGTGGTGGCGGCCGGCATGGTCAGCTATGGCCTGTTCAACGCGGCGGCCTTGCGCCTGGGGCCATGGCGCCACTAACCTTCCCTATGCCGCTCGATCAGAAACCCGACCTCGCCCTGACCGTCTGCCCGCACGACTGCCCCAGCGCCTGCGCCCTGGAGGTCGAACGGCTGGACAGCCGCACCATCGGACGGGTCCGCGGCGCACGCCAGAACCCGTACACGGACGGCGTGATCTGCGCCAAGGTCGCGCGCTATGCCGACCGGGTGCATCACCCCGACCGGCTGACGAAACCGCTTCTGCGCACCGGCCCCAAGGGCGGCGCCGATTTCACCGAGATCTCCTGGGACGAGGCGCTCGACCGTGTCGCCCACGAATTCACCGAACGTGCGGCACGGTACGGGGCCGAGACGGTCTGGCCGTACTATTTCGCGGGCACAATGGGGCTGGTGCATCGGGACGGCATCAACCGGCTGCGTCATGTCATGGGCTACAGCCGCCAGGATCCCAACATCTGCACCACGGTCGTGAAGGCCGGCTATCTGGCCGGTGCCGGCGACATCCGCGGGGCCGATCCGCGGGAGATGGCGGAGAGCGATCTGATCATCATGTGGGGCGGCAATCCGGTCTCGACCCAGGTCAACGTGATGCACTGGATTTCGAAGGCCCGGAAGGAGCGCGGGGCGCATTTCGTCGTGGTCGATCCCTACCGCTCACCGACCGCCGCGGTCGCCGACGAGCATGTGATGGTGCGGCCGGGCACCGACGGGGCGGTCGCCTGCGCGATCATGCATGTGCTGTTCCGGGACGGCTACGCCGACCGTGCCTACATGGCGCAGTATGCCGAGACCCCCGAAGGTCTGGAGGCGCACCTCGCGAGCCGCACGCCGGAATGGGCCGAGGCGATTTCTGGCGTTCCGGCCTCACAGATCGAAGCGCTGGCCAAACGCTACGGCCGCACCGACCGGGCGTTCATTCGGCTCGGCTACGGGTTCGCCCGCTCGCGCAACGGTCCGATGCAGGTGCACGCGGTCGCCGCGATCCCGGTGGTCGGCGGCAAATGGCAGCACCGGGGCGGCGGCGCCTTGTGGAAATTCGATGGGCTCTTCCGTGTCGACAAGACCCTGATCGAGGCGACCGATGTGATGGACCCGAGTGTCCGCATGCTCGACATGTCCCGGATCGGCCCGGTCCTGACCGGTGAGGACGCCGTGGTCGCAGAAGGCCCGCCGGTCACCGCCATGCTGATCCAGAACACCAATCCGGTCGCGGTCGCCCCCGACAGCAACCGGGTGCACCGGGGTTTCGCCCGGGAGGACCTGTTCGTCTGCGTGCACGAGCAGTTCATGACCGAGACCGCCCGCCATGCGGATATCGTGCTGCCCGCCACCATGTTCCTTGAGCATGACGACATCTACACCGCCGGCGGCCAGCCGTTCCTGGAACTCGGCGCCAAGGTGATCGACCCGCCCGAGGGCTGTCTCTCGAACCACGAATTGTCGCGGGCCCTGGCGGGGCGGCTGGGGGCGCGGCATCCGGGCTTCGAGATGACCGATACCGAACTGCTGGACGCGACCCTGAAACGATCCGGATATCCCGCATACGAGGCGATGCGCGCGCAGCCCTATCTCGATATCGCGACCGACTTCCGGCATCTGCATTTCCTGGACGGGTTCGCCACTCCGTCCGGCAAATTCCGTTTCGCGGCCCCCTGGGCGGAGCTGGGACCGGCGGGTGCGGGGATCGAGCCCTATCCGGACCATGTGGACATCATCGACCGGGCGACCGGGGAGCTGCCCTATCGTCTGGTGACGGCGCCGGCGCGCAACTATCTGAATACCTCCTTCACCGAGACTCCAGGCAGCCTCAAACGGGAAGGCCGGCCGGAGGCGATGATTCACCCGGACACGCTTGCCAGGCTCGGCCTGTCGGCGGGCGACCGGGTGCGGCTGGGCAACGGGCGAGGCGAGGTCGTGGTGCACGCCCGACCCTTCGATGGGGTGCAGCCTGGGACCGTGATCGTCGAGTCCGTTCACCCCGGCCATGCGTTCGAGGGCGGGATGGGGATCAACGCCTTGACCTCCGCCGACAGCCCGCCGCCCTCGGGAGGTGCGGTGTTCCACGACACCGCGATCTGGATGCGTCCGGCCTAGGGCGTTTCGGGACTCGATTTCGTGTAGAATACCCGCGATTCGCAACCCCGAACGAGAGTAGGTCGGCCATGGCCGATATGGATTTGATGGAACCGGCGGAGATCCAGGCGCGGACCCAGCCCCCGCACATCCTTGTCGTGGGCTGCGAGAAGGGCGGCTCGGGTAAGTCGACCACCTCCATGCATCTGACGGTCGCCTTGCTGCGGCTCGGCTTTCGGGTCGGCACCGTCGATTTGGACGCGCGGCAGTGGACCCTGACCCGCTATCTCTCGAACCGGGCCGCGACGATCCAGCGGGAGGGCAACCGGCTGCCGATGCCTCGGCATTTCTTCCTCGCCCATTCCGATCACAATGACAGGGAGACCGCGCGGGAGCAGGACCGACAGCGGCTGGATGCGATCCTGGATCAGTTGCGCGCCTCGGTGGATTACATCGTGATCGACTGCGCCGGTACCGACAGCAATCTCTCGCGTCTGGCCCATGCCCAGGCCGATACCCTTGTCACGCCGGTCAATGACAGCTTTATCGATCTCGATGTGGTCGCCCATGTGGACGGGCGCACCGGGGAGGTCACCAAACCCAGCGTCTATGCCGAGATGGTCTGGGATGCGCGCAAGCAGAGGGCGAAGCGGGACGGCGGCTCCATCGACTGGGTCGTCATGCGCAACCGGCTGTCCAATCTGGACGCCCGCAACAAGCGTGAGATGGAAACGGTGCTGGAGAAGCTGGCCAAGCGCATCGGCTTCCGCATCGCACCGGGCTTCAGCGAGCGGGTGATCTTCCGGGAACTGTTCCTGCAGGGCCTTACCATGCTCGACATCTTTGATCAGGCGCAGCGCCCCGGCGCCCCCAAGCCCCGCATGTCCCACATCGCCGCCCGGCAGGAGGTCCGCGCCCTGGTCAACGCGCTGCAACTTCCGGAACGGGTGCCGCGGACGGGATAGGTGGCGCCTCAGGCGTATTGCGCCACCTCGCGGCCGGACCAGAGCATGGCGGCGGCGGTTCCGCTTTCGACCAAGACGCCGGTCCGGGTCTTGCGCACGATGATCAGGGTCTCCCCCTCCGCCCCGACCAGATAGGCGTGGGCCACACCGGGCCCGGTTTCCTCGTCGATGCCGATTGCGCCCGCCGGGCGGAGACGGTCGAGCAGTCTGTAAAGGGCCGCTCGATCTTCGGGTGAGAAATGGATCGTCGCCCGCCGTTCGGGGAAGTTCAGAATATCCGCCATCGCACCCTCCGCATCCTGTCATCCGATGATGGAAAGATGGCGCGGAGGTCGTCCCGGTTTTAGAGGCGTGCGACAGGGTTCCCGATCTCGTGAACAGCCGTGATGGCGGCTCAGATCGGCGCGCTCATCACCAGTCCGCCATCGACCACGATTTCGGTGGCGGTGACGTACTTGGCCTCGTCGGAGGCGAGAAAGAGCGCGGCATAGGCGATGTCCCAGGCGTCGCCCATATGGCCCATCGGAACCTGGGCGTGGCGGCGGGCGATCAGCGCCTCGGCATCGTTGTTGCCGCGCTGCTTGGTCAGGCGGGCCTCCACCAGCGGGGTGTGCATCAGGCCGGGCACCACGGTGTTGCAGCGGATCTTCTCCTTGGCGTATTGCACCCCGATCGCGCGGGAGAGCTGCACCACGCCGGCCTTGGCGGCGGCATAGGCGTTGATCGGCGTACCGATGTGCCGATAGCCCGCGACACTGGCCAGATTGACGATCGCGCCGCCGCCGGTCTCGCGCATGTGCGGGATGGCATGGTGACAGCCCAGGTAGACGGTCTTCAGGTTGAACTCGATCTGCCGATCCCACAGGTCTTCCGGCATCTCGGCGACCCCGCCGGGGGCCGACCCGCCGACATTGTTGTGCATCACATCGAGCCGTCCGAAGCGGGTCACGCAGTCGGCCAGCAGGTCGCGTACGGTGTGGCTGTCGGTCAGATCGCCGATCTCGGTATGGCAGGCGGCACCGGCCTCGACCACGAGGCGTTTGGTTTCGGCCAGGGAGTCCGGGTCGATATCGATCAGGTACAGCGTGGCCCCTTCGCGGGCGTAGAGGGTGGCGGCAGCCCGACCGTTGCTCCAGCCAGGGCCGACCGAACCGGCCCCGGCGACCACGATGACTTTGCCCTCTACCCGTCCCGGCCGATCGACCATCGCCTGTCTCCCTTGGT
>JANSYC010000104.1 GCA_024742605.1 Alphaproteobacteria bacterium | reverse complement strand
TCACCATCTGCTCGAGCGCACCGGTCCCGCCGTCGCTCTTGACCGCCAGCAGACGGCTCATCACCGGCCAGTCGGCGACGATGTAGCCGAGCCGCAGCGCGGGCGCGATCGACTTGGAGAACGACCCGCAATAGATCACCCGACCTTCGGTATCCAGCGCCTGGATCGCCGGCGGACGCTCCCCCTCCCAGATCAGATCCGCATAGCAGTCGTCCTCGAAGATCGGCACGTCATGGGCCTTGGCGATCTCCAGCATCTCGCGCCGACGGTCTTCCGGCAGGATCGAGCCGGTGGGATTCTGAACGGTCGGGATTGTGTAGATGTATTTCGGCTTGATGCCCTTAGCCTTCAGCCCGTCCAGCACCTCGCGCAGATGGTCCATCCGCATACCCTGCGCGTCCAGATCGACCCCGACCCAGTCCACGCCGAGCCGCGCCAACCGGGTCATTGTCCCGCCGTAGCAGGCCGCCTCGATCACCACCGTATCGCCGCGCTCCAGCAGCACCTCGTTCACCAGATCCAGGGCCTGGAGGGAACCCGAGGTCACCAGCACCTCGTCCTCGCTGATCTCCATCGCCGCCCGGTCCTTCAGCAGACCGGCAATCGCCTTACGGAACGGCAGATAGCCCTGCGGGCCGGACCGCATCCCGTAGGTCGCCAGATCCCGGCCGTCCCGCTGGAGGGTCTTGGTCGCCGCCGCGATCAGATCCTCGACCGGCACGCCGTCCGGATCGTTGTGGCCACCGACAAAATTATAGGTCGGGAAGCCGCCATACTTGCCCGACGGACCAGGCAGCGTGCGACTGAAGAACGGCGAAAAATCGAAGGGCATGGGGTTTCCTCGGTGACGTGTTTTCTTGCCGCGAACCTTTCCGCCCCGGTGAACCCCCGTCAAGGGACAACCTGCGCGCGGTGATCGTGCCCGGCAGGCCGGAAATCCTGCGCACTTCCAGGACAAACTAGCATGACGTGCAAAAGAGGCGTTATCCTTAGGTCAGAGACGGCCGCCTCAACGATGCCGTCCAAACAAGGGAGAAACGTCATGCCTAAGCAGAACGACCCCCATACCTTAGACAACTCGGCCGACACCACCCCAAGCACACCGGATCTCTCGCGGCGGGGGCTCATCGCGGGAGCCGCCGCGATCGCGGGCCTCACGGCCATGGCGCCCGAGGCCCTCGCCCGCAATTTCGGTGCGGGCTCGGAGCCGGTGCGCTATCCGGATCCGGACATCATCAGCCTCGATCCGCGCTTCAACGGCCTCAAACTTGGCAACACCCCGATCCAGAGGATCCACACCGGCACACTCTGGGCCGAAGGTCCGGCCTGGAACGGTGCCGGGCGCTATCTGATCTGGAGCGATATCCCGAACGACGAGCAGTTGCGCTTCGTCGAGGAGGACGGACACGTGTCGCGCGGCTTCCGCTCGCCATCGGGCAACAGCAACGGCAACACGTTCGACTATCGCGGCCGTCAGATCTCCTGTCAGCACGGACCGCGCAGGGTTGTCCGCTATGAATACGATGGCAGCGTCACGGTTCTGGCGGAGGCATTCGAAGGCGAAGGTTTCAACGCCCCGAACGATGCGGTGGTTCATCCGAACGACGGTGCGATCTGGTTCACCGATCCGGGTTACGGCGGTCTGATGAACTACGAGGGCAATCGTCTCTCCACCGGATCGCCGCAACCGATCCGCAAGGAAGCCGTCTACCGGATCGACGCCAATTCGGGCACCATTACCCGGGTGACCGACGCCCCGTTCAAGCCCAACGGCCTGTGCTTCTCGGCCGACTACAAGAAGCTGTATGTGGCCGATACCGGGGTCTCGCACTACTCGGACGCCAAGAGTCAGATCTGGGAGTTCGACATCACCGGCAAGGACGACAAGCTGGGCAACGGGAAAACCTTCGCCAGCATGGAGTTCAACGGCAAGACCGGGTTCGCGGACGGCATACGCTGCGACGAATTCGGCAATATCTGGTCAAGCGCCGGCTGGGTCGGCGACGGATATGACGGCGTCCATGTCTTCGCGCCGAACGGAGACCGGATCGGCCAGATCCGCCTGCCTGAGATCTGCTCGAATGTCTGTTTCGGCGGCACCAAGCGCAACCGGCTGTTCATGACGGCGAGTCAGTCGCTCTACGCCGTCTACACCGAGACGACCGGCGCGCATATCACCTGACGACCGGGTCCGGGGCGTCGCGAAACCGCCGCCCCGGAACCTCGGGTTTGCCTCAGCGGCTGAAGCTGCCGCCGCGCGAGCCCATGCCGCCGTCGACGGTCAGGATCGTGCCGCTGACATAGCTGGCCTTGGGCGAGCACAGGAACGCGATCACATCGGCCACTTCCGGCACGGTCGCGGCCCGACCCATGGGCATTCCGCCCATCAGGCTCTGCCAGTTGTCCTCGTTGCCCTCGGCCTTCGCACGGGTCTTGAGCAGGCCGATCAGCCGCTCGGTCTGGGTCGGCCCCGGGCTGACGCCGAAGACCCGGACCCCGTCCTCCAGCCCGTGGCCCCCGAGCGCGCGGGTCATGGCGTTCAGGCCCGCATTGCCGGTGGTGCCCGCCACATAGCCGAAATCCGGCTTGTCAGCGGCAAGACCGGTCACGTTGCAGATCACCCCGTGGCCGCGCTTGCGCATGGCGGCGTAGAAGGCGCGGGACATGTTGATATAACCGAACACCTTCAGCTCCCAGGCATTCCGCCAGATCTCCTCGGTGATGGACTCGATGTCCCCGCCTGGAATCGCACCGGCGTTGTTCACCAGAATATCGGGCAGATCGCCGGCCAGCAGACCGTCGATCGCGCCGCTGTCCGACAGGTCGGCGGCATGGGCGGTCGCCGTCACCCCGTGGTCACGGGTGATTTCGGCTACCGCGGTCTCCAGCAGATCCAGCGACCGGGACACCAGACGCACATGGCAGCCCTCCGCCGCCAGGGCCTCGGCCACGCCGCGCCCGATTCCCTTTGAGGCGCCGGTGATCAGCGCCGTCTTACCCTTCAAACCCAAATCCATGTCTCATCCCTCGTCTCTGGTCTTGTGTGTTTTCTTCAGGTGGCCAGCAGATCATCGACCGCCTGGCGCAGGAAGGCCTCGTCGACCGGGTTCAGCGACGGGTTGCCCGCCCGATGCCCCCATATCGATTCGATCGGCCGGAACTCGGCATTCGGCATCTGTGCCGTCTCCACCTCACTGTCATGAACTGTGAAGTAGAGATCGGTCCGGCCCGGCATGACGATCGACTTCGCTTTGATCGCCCCCAGCGCCTTGCCGAGATCACCGTGATAGATCGGATTGTCCGAGATGTCCGACAGCTCCCAGGTCTTCAGCATCGACAGCAGATCGTCCCCCGAGCGGCGGATGAAATTCCCCTCCCAGCTTCGCACGATCCAGTCCTCGAGATCGGAGAACCCGGCGGTCTCGTAGAGTTTCTCACGATAGAACGCCTGGCTCATCGCCCAGCCCGCATAGACCCGCCCCATGGCGCGCAGCCCGGTCACCGGCTTCTCCGCGAAATAGCCGTCGCGCCAGGCCGGATCGGCGGTCAGCGCCGCGCGCACCCCATCGATGAAAACCTTGTTGTGGATCGAGGTCCGGGCCGAGGTGCAGACCGCGCAGATCCGCTCGATCATGTCCGGGAAGATTGCGCCCCAGTGCAACGCCTGCTGTCCGCCCATCGACCAGCCGTAGACCAACGGGATTTTGGTAACGCCGAACACCTCTTCCACCAGCCGCTTTTGAGCCTGGACGTTGTCCCAATGGGTGAACACCGGAAATCGACCGTGACCGAATGGTTCACCCAGATTGCTGGGGGACGAGGACTGTCCGTTGCCGAACTTGTTCGGGATCACCACGAACCATTTGCTGGAATCGAGCACCCGGCCGGGCCCGATCAGCCATTCGGTGTCGCCATGCTGGGCTCCGTAGGAGGTCGGGTACAGGACGAGGTTCGAACGATCAGGTGCCAATTCACCGTAAGTGCTGTAGACCAATTTGGCGTTCGGGACCGTCATGCCCTTCTGCAGGACGGTCGGGCCCAACTCGAATGTCTTCACGTCGCCCACGGTCTATCCCCCATTTTGTGAACCGAGATGACCCAATCTAGCGCTGAATCCGGTGCCGAACAGAACCCCTCTCGGCATGACACCCAACCCAGCCCGATCAGATGGCTGGTTCTGTTCGGCGTATGGGGGGTCTATTTCAGCTTCGGGCTCACCATCGCCGGTCTCGCGCCGCTGATCGGGCCGATCACGCGCGACCTGGACATCAGCCATACCGCGATGGGCGGTGTGCTCGGGATCTGGCAGCTCATCTACATCATGGTGGCGGTTCCCTGCGGCGCTTTCCTCGACCGGATCGGCGCCCGCCGCGCCCTGTTCATCGGCGCCCTGATCATCGCGGGTTCCGGTCTGCTGCGCGGAATCGCGGACGGGGCGCTGATGCTCTATTTCGCCGTCGGCCTGTTCGGGGTCGGGGGCCCGATCGTCTCCGCCGGCGCCCCCAAGGTGATCGCACGCTGGTTCAAGGGTTCCGAACGCGGCCTGGCGATGGGGATGTACATCACCGGACCCAATCTGGGGGCGATCGTCTCCTTCGCCCTGACCAACTCGCTCCTGATGCCGGCCCTCGACAACGACTGGCGTCTGGTTCTGCAGATCTGGGCGCTGGTGGCCTTCATCGCCGGGCTCCTCTGGCTGCTGATCGCCAGCCTGCGTCCGGTCCGGTCACGTGACGACGCCGAAGAGGCCGCCACCAAGAAGGCGCCGCAGATGGAAACCATCAAGGCGCTGGTGGCGATCCCCGCGGTCCGGATCCTGCTGGTGATGAGCGTCGGGATCTTCATGTACAATCACGGCCTCAGCAACTGGCTGCCGGAGCTGCTGCGGGTCTCCGGCATGACCCCGGTGGAGGCCGGCTACTGGGCCACGGTGCCGACGGTGATCGGGATCCTGGGCGCGTTGACCATCCCGCGCCTCGCCACGCCGGACCGGCGCTTCAGAATTCTGGCCATCCTGTTCGTGGCCGCCCTCGCCTCCTGCATCCTGATCGAGATGGGCTGGACACCGGGACTGATGGTTGGACTGATTCTCCAGGGGATCGCCCGCTCATCGCTCATGACGGTGGCGATCCTGACCCTGGTTGAAACACCCGGAGTGGGTGAGGAACGGGCCGGCACAGCGGGAGGCCTGTTTTTCTCGGCGGCCGAGATCGGAGGTGCCGGCGGACCGTTCCTGCTAGGCTTGCTCTATGACGCAACTGGCGGCTTCGAGGCGGGTCTTCTTTTGCTGGGCGGTCTATCGGCCTCAATGCTGTTCTGTGTCGCGGCACTTGCGAAACTGGGCAAATCCCGTTAGGCAATTCTTAATTTTGGGTTGAAATACTCGGCTCGGAAGCGTCTCGATGAGCAGGGTTTTGATCTATGTCCGATAGAACATTTGCCGATGCGGACCGTAAGTTAAGCGTGACCTACCTGCGTGACGGGCCGTTGGTCGGACCCGACAGCCCATTCATACGGTTGCGGCAGCGTCTGCGCTTCAGCCACGCTGGCCGGGTCGCACGGCCGGACGACATTCCGGTTGATCTGGTTGCGGATATGGGACTTCTGGGACGGACCCACATTGTCGACTGTTCGGCGGAGAATCCCGACAACTTCCGGTTCGTTTGCTACGGACGCGACGTCCGAATGGAGAACGGACGCAATTTCCAGGGACGCCGCGTCAGGGACGCTGGTTGGCGCGCTGTGCGAGATTTCGGAGCGGCTGAATACAGCCGGATCAAGACCCGAGCGGCGACCGATTTCTCGGCAGATTTCTCGCATGTCTCCTTTGCCTCGAACGACACGACGTTTTGCTATCGCCGGATGGTTCTACCGTTGTCGCAATGCGGCTCCAATGTGACCCACCTCCTGGTGTCCATCCTTTTGGACAGCAGCACCGACGCCGGGTAGCGAGCGGAAACCCCGACCTGCGGGACCTCACGCCGCCTTCCGCTCTGTCCGGATCGAGATCGGTCGACGATCCGAGCGCAATCCTTTAAAACCCGACTCATGCCACATGGTCATCATCGACCGTGGCCCCCCCCTTTGGAACCGTCCTCGGTCGAATTCCCTATGATCATTACATTTCCCAGCAAAGCCCTTGGCAGATTCCTTCGGGCTGCTTCCTTCCTTCTGATCCTCGCGGTCTTCGCCACGATGTCCACCGGCGGCATGGCCCAGGACAGCGGCTCCACGGGCGCGAGCGCCGGAGACCGCGCGTCTCTGGAACGTCTGCTCCAGACCATTGAGGACCCCGACAAGCGCGCGGCATTGCTGGAGGACCTCCGGGGTCTGCTGCAGATCTCGGACGGTGCAGGTGGCTCCCAGACAGCCAACCAACCGCAGACTGACAACGGCCTGACCGACCAGTTGTCGGATGTGGTGAACGAGCAGACCGACCGGGTAAGCCAGGTATTCGATCAGGTCGTCCAGGCCATCCAGGCCATTCAGGCCCTGCCGAGCTGGCTGGAAGACCAGGCGACCGACTCGCAGCGGCAGGCTTTCTGGATCGAGATCGCCACAGTCGGTATCGGCTTTCCGATCCTGGTGGCCTTGCTGGCACGGTGGCTGGCGGCCTTGATCCTGGGTCGGGCCATCCGACGGGTGCGGGCGACCGACCCGAAGAGCATACCCGGCCGGATCGCAACTGCGACGATCACAACGATTTTTCAGGCCCTGACCGTGGCGGCGGTCCTCGCGGCCGGCTGGCTGGCCCTGCAGGCTGTCGGACGCAGCCCTGAAGCGGAGTCGATCGCCCGGATTCTGATCTTCGCCATCGCCATCCAAAGCGCTGTCGGGGTCTTCGGCCGCACCCTCCTTGCCCCCGCGGTCCCGAGGTATCGGCCGATTCCGATCGAGGACGAAACCGCAGCCTATCTCTACACATGGCTGATGCGACTGTCCTTCGTGACGGTGCTGGGCTTCGTGCTCTCCCGAACCTCCATTCCGCTGGGCGCCAGCGCGGTCGGCGCCGAGGCCCTGCAAATCGGAACCGCTGCCGTGCTGTCCGGACTGCTGATCATGCTGATCCTGCAGTCTCATGAGCAGGTGGCTGCCCTGATCAGAGGCCCTGAGCTGGGTCCGGTTCGCCGACGTGTGGCCGAGATCTGGCACTTTCTGGCCATCGCCTACGTTCTGATCGGTTTCGGGATCTTCGTGGCGAGCCACGGCGGAGGTTTCCGTTTCCTGCTGCAGGCGACCATCGTGACGGTCCTGACGGCCGCCGCCGCGATCCTTCTGTCGAAACTCGCTTCCAAGGGCCTGTCGCTGCTGTTCACTCTCGACGACGATCTGGACCGAAAATTTCCCGGCCTGCGCGCCCGCTCGAACCTGTACCGCCCGATCCTGACCAAGGCGATCGACGTGGTCCTGGGCATCATCGCTGCGATCGTCATCCTCAGCGGCTGGGACATCGACCTGATCGGCGCCCTGGAGGCCGACACCCGAACCCAGATTGTCCGGAGCACCGCCGTCATAGCGTTGGTCCTTCTGATCGGGGTTCTGATCTGGGAGGTCTCCTCCAGCGCGATCGCCCGCAAGCTGGACGGCGTCAATCCGGACGGCACCCCTCGGGAGACCAGCAACCGGGTCAAGACCCTGTTGCCGCTGCTGCGCCGGGCAATCCTGGCGGCTTTGTTTTTGTTCTGCGGTCTGATCATCCTGTCCGAAATCGGGGTCGACATCGGCCCCCTGCTGGCCGGTGCCGGCGTGCTCGGGCTGGCGATCGGCTTCGGCTCCCAGGCTCTGGTGCGCGACATCATCACCGGCCTGTTCATTCTGATCGAGGACACGATCTCCGTCGGCGACGTGGTGACCGTCGGCGGCCATACCGGCATTGTCGAGGATCTCTCGATCCGCACCATCAAGATGCGGGATATCTCGGGATCCTATCATGTGGTGCCGTTCGGAGACGTCACCACGGTGGTCAACATGACCAAGGATTTCTCCTACGCTCTGATGGATATCGGCGTCGCCTACCGGGAGGACACCGATCATGTCTCGTCGGTGATCCGGGAGGTCGCGCAGGACATCGCGGACGATCCGGACTGGGGCTGGAAGCTGCTGGAGCCGCTGGACATGATGGGCGTGAACGCACTCGGCGACAGCGCAGTGGTGATCCGGTGCCGCGTGAAGACGAAACCGATCCTGCAATGGGGCGTGCAGCGTGAATTCAACCGTCGCATCAAGAAGCGCTTCGACGAGGAAGGGATCGAGATCCCGTTCCCGCATACCACGGTCTATTTCGGTATCGACAAGGCCGGCGGATCGCCACCGGCTCGCGTCCTCATGGAGGCGGAGCAACGCGCCGAAATAGCCCGTGCCACCGACGACACCCAGGACGCGCCCTCGGAATCCGTCTCCTATGGCCGTCCGCCTGAGTGACCTCAAGCGGCCGATCACTCAACCAAGAAAAACACTGGAGGATACCCTATGAGCGTGCACGCCCCGGTCGAAACCTGGACCCCTGCCGACAGCCGGATCGCGTTTCGCGCCGTCCTGAACGGCGGTGCCTGCGTCTACCCGGGCTCGGTCTACGATCCGATATCGGCCCGGATCGCCCAGGATATCGGGTTTGAGATCGGGATGTTCGCGGGTTCTATTGCCTCGATGACCGTGCTCGGCGCACCGGATCTGATCGTGCTGACTCTCAGCGAGTTCGCCGATCAGGCCGGACGGATCTGTCGGGCCAGCCCGCTGCCGCTGATGGTCGACGCGGACCACGGCTACGGCAACGCGCTCAGCGTGCAGCGCACGGTCGAGGAGTTGGAGCGGGCCGGCGTCTCGGGCATGAGCATCGAGGACACCCTGCTGCCGCGCCCGTTCGGGGACGAGGAGAAGACAGAACTGCTGTCGCTCGACGAAGGGATCGGCAAGATGAAGGCCGCCGTGGCCGCCCGCAAGGAGCGGGAGATCGGCCAGGCAATCTCGATCTTCGGCCGCACCAGCGCCCTGGCGGTGACCGGCGTCGCCGACTGCATCGCCCGCGCCAAGGCCTATGAGGCGGCCGGCGTCGACGCGATCTTCCTGGTGGGTGCGAAATCCCGCGCCGATGTCGAAGCGGTCGCGGCCGAGATCACCCTGCCGATCATGCTGGGCGGGGTCGGCCCGGACATGCAGGACCGGGACTACCTGGCCGGTCTGGGGGTGAGGATCTGCCTGCAGGGCCACCAGCCGTTCATGGCCGCGTTCCAGGCGGTGCACGACACCCTGAAAGCCCTCCGCGATGGGGTCGATCCGAAAACCCTTGAAGGGCTTCCGAGCGCCGATCTCGTCAAGCGGGTCACGCGCGGCGCCGACTACGACGCCCGCACCGCCAGCTTCCTGACCAAGAGCGGCTGATGTCCGGAGTGCCGGAAGCCGGACATCTGGAACTCGGCGATGCGCGTCTGGAATACCGGTTCTGGAACCGGGATGCCGACGCCGAACCGACGCTGGTACTGCTGCACGAGGGCTTGGGCTGCGTCGCGATCTGGCGGGATTTCCCGGAACGGCTGGCGGCCGCAACCGGCTGCCGGGTCTTCGCCTATTCCCGCCAGGGCTATGGCGGGTCCAGCCCCTGTGCCCTGCCCCGGCCGCTGACCTATCTGGAGGACGAGGCGCGGGAGGCGCTACCCAGGGTGCTGGACGCCGCCGGGATCGGGCAACGCGTTCTGGTGGGCCATTCCGACGGCGGATCGATCGCGGCCGTGTACGCCGGTATGCACGACGACCCGCGCATCGAGGGCATCGCGATCTTCGCCCCGCACTTTTTCACCGAGGACGTGGCCATCGCCGGCATCGCCGAGGCCAAACGTCTGTTCGAGACCACCGATCTGCGCGACAAGCTCAGGCGCCTGCATGGCGAAAACGTCGACTGCGCGTTCCGGGGCTGGAGCGAAAGCTGGCTGAACCCGGCGTGGCGGGACTGGGATCTGACGGACTATCTGCCGAAGATCACGGTGCCCGTGCTGGCGCTGCAGGGCGTCGACGACCACTACGGCACCGAGGCCCAGATCGACATCGTGGTCGAGCGCTGCACCGCGCCCGTGACGAAAGTGATGCTCCCGAACTGCGGCCACGCCCCGCATCGGGAGGCGGCGGACGAGACACTCGGTATCTTGGCGGGCTTCGTCGCCGAGCTGCGCGCGGCCTAGTTAGACGTAAGGCGGCTTGGTATATCCCATCGGCGACAGGGTCAGAATCTCGTGGCCGGTCTCGGTCACCGCAACCGTGTGCTCGAACTGACACGACAGCGAGCGGTCGCGGGTGACCGTCGTCCAGCCGTCGGCCAGGATCTTGGTGTGACGCTTGCCGGCGTTGATCATCG
>JANSYC010000037.1 GCA_024742605.1 Alphaproteobacteria bacterium | reverse complement strand
CGCTCGGACATGTTCGACAGGAACAGATCCCGCAGCTCCTCCGAGGCGCCCTTGAGCGCCACCTTCAGCTTGTCGTTGTCGATCGAGCGCAGAAGCGTCTGCGCGCTGGCCGGGTCGAGACGGTTCAGATCCTCGAAGGTGAACATGAGCGCGCGGATGCGTTCCGCCGCGTCCTTGTTGCGTTCCTCCAGCGCCGACAGGAACCGGGATTCGGTCGCCCGGTCCAGCGAGTTGAAGATCTCCGCCATGGTCTCGTGGCTGTCGCGGCGGTTGGTGCGCGCCAGGTTCGACATGAACTCGGTCCGCAGCACCCGTTCCACATCCTTCTCGATGTCCTTGCTGACCGCCTCCATGCGGAGCATCCGCATCACGACTTCCATCGAGAAGTTCTCCGGCAGGGTCGCGAGAACCTTGGCGGCGTGACTCTGCTGGATCTTGCCCAGGATGACGGCGACGGTCTGCGGGTATTCGTTCTTCAGGTAATTGGCGAGGACCTGCTCGTTCACATTGGTGAGCTTGTCCCACATGGTGCGTCCGGCGGGGCCCCGGATCTCCTCCATGATCTCGCCGACCCGCTCCTCGCCGAGGGCCTTGGCGAGCAGGCGTTCCGTGGTGCTGAGGGAGCCGACGACGGACCCGGTGGATGACAGCTGTTCGGTGAACTCAACAAACAGCCGCTCGACGATATTCGAGGACACGGTGCCGAGACTGGCCATCACCTGGGAGATCTCCTTGATCTCCTCGTCATCCATCTGCCCGAGCAGCTTGGCGGCCTGGTCCTCGCCCAGCGACATCAGCAGGATGGAGGCCTTCTCCGGCCCCGTGATGCTGCGGTAGTCTTCTCGAATTCGATCGCCCATGCGTACTCCCGGATCGCACATTGGAGTTTAGCTCATAAAACTTTATGAAAATATAAAATTGCGAGTTTCGCTCGACGATTGCCGGCGTGCCTCGAAACCCGACTGCGACCCGATGCCTATTGGTATGGTGGAGGGAATTGTTCTGGCGTTCGGCGTGGACGTCTGGGGGAAATACAAGGCTCCACGTCTTGGAGGAATTCGGACGGCTCACCCGATTTTCGTCAGCTCCATGACATCGTAATAGAATTCGCTCAGTTTTTCGCGATTGGTTTCAAGTCTCGCTGGAAAGGAGTGGCCTTGCTCAATCACACTGTCGACAACCGAGACAGCGGTTCCGAGATACCAAAACAAATCTTCTGCGGTTTCGAAAAATTTCCTGAAGGAAACCGGATTCTCTCCCTTCACGAAAAAGTCGTCATAAACTGTATTGTACGTCTTCATAATGCTTTCGGTGCCGCTCCACAAAACCATCAGATTGTGGATCGGCTTCTTCCAGTCGATTTTTGAAATGCCGTCGTAATATGATTTTCCCGGGTCGGAATCGAACTCCTTAAGTCGCTTTAAGAGATCATTCAGTTCGCCCCGAATCTGATCAATTTTGATTTCGTAATACACGATGCCTTTCCAGGCGTAGTACAGAGCGCCGGCATCATCGGATTTGACCTGGAGCGCCCTGGTCAGCGGGTCCAAGGTCTTGATATCCTTCGCATCCCACATGATGTCGACCAGACGGACGGTGCTTCGCTCGAGATCTTTGCCTTCGCCGGCGAAGGCAATTTGTGCCAGCGGTCTGAATTTGTCGATCACCTTGCTCTTGATGAACGCCCATTCATCGGCGGGGATCTCGAAATAGACTTCGGATACCTCGATATCTTCGATTTGAAACTTGTCACGCAGCAGAAAGGGGTCCAGGGACGGAAGGGTGTCGAAGATATCAAGAACCTGGAGATCGTGTGCCTGGGCTTCTTCGGGCTGTGATCCGATGAAGTTGTCCTGCATTTTCTTTTCGAAATTCAGCTCGTTGATATAGACAACCTTGCCGCCGATACCCAATCCCTCTGCCTCGGGTGTGTCCGAGTACGGAAAGAATACTTTGGTGGCAAGCTGGTGCGGCTTGTACAGATGCTTGAGGCTCTCCGGAACCACTTCTTTCTTGATTACGCAATCGTTCAGGGTTTCCGTCCAGAATAATTTCCGGAAATCCAGTTCCTTCTTAATTGCTAGGTGCGTCAGATTATGAACGTCGAGGATGCGCGTATTGATCCGCTTGTTGCCCTGCCCGCTCTTCCGGGCACGAAACCGGCGTCCCATTTCCGCCAGGTTGCCAATGTTAGCAGGCACGGCCAACCCTCACATCAGAGAATGCGAATATTAAACGTTCCAATGGTTTGTAACCTTTAAAGACAGTAGCTGTCGCGAACCCGTTATATAATGGAGTATCCGACCGAATTCCAATAGCCAAATTCGATCCCTCCCGGACGACGGTCAAGACTGGATTCCCGCATGTCTTCGAGCAGAAAAGCCGCTTCACCCGGTTCAGGCCCACTTGCCATCCCGCTGTGCAAGCAGCCAGTGGATGCAGCCATAGCGGTATCGGCCGAACCGGAAGGGGCGCGAGATGAGGGCCCGGGTCAGGACGTCTTCATCCGCTCGTCCTTCAGGGATCTTGCGCTGCGTCGCGCGGTGTTGGCCCATAACCAGGCGGGCCCAGCGCTCGGACACGGCGATCTTGGCGACCATGTGCTCGACACAGCAGCGACGGCGGGACGGGCTCAGTACTTTCACGTAAGAGCCTCATGGCCGGGGTCCATTGGGTGGTCCGGTTCCAGAGTTGGGCTCTCGCCACGTCCGGGAGCACTCCAGAGAGCCTCGGCGATGTGACACCTGCCAACGTGTTCTTCGGGGGCGATCAGCACATCCTCAGAATCCGCAGAAGGATCGAAGAAGCGACTTTCCATGCAAGACGCATGGCACATCGGAACCAAGCCGCCTAACATCAACAACCAGAAGTCAGATCCTCCGATATCCCAAAAGGACTGCCGTCTCAATTGACCTGACGACGGACATATCTGGCGGACGCATGTACTGCTTACGGACCAAGGGGACTCAGACCCGATGAAACTCCTGGGGCTAACCCATCCTATATCCTGGAACACCGCTGCGTGCGCGCTTGATGGATCTCAGTTGCTATTCTTCATGGAGGAAGAGCGGCTGATCCGCTACAAGCACGCGCCAAATATCTTCCCGAACAGAGCAATATCGATTTCAGAGCAGCTTCTCGGCGAAGACTTCGAGATCGCGGTGGGGTTTGACCTCCTTCAGGTTCCTGAAATCCGCGCGCTCAGCGGCGGAGATATTTCCCATGCGCTTGCCGGCAGCACAGAAACCTATCGCTGGGCTTTAGGTCAGGCGGAAATCGCTCACCGTTTCTCCGGCAAACGACTGCATTTTATCGACCATCATGTCGCCCATGCCTATTCGGTTATCGCTCAGAACGCGTTCGAACCGGGCTTGGTCCTCTCTCTGGACGGATGGGGCGGGGCCTGGTCTGGGCTGGTGGCACGTTGGGACGGAACCAATCTCGCCAAGCTGACCATGATTCCGCCAGACCACAGTTTGGGGGCATTCTACACCGCCATCACATCGTTCTGCGGCTTCCGCCCGCATTCCTCTGAGGGAACCCTCATGGGGTTGGCGGCCTTGGGCGAGCATATTCATGAGCTGCCTGAGACCTTGTTCGATTCGTCGACATCTCTGCCGTTTTCCGATGTCGTCAAACAGTATCTTTCGCGGCACCAGCGGCCGGAGACCGAGATCCAGAAGGCTGCCTGGGCGCGCACGGCGCAACACTACTTTGAACGCGCGCTGAACCATCTTGTCACCAATCATCTGAGCGCCGACGACCGGACGATCATGCTGTCGGGCGGGTGCGCATTGAACTGCACGGCGAACGGACGGCTGGCCGAACTCCATCCGGACCGACGGCTTGTCGTTCAACCCGCCTCGACTGATGCCGGAACCGCATTCGGCGCTGCAGTTGCCGTTGCAATGAACAACGGTGTCCGGGTCCCGTTCTCTCAACCCTATCTGGGACTGAAGGCCCGCCGAGACACGGAACTCTCAGCTTCTCATCTGACAACACGCGCCGCGGATCCGGATCTCATCGTGGATCGGCTGGTGAAGGGGCAGGTGGTTGGAATATGCGACGGGCGCGACGAGATCGGGCCACGCGCTCTGTGCAACCGCAGTCTGGTTGCCGGCGCCCACGATCCCCACATGCGAGACACCCTGAACAAGATCAAGAGGCGTCAATGGTGGCGCCCGGTTGCACCGGTGACAACGGAATCTCTGGTCGACAAATGTCTGCGAAGTCGGACCAACGCCGATCTCCGGTTCATGAATGTCGCTGGACAGGCCTCAGACCTGCTCCGGGACAAAGGCCCCAGTTGCGTGCATCTCGATGGGTCGATCCGCGTGCAAGTCCTGGATACCGCACACCCGTTACACCCGGTGATCACAAGCTATTTTGACCGCACGGGAGTTCCGGCGCTTGGAAATACAAGCTTCAACATTGGGACGGAGCCAATCGTGCACTCGTTCGAGGATGCAATGCGCACGTTCCTCTTCGAGGATCGTATTTCCAATCTGTATTGCGACGGTTGGCTTGCCTCAAAACAAGACTGACGTCGGAAAGTACCCTATTCGGCGGTGAGGGAACCGGCTATGCGGGACGCGTCCTACGGCTTGACCCGATGGGGCACCATCCGGTCTGGGTGCACAGGAACGGGATAATCCCGCATGAGCGATGTTGTCACCTATTGGGCTCCAGCCTGGGGCTGGAGAGGGCGGCTGGAAAATGAAACGATTCTTGATGGCTCTAACGATTATTTCGACAGCGCTCTTTGGGTCTCAAGCGTTGAACGCGCAGGATCAGGCCGCTAGTGGTTTCATGTGCGACTGTGGCACCGGCATCACTCGGAATTTTTCTGAAGTGGCTAGTCTGTACCGTAAAGCGGTCGAGCAGAGGCATCCTCAAAGCACAGCCGTTCGCTAAACGCTGCAGAGACTCGGAATGAAAAAGAATGCGGAAAGTCGGGGTTTATGAGCGGCTGTGAGACCACTCGTGATGTTCTAATTGTGGTTTGATCAAAGCCATTTAACTGGCCTGACCAAACCCCGTTTCCCGTACCTGTTCCGTACGAGCCAAAAGCATCGGCCATAAGCCGTTGAAAAAATGGCGCACCCGAGAGGATTCGAACCTCTGACCCCTGCCTTCGGAGGGCAGTACTCTATCCAGCTGAGCTACGGGTGCGTTGAGGCGGGAACCTAGTCCGAACCGTTCCGGATGGCAACAGGCAACCGTGCCTGGTTCGCATATCCCCGGCGGGAGATCTTGCAGGCGGTCTTTGGGTCTGGTCCACTTGGCGGATCTCCGCCCCCGCGCGTCCCGATCCCGAAGGTTTCCCGATGTCCCAGATGTCCCCCTCCGCCATCACCCGGTCCGGTCTCGACACAAACGGGTTCCCGAGCCGGACCTGCGATGTGCTGGTGGTCGGTTCGGGGGCTGGCGGATTGTCGGCGGCGCTGGTGGCGGCGCATCACGGGCTCGACGTGGTCGTGGCCGAGAAGGAACCGGTGTTCGGCGGAACCACCGCCCGTTCCGGCGGCTGGCTCTGGATACCGTGCAACGGTCCGTCCGCGCGCGAAGGCATCGAGGACAGCCTGGAGGAGGCGCGCACCTATCTGGAACACGAGGCGGGCAATCATTTCGACGGGCCCCGGGTCGATGCGTTTCTGGAAAACGGCCCGCGCATGATCGACTTCATGGAAAACGAGACCGAGGTCGCCTTCATCACCGGCACCGCGTTTTCCGACTATCACCCGACCGCACCGGGCGGAAAGCCGGGCGGACGGTCGATCTGTGCCGCGCCCTATGACGGTCGGGGGCTGGGCCGGGATGTGAAACGTCTGCGCCCGCCGCTGAAGGAGATCACCTTTCTCGGCATGATGATCGGTTCGGGCAAGGAGCTGCTGCATTTTTTCAATGTGACCAAGTCGGTGGTGAGCGCCGGATTCGTGGCCCAGCGGCTGGTTGCCCATTTCAAGGACCTGGCGCTGCACGGCCGGTCGATGCGGCTGACCAACGGCAATGCCCTGGCGGCGCGGCTGGCGCGGTCGGCCCTGGACGAAGGCGCAGAGCTTTGGACCGCAAGCCCGGTCGTCGAGCTGATGTCGGACGAGAGCGGACGGGTAACCGGCGCGCTGGTCGACCATGAGGGGATTCTGACCCGCGTCGAGGCGACCCGTGGCGTGGTGATGGCCGCAGGCGGCTTTCCCCAGGACCTGCTCCGCCGCAAAAAACTGTTCGCCCACGCGCCGACCGGCGCCGAGCACAACTCACCGGCCCCTCCGGGAAACACCGGGGACGGGCTCCGACTGGCCGAAGGGGCAGGTGCCGGACTGGACGAGAGCCTGCCGAACGCGGCGGCCTGGGTTCCGGTCTCCAAGGTGGTCTGGCCGGATGGCAGCCAGGGGGTGTTCCCGCACTTCATCGACCGGGCCAAGCCCGGGGTGATCGCGGTGGGCCCGAACGGCCGGCGGTTCGTCAACGAGGGCAATTCCTACCACGATTTCGTCCAGGCCCTGGTGAAGACCTGTGAGGCGGAGGGGCTGACCGGCGACGCTATGCGCGGCTGGCTGATCACCGACCACCGCGCGATCCGGAAATACGGGTTGGGCTTCGTGAAGCCGTTTCCGCTGCCTCTGAACCCGCATCTCGCCTCCGGCTATCTGAAACGGGCGGACAGCCCGGCCGAACTGGCCGACGCCATCGGCGTGCCGGCCGCCGCGCTCGCCGAGACCTTTGCCCGCTTCAACGGGCCCGCGGAGCGCGGCGAGGATCCGGATTTCGACAAGGGCTCGACCGCCTACAACCGGTTCCAGGGCGATCCGGAGATCACACCCAATCCCTGCGTTCACCCGCTCTCCACCGGACCGTATTACGCCGTCGAGGTGGTGGTCGGCGATCTGGGCACCTTCGCCGGAATTCGCACCAATGCCGACGCGCAGGCTCTGCGCGAGGACGGCACGCCGATCCCGGGACTCTACGCGGTCGGCAATGACGGTGCCTCGATCATGGGCGGGAACTATCCCGGCGGCGGCATCACCCTGGGCCCGGCCATGACCTTCGGCTACATCGCCGGCAGGCATCTGGCCGGGGTTGCTGAAGAGGGTTAGCGCCGATCCGTCACCTCAGGTCGGCAGCAGCCGATCGTATTCGGCGCGCAGGCCCGTCCAGGAGTCCCAAAACGGTGTCGGCGTCGCCCCGGACACCCGCGCGACCAGCAGGTCGAGATGCGCGTGCCAGCCGGCGCTGACCGCGAGGCGGGTTGAGCGTTCAGCCAGTCGGTGGTGCACAAGGGTCAGCAGCACCTTGTCGCCACGTGATTCCAGGTCGATCTCCACCTTGCCCTCCTCCCCCCAGCTGAAGACGAGGCGGTGCGGGGGATCGATCTCGAGGATGCGGCTCTGCATGCTGTGCTCGCCCGAGAAGCCCTCTGGCCGCTGCCCCGGCGGATCGGTGAGCTCATTGTTCCGCCAGACCAGCTCGAACGAACTCCCGGGTTTCGTGCCCATCTCTCCCGCCGCGAGCCAGGTCCGGCGCAGATCGCTCTCCGTCAGATAGCTCCAGACCCGGTCGATCCGACCGGGCAGCAGGCGCTGGATCTTCAAGGTGGTCGGTTCGATCAGGGTGCCGTGGGCGCTTATGAGATCGGAATCGGTCATCGGTCGTCTCCTTCTGTCCGATGGGGTGTCCTGTCGGCGGACTGCTCCTCCCGCAGGAGGCGGTCCAGGGTATCCAAACTACTGGTCCAGAAGCGCTCGTAGAAGCCGAGCCAGCCGTGCGCGGTTGCCAGTGGCCCCGGCTCCAGGCGGCACATATGGGTGCGCCAGCGCACCTCCCGGCGGATCAGACCCGCCTTCTCGAGCACCTTGATGTGCTTCGAGGCGGCGGCGAGGGACATGTCGAACGGTTCCGCCAGTTGGCTCACACTCCGCTCGCCGTCGGCCAGGTCGCGCAGCATCCGGCGGCGGGTGCCGTCACCGAGGGCATGGAACAGGGCGTTCAGGTGGGTGTTTTCTTGATCAACCATGTGGTTGAATGTAGGTGGTCAAAGTCCTTCAGTCAACCATTTTATTGAATGATATATCAACGCCCCTGCGTTCAGCCGCCGACTGCCGTTTCTCCGCGCTCCGGACAGAACGATGACAGACTTCTTCGACCGGCAACCGCCGGCACGCGCTCGTCGCCGGAGGGCAGGGCGCCACCCGGATCCATGATCCAGGCGGAGATATCGCGGGCGACGCGGGCGCCGTTCAGATCGCGGAACAGCATGTGATGACCGCCTTCGTAGACCACGACGCGCCAGCGGCGGGGCCGGTCGGGCAGTCTGGCGATCGCGGCGCAGGTCGGGCGTTTCGGCACCAGATCGTCCTTGTCGCCGTACAGGAACAGGGTCGGCAGCTGGATGTCGGGTGCGGCGGCCTGGGCCGCGTCCATCAGGTCGACCAGACCGTGCACCATGTCGACCCGCGGGCTGCGGAGTAACAGCCGGTCACGGCCCAACCGGATCAGCATCGGGATGTTGTTGGACGGACGGATCGGCAGGCCGCGCGGGGTCAGGGTCACCCAGGGCAGGGTCCGGCTGGTGAGTTCGAGGGACCGGGTCTGATAGCCCGGCATGAAGTCCCGACCCCAGACCGCCGGGGCCGAAAGGATGACCGCGTCGATGCCGGGCGTCGGCCGGGCTGCCACCAGCATGGCGACCGCCCCGCCCATGCTCTCGCCCATCAGGATCACCGGAAGGGACTGGAGGCCGCGCTTTGCCTGGTCGGCACGGGCGAGGGCTGCGACGGTCGCCGCGTCCTCGGCCAAAACCTCTGCTCCCGCCCAGTGGCCGGGATGGGGGGCCTGGCCGAAGCCCCGCTGGTCATAGGCGTAGACAGCGATCCCGTCAGCGGCCAGTTGCGGCGCGAACCGACGGAAGGCATTGGCATAGTCGCCGAACCCGTGCAGGGCGATCACCACGGCACGGGTCTCGGCACCGCCGTGATCTGCCGGAGTCCAGATCTCGAGCGGCAGCCGCGCGCCGTCCGGCATCACCGCGATCCAGTCATCGACGATGTGGGGGGATGTCGTGGTCGGGCCTTTGCCGATCACCGTGGGCGCACAGGCGCCGAGCGCCAGAATGCAGACGAGCCAGAGTGTACACAGGAGCGGTCGGTTAAGCCGCATGTCCGGAGGTCAGGTGGTCGGGGTCGCCATCGGCGGAGGTCAGGGCGACGAACACGTCCTCCAGATCGCTCTGGCGGGTTTCCAGGTCGACGACGTGCAGACCGGCCGCCTGGACCGCGCCGAGCAGCCGCGCCACCTTCACCCGCCCGCGGCGGTAGGTGACGTGCAACCGGCCATCGTCGGCCAGAGTGAACCCGTGGGACTGGAGAGAGGCGGGAAGTTCGGTCAGGGCCTCCTCGACCTCGACGAACAGCTCCTTGCCGTCCAGCCGGCCGACCAGATTGCGGGTGGTATCGCAGGCGATCACCTCACCATGATTGATGATGGCGATCCGGTCGCACAGCGCTTCCGCCTCTTCCAGATAATGGGTGGTCAGCAGCACGGTCACGCCGTGCGCGTTCAGATCCGCGACCGTGTCCCACAGCTTGCGCCGCAGCTCCACGTCCACGCCCGCCGTCGGTTCATCAAGCACCAGGATCGGCGGGTCGTGGACCATCGATTTTGCGACCAGAAGCCGCCGCCGCATGCCGCCCGAGAGCGACCGGGAATACGCATGCGCTTTATCGGACAGCCCGACCGTCTCGAGAATCTCGTCGGTGCGCCGCTCGGATGGCGGAACCCCGAACATGCCGGCCTGAACCTCCAACATCTCGCGCGGGGTGAAGAACGCGTCGATGTTCAGTTCCTGCGGTACCACCCCGATCGCGGCGCGCGCCTGGCGCGGATCGGCGTCGATGTCGATGCCCCAGATCTTCGCGGTACCCGCTGTCTTCATCACCAGCCCGGCGAGAATGTTGATCATGGTGGATTTTCCGGCACCGTTCGGTCCCAGCAATCCGAAGACGGAGCCGCGCGGAATCTGAAGGTCGATGCCGTTCAGGGCCTGCTTCGGCCCGCTGCGCTTGTTGCCCTTGTAGGTCTTCTCCAGCCCGGACAGCTCCACCGCGAAGTCGGGAATCGGGAGCTTTGACTGGGAGACTTGCGAAGGCGAATGCAGGGGCATCGAAATTCGACCGTTGCCGTTGGCGGGTTGTGTTGCGATAAGGAGAGCGTTGGGTATCATCCGAGCGGCCGCGGAACAAGCATCGGGCACATTTCGCCAGCACGGATGTCGGTGCGGCGATACCCGCGGAACGAATATGGGACGGCTTTCGGAAAGGTCGAGGGAGCAGGAGAGATGGCGGAGCCTTTCGAGACGATCAACGTCACCAGCCGCACGGTGGCCTGTGACGGCGGCGATGGATCCCTGGGCCATCCCCGGGTCTATCTGACGATCCCCGAGGACGAGACCAAGGTGGTCTGCCCCTATTGCTCCCGCAGCTATGTCCTGACCGGCAAAAGCGCGGACCACCACGCCGCGTAGTCGGCACCGAAAAACCTATCTGCGAAACGGCAGGGCCCTAGCTGCCGCTTTCCCCCAGGATCCGCATCGCGCGCTGCTTGGTGCGCTCCCAGGCCTCCGGGTTGCGGATGTTGTCCGGGTATTCGCCCCGGAACACCGTCAGCATCTGATTGGCGACCGACATCGAGCTGGCCTCGGCGAAGCCCTGGGTCAGGCCTCCGACATGGGGCGACAGCAGGATGTTCGGCAAGGCGCAGAGCGGGTTGTCCGGTCCGACCGGCTCGACCTCGAACACGTCGAGCGCCGCCGCCCGGATCCAGCCCTCCGCCAGCGCCCGGTGCAGGGCGTCCTGCGAGACGATCTTGCCGCGGGCGGTGTTGATCAGGCAGGCGTCCGGCTTCATCGCCCGCAGGGCGGCCTCGTCGATCAGGTGGTGCGAGGTCTCGTTCAGCTCGGCATGCACCGTGACGTAGTCGGCCCGGGCCAGCAGATCCGGCAGGTGCGCGACCGGCTCGACGCCCAGGGCCGCGATCTCCTCAGCCGGAACATAAGGGTCGTAGGCGATCACGGTCATGTCGAAGGCGCCCGCGCATTTCCGGGCCATCTCCCGGCCGATCTCGCCGAACCCGACGATGCCCAGGGTGGCGCGGTCCAGATCCCGGATCGTGTTGCCGGCGCCCAGCCGGTCGCTCCAGCCGCGGCCCTCCCGGGTCATGGAATCGTGCTCGATTCCATGGCGCGAGAGAGACATCAGCATGAACATCGCGTGCTCCGACACCGGCACCTTGCCGAAGCCCGGGTTGTTCACCACCGTCACGCCGCGGGCGGTCGCCGTCTCGATATCGATCGCATCGGTGCCGCGCCCGGACGAGCAGATCACAAGCAGGTCCTCGGCGGCGGAGATCACCTCGGCATCGATCTTGTTGGGATAGCGTCCGCAGATCCCGTGCGCGGTCCGGGCGGCGGCGATCACCTGATCGCGGGCCGGCTTTTCCAGATGGGTGACGGTGGCGTGCTGTTGCAGCAGGCGCTCGCCGGCCGGGTGATAGAGATGATCGATCAGAAGCACGTTATGGGGCATGGAGAGACGCCTGGCTGGGTTGCGGGAGCCGAAGACTTGCGCGAAATCTCCGCCCCGTCGACCCACCATTCTACCCACCAGCCTGCTAGAGCCCCCGCATCACCGTCGGGTCGTCGGTCACCACGCTGGTGACCCCCCAGCCGAGCAACTCCTCGGCCCGCGCCCGCTCGTTGACGGTGTAGGTCATGGCCAGAAAGCCGGCATCGATGATTTCCCGGACATCTGATTCGGTCGCCAGGCTTTTCTGGTCCGAGATCACCGCCACACAATCCAGCGCCCGGGCGGTCTTCAGCCAGTCGTCCGGCCATTGCCAGATCAGCAGACCCCGGGCGAACTCCGGCGCGTAGGTGTGGAAGATCCGGATCGCCTCCGGCCGAAACGAGGTGACCAGCAAAGGGTCCGCCGATGTGAAGCCGGCTTCGGACAGCGCCTCCAGGGAATGGGTGGCGGTTTCCACTGTCCGACCTTTGTCCGGCTTGATCTCCAGATCCAGACCCAGACCGAGCCTGCGGATTTCGGCAAGCGACTGGGCCAGCGTCGGAATCGGCTCCCCAGGGAACGTCGGACCGTCCGGGGGGCCGAACCAGGACCCGGCATCGATCTCGGCAAGCGCCGCCGCTGTCCGATCCGCCACCCGACCGGTCGTATTGGTGGTGCGGTCGAGCGTCTCGTCGTGGAACAGGACCGGGACATTGTCGCCTGCGAGCTTGCTGTCCACCTCGATCCAGGTCACGCCCTCGGCGGCCGCGGCGCGGATCGAGGCCAAGGTGTTTTCCGGAGCCAAGGCCGCGGCCCCCCGATGACCGATGATGCGCGGATAGGCGTTCTGCAGGACGGTCATGCCGGAATCCCGGTGGTTGTGGACAAGCCGCAGATATAAGGCGGGCGTGGATGGCTTTGCAACGGGATGGACCTGAAGATTATGTGACAGTCGGCGGCCCGGTTCCGGGCGTCCTTGTCAACCTGGCATCTCCGGTGCGGGCGCCGCCACCGCGCCTCCGGCAAACGCTGCCCGGACGATCCACAAATCCCCGATGAACGGATCTGTTTTTCTGCTATGCTCCGCATCGTATAAAATTTGATGCAAACGCTGAATTGCCAAGGCCCTCCCTGTTTTCATGTTGCACGCTCTGAAGCTCTGCCTGCCCGCTCTGTTTCCGTCCTGGCGGTTTTTCGATGTGATCGGACCGTCGCCACGGCTCGAATACGTCCTGCTGGGCGCGGCCGATGAGATTCGGGACCAGTGGGAGGAGTTTCGGCCGCGCCCGGCGCTGCTGCCCGTCGGGACCATGCTGCTGCGGCTCTTCTGGAATCCCGGCTGGAACGAATCCCTGTTCGTCGCGACCTGTGTCGAGCGTCTGATCCAGGACCCGTCCGAAGACCGGGGGCGGGAGATCCTGAATCGTCTTCGGGCCGAGCTCGAACGGGGATCCGCCGATCTCGCCGTCACTCCGTTCCTGCGGTTCCGGCTGATATTCGTCAGCCGTGAGGGGGCCGACCTGCGGACGGATATCGCCTTCGTCTCTCCGGTCGAACGGGTTTCCGGGCGCGCTGCGGCATGAGTCTGGACGACGCGATCCGGTTCACCGAGATCGTACTGGCGATCGCCTTCATTCAGCAGAGCCTGGAGCATCTGAGCGGAGCGAAAGAGCTCAGGGTGCTGTTCCTGCCGCGCCTGGCCTTGAGCGTCCTGCTTCTCATCGGCATCCAGACCCTCTGGGTCTGCATCGGGTTGCTTCTGATCGCCCTCCTCATTCTGAAGCGTTTCCAGGGCCCGTATAACGGCGGCAGCGATCTTATGGGCGTGTTGGTGCTGTTTTGCCTCTGCCTCGCACATCTTGTCCCGAGCGTGCGGCTGCAGGAGTACGTGTTCGCCTATCTGGCTCTGCAGCTGATGCTGTCCTATTTCAGGGCGGGCTGGGTCAAGATCCGCAACCCGGACTGGCGCAGCGGGACCGCCTTGCAGGACGTGTTTCGGTTCTCCGTCTACCCGGTGAGCGAGGCTTTGAGGTCCTGGGCCGACCGGCCGAGACTGTTGTGGACCGTGTCTTGGGCGGTGATGCTGTTCGAACTGCTGTTTCCGCTGACCCTGCTGTCCAAACCCACCCTGATCGCCGGACTGGGGGTGGCCCTCGTGTTTCACGGCGCGAACGCCGTCCTGTTCGGATTCAACCGCTTTCTCTGGATCTGGCCGGCCGGATACCCCGCGCTGCTTTGGCTGCAGCACCGCATTCTCGCGATCTGAGGAGGGCGCCTCCTCTATATCCTGTCAGGTGTGCGGCGTTTTCGTTCCACCGCCCGAGTAGGGCGTCCGGGCCACCAGCCTCCGTCACTGTGACACAGGCGTGGCGGACCGACTTCGCAGGGAAATCTCGGGGCGTCTCTCAGCGGGTATCTCGTTGTTATAGCCGAGAGAAATTTGGTGGAGCCGAGGAGGATCGAACTCCCGACCTTCGCATTGCGAACGCGACGCTCTCCCAGCTGAGCTACGGCCCCACCGTGCCGGACGGAGCGGATCATACGATCTCGTCTCCGAAGTGCGCGGAAGATAGTGAGATCGGTTCTGGCGTGCAAGAGGGATCTTGTGCCGATCCCGGTCGTTCGAGACATGCCGGAACTCCGGTTTCAGCCGGCCGGCAGAATGATCCGGGCTGTGGTTTTCCGACCCGGTGCCGAGTCCAGGGTGAAACGACCTCCGTGGAGTTCCGCCATGGCCTTCACCAGGGGCAGCCCCAGGCCCAACCCGCCGCTGCGTCGTTTGCGGACATCACCGGGTTCGGGCCCGATCTGCAGGAACGGCTCGCCCGCGCGCACCAGATCCTCCGGGTCGAGGCCGGGGCCGGTGTCTTCGACGGTGATCGCCACCCCGGGTCCGTAGTCGAGAGGCATGGGCTGACCGGTCAACCGCACGATGGCGCCGGCACTCGACGCGTTGATCGCGTTGGTCAGCAGATGGCTGGCCATGCGGCGGAGGACCTTGATGTCGGCCACGAAGGCCGGAAGGGGGCCGTCGATCTCGGTGCGGATCCGCACCTGTCTCGTCATCGCGGCCTCCGCAAGGCCGCGCTCGACCTGCTGGAACACGGAGTCCAGATCAACCGGCACCCGGTCAAGCGTGCCGTCCCCGGTACCGATTCTCGTCAAGTCCAGCACATCATTGATCGCGCCGAGCAGGTCCCGACCGCTTTGAGCGATCAGATTGGCATACTCAATCCGTTGCGGCCCCTCGGGTGGAGAGACCGGTTTTGCCAGAAGCTCGGCGAACCCGATGATCGCGTTGAGAGGTGTTCTGAGCTCGTGGCTCATCAATGCCAGAAAGTCAGACTTTGCCTGATTGGCCGCCTCCGCCAGTTCCTTGGCTTCTGACAATTGCAGCTCGACGGTTTTCTGAGCGGTGATATCACGCCACAGGCCGGCGATGCCGCCGCCGGGCATGGGAATCTTCCGGGCCTCCACCCATCGCCCATCCGACCGCTGATAGACCTGCCGGACATAGGGCGTGCGATGCCGTTTCAATTCGGCGGCCAGGTAGGCTTCCATCGAGTGGTGCCCCAAGGATTGCACCCGATCATTGGCGGCGGCGAAATAGCGCAGCGTCTCAACATGAGGCGTTCCCGGGACCAGGGTCGGTCGCTCCTCGGGAAACATGTCGGCGTAGAGCGGGCTGACCAGGGCGATGCGGTCCTCGGCGTCGTACAGCACGACCGCGACGTCCATCGCTGCCAGAGCGTCAAACAGGGACTCGACCCGCAGCGAGATCGCCGCTGTCTCCGGCGTTGATTTGGTTCCGGCGGACGGACCTTCGGTATCCGGTGGAGGGTGTGACACGGAAACAGTCTTTCTTCTTTCGGAAAGGGCTTTGCCGGGACGCGTGCCTGGTACCTTAGCCGCTCAAACCGTCCTGTCCCACCAGGTTTGCGGCTCTCACTCAGTTTCCTGGCAATACCGGCCCCGGTCCAGGCTTGCCGCGTCATGATGGCACTCCGCCTAAGCCGGAACGCGACCTTGTTCCCAGCCCGCCGGAACGCTAGTTTGCTCGCCAGCAAACCCGCCCCGCGAGTGGAGGATGACGAACGATGGATGCGGTTATCTGGCTGATCGCCCAGATCATTCAGCTTCTGACCTGGGGATTGGTCATCTACATCATCATTGATCTCCTGGTGAAGTTCGGGGTGATCAACGCCTACAACAAAGTGGTGCAGGTCGTGATGGGGTTCCTGTCCCGGCTGTTCGAACCGCTTCTGACGCCGATCCGGAATGTCATGCCCAATCTCGGCGGAATCGATATTTCCCCGATCATCCTGATGTTGGGTCTGCAGTTCGGCTTCCGACTGTTGGTCGAACTGACGTCGGGTCTCCGCTAGGGGGCCCAGCCGGTGTGCCCGGTCAGCCGCGTTGCCGACGGCCTGCGGCTGACATTGAAGGTTACTCCCAAAGCGTCGGTCGACCGGGTGCGGGCTGTCGCGCGTGACGCAAGTGGAGTCGCATTCCTGCAAGTCTCCGTGACCGCGGTACCCGAGGATGGCAAGGCCAACGCGGCGGTGATCGCCCTGCTGGCGAAGCGCTGGAAACTTGCGAAATCGACCATTGAGGTTGTCCGGGGGGCGACGGACCGGCGCAAGATTCTGGAAATTCGAACCGATGATGCGGAGGGTGTGGAGGCGCGCATCCTCTCCGACATCGACAGATCCTCATGAGCCTGCAGGAGATCAGAATGAGCCGCACAGCCGAACCCGGCGCCGACAAACGGATCGATGGTAGGGCCTTCGCCGCCGGGCTGCGGGAGCGGGTGGCGCGCGCCGTCTCAACGGTATCCGAGACCCACGGCTTCACGCCGGGGCTCGCGGTGGTGCTGGTCGGCGAGGATCCTGCGAGCCAGGTCTACGTGCGGAACAAAGGCAAGCAGACGGTCGAGACCGGCATGCGCTCGGTCGAGCACAGGCTTGATGCGAGCACCGATCAGGACACGCTGCTCAAGCTGATCGCGGATCTGAACGCCGACGACGCTGTGGACGGCATTCTGGTCCAGCTTCCCCTGCCCGAACAGATCGATGCCCAGGCGGTGCTGGACGCGATCGAACCGGCGAAGGATGTCGACGGGTTTCACGTGATCAATGCCGGACGACTCGCGACCGGTGGTGCGGCGCTGGTGCCCTGCACACCGCTCGGCTGTCTGTTGCTTCTGCAGGATCGGCTGGGGGATTTGTCCGGCAAGCATGCGGTCGTGGTCGGTCGGTCGAACATCGTCGGCAAGCCGATGGCGCAGCTTCTGCTCGGCGCCAATGCGACGGTCACCATCGCCCACTCCCGCACCGCCGATCTGCCGGCCATGTGCCGTCAGGCGGATATTCTGGTCGCCGCTGTCGGGCGCCCCGAAATGGTGCGCGGCGACTGGATCAAGACGGGGGCAACGGTGATCGATGTGGGGATCAATCGGGTCCCGGCTCCGGAAAAGGGCGACGGCAAGACCCGGCTGGTCGGCGATGTGGCTTTTGACGAGGCGCTGGCTGTGGCAGGCGCGATCACGCCCGTGCCAGGCGGCGTCGGTCCCATGACCATCGCCTGTCTGCTCCGCAACACGGTCGAGGCGGCGTGTCGGCGGCGCGGAGTCACCTTGCCGGAGATGTGAGGTCGCCGACCCGAAAGCGTGGGTTTCAGGTGTCGGGCAAGGCCAGCCGGATCACACCTTTCACCGTTCGGATATCGACCGGCTTGCCTTTGCGCAGAACCGCGATGCGGCCCTGGTCCTGCAATTCGGCGGCGGCCTTGCGCACCGCACGCATCAGGGGACGCCAGGTGGGGCCGTCGTTCGGGTCGCCGCTCATCGCGCGGGCGACCTCCGAGGGGCAGACGGATTTTCCGGCGCCTCGTTCCCGACAGAGCGTCAGGATCCTGTCCTGCAGGAGGGCCGCGTCCGGGACGGGCGTACCGGGGGCGGTTTCGGGCTTGTCGCTGCGTGTTTCTTTCTCCATATGCCCCAATATAGCGGGTGAATCGGCGCGGGGCAGTACAAGATGTTCGGAACCATCGACGCAGTGATTGGCGGGGTGCTGGCCTTTGTCGGCGGGCATTTTCTGTTGAGCTCCTGGGCCCTGCGGCAACCGCTTGTCACCCGGATCGGCGAGGAGGCGTTTCGCGGCATCTATTCGCTGGTCATGCTGGCGGCGTTGGTCTGGACGATCATCGCCTATGGAGCGGCGCCGACGCTTGAGGTGTGGACGCCGATGCCCTGGACACGCTGGGTCCCTAACCTGCTGATGCCCCTGGCGTGTTTGTTTCTGGTCGCGGGAATCACCACCCGAAGTCCCACCGCCGTCGGCGGCGAGGTGGTTCTGTCCGACCCGAACCCGCTGCGCGGAATCGTGACCGTCACCCGGCATCCGTTCCTCTGGGGGACAGGGCTATGGGCATTGGCCCATCTTGCGACCAAGGGGGATCTCGCCTCCATTTTTCTCTTCGGCTCGATGGCCGTTCTGTCGTTCGTGGGCATGGTGTCGATCGACGGCAAGCAGCGGCGCAAGCTTAAGGAGGCCGGGGACGAGGGCGCCTGGGGACCGGTGGTGCTGACGACCTCGGTGATCCCGTTCCAGGCTGCGCTTGAGAACCGGACCCGGATCGATTGGGCCGGTATCGGCTGGCTGCGGCTCCTGGGAGGCGTGGTGCTCTGGGCTGTTCTCTACGGCGCACACCCATTCTTCGCAGGGGTCTGGCCGCATCCGATGTGACGTGGAAAGCTGAGACGTCCTTCGTTCTTTCTTGCCGGAGCCAGTTTCCATGACCAGCCAGACCGTGCCTCCCATCTTCGACGGGCACAACGACGTCCTGTTGCGGCTCCATCGGAAAGGCGCATCGGATGCCCATCGTCAGTTCCTGGAGGGCGACGGAAAGGGCCATCTGGATCTGCCGCGGATGCAGGCGGGCGGTTTCGCGGGTGGCTTCTTCGCGGTGTTCGTACCGTCTCCCAAAAAAGACGGGATGAGCTTCAAGGACATGTCGGGCGAAAGCTACGAGATCCCGCTGCCCGATCTCCTGCCGATCGGGGACGCCTTACCGGTCGCTCTGGAGATGGCGGGGATTCTGATGCAGATCGAAGCGGCGTCGGGTGGCGCGGTCAAGATCTGCCGCACGGCCGCCGATATCCGGCAGTGCATCGAGTCCGGGCGGCTGGCGACCATCCTGCATATCGAGGGCGCCGAGGCCATCGATGCCGAGTTCCGGTCGCTGGAAGTGCTGTACGAGGCGGGACTGCGGTCGATCGGGCCGGTCTGGAGCCGGCCGACGATCTTCGGCCACGGGGTGCCGTTCAAGTTTCCCAGCTCGCCCGACACCGGGCCCGGCCTGACGGATCTTGGCCTGGACCTGGTGCGGATCTGCAATGCCAAGCGGATCATGCTGGATCTCTCCCACCTGAACGAGGCCGGGTTCTGGCAGATCGCCACGCTGAGCGATGCGCCGCTGGTTGCGACCCATTCGAATGCACATGCGGTCTGCGCGAGTGCGCGCAATCTTACGGACAAGCAACTGGCGGCGATCAAAGAGAGCGACGGCATGGTCGGGATCAATTTCGCGACCTGTTTCCTGCGTCCGGACGGTCAGATGTCCGCCGACACCCCGCTGGAGGACATGATGCGGCATCTCGATCATCTGCTGGAACATCTCGGGGAGGATCGGGTCGGGTTCGGTTCCGATTTCGACGGCGCGGTGGTGCCCCGGGACATTGGCGACGTGGCGGGCCTGCCGAACCTGCGCGCCGCGATGCGGACGCACGGAATCGACGAGGCGTTGATGGAGAAGCTGTGCTGGCGGAACTGGGTGCGGGTGCTGGAGCGCACCTGGGACGGGTAATCGAGGACCGGCCGTCCACAGGCGCAGGCTGTTTCGGTACATACCTACTACCGAACTTATTCGATTGCCCTATACTCCCTCGCTTAGGTTGAGCGTGGGGGCGCGATTTTGGGCGTTTGGTCGGTTGGAATCATCGATAGTGGGGTAACCGATGAGTTCGAGGCCGTTTACGGCGCGAACATGTATGAGTACGACTACTACTACGGCAATAACGATACCGATGGATCGCGTTTGACGTCCCATGGAACGTCCGTGGCGACTGCAATCGAGTACACCAATGTTGACTTGGAACGGATCGATCTGCAGGTGTCCAACAATGGTGGCGGGTTCTTTTCGTACAGGGCGATTAACTCGTCACTCACCCAGCTGATCAACTTACATGACTCCGGCTACAAGATCGGGGCCGTGAACATGAGCTGGGGTGGAAATTATCCGGTCGCGACCACGGTGGCCCGTCTCGACCTCCTGGAAGCCCGTGGCATTATCGGTGTGGCGGCAAGCGGGAATTACGGCAATCACTTGATGGTCGAGAACGCGATTTTCCCCGCACGGCTGTCGAATGTGATCGCGGTCGGCAGCCATGACGGCGCGGGCAATCCCACCGGGTTCTCGAACAACAACCCGTCCGACATCGTTGTCCTCGCGGACGGCGAAAATTACCCGGCCAACGGTGACTACGGAACCAGCTTCGCGGCGCCGCAGGTCGCGGCCACTGTCGCGACCGCACAGGCCTATTCGGAAACGATTCTGGATAGACGGCTAAACTACGATGAAGCCGTTGACGTGCTTCAGCTCGGCGGGGCCGGCCCCCGGTCCGCCATCGACCCGGCAGATGGGAGCACAACCTATTTTCTGCACACGCATACGGGATCGGTGGAATATCTTTTCTCCAAGTATATCGACCCGAACTTCAGCGGATTTGAGTACCTTGCGTCCTATGACGACCTGCGCGCGGCGTTCGGCATGGATGCCGGGGCCGCCCGCGCGCACCTGATCGATGCCGGGGTTTGGGAAGGACGAGATGTCACCTTCGACGGCCTCGAATACGTTGCGTCCCACGGGGACCTTATCGCCATTCTCGGCGACGACCGGACAGGTGGCAGCCTGCATTACCTCTCAGCGGGCCGGACCGAAGGGCGTGGTATCAGCTTCGACGGGGAGGCCTACCTGGCCGCGCATGCCGACCTGCAGAGCGCATTCGGCTCGGATGCCGACGCGGCCACCCGACATTACATTCAGATCGGATATTTTGAGGGACGCTCGACCGGCGGTGTCGCGTCGAGCATCAACGCCACGTCCGAGGGGGCGACCGATTTGCCGTCGACGATTTCGACGAGCGGATATGTCGGAGTCGATCAAGCCGTAACGGGCACCGTTACGAGCGACGACATCGATGCCTACAGAACCTACTTGACGGCTGGCGAGACCGTGGTGATCGAGGCGCGAGGTGCGGCGTCTGGGGGTGGCACGCTGTTCGACCCCAATCTGTATGTCTACGACTCAAACGGCGGGTACATTTCCGGGAACTGGGACGACGGTGTGGGGCAGGACGCGTATCTGGTTTTTACGCCCACGACCTCGGGAACTCATTATCTGAAGGTCGACGGGTACTTGTTCTATACGGGATCCTACACGCTCTCGGTCGCGTCGGGCGCAACCGCGGATGTTGCGGCGCTACAGGTGGATCCGTTTGCCGGCGCCGATCCGGCAGCGGCCTGGTCGGACGCCGTCCTCGCCGCCGCCAGGAACGATGCGATCTGATTGTGATGTTGTGCGTCTAGTCTGAGGTGGGGAGCACCATCGGCGCCAAGTCCTCGATCCCGCGGCCGGCCCAATCCCGCTTACGGACGCCGGAGATCGTAACCTTCTGAAACTCGTTCAGTTTTGCGGCGGTCGCCTCGATATCGATGGTCCGGACCTCACCGCCGTCGACGACCCGCGTTCCGTCGACGAAGACGTCGGTGATCGCCCGGTCTCCCGCCGAGTACAGCAGGCTGCGGATCGGATCGCGCATCGGCTGCATGTAGGGATGCGTCAGGTCGACCAGCACCAGATCGGCCTTGCAGCCGACCTCCAGCTTGCCGATATCGTCGCGCCTGATCGCCCGCGCGCCGCCGACGGTTCCGGCCCAGAACAGCTGTTCCGTGGTGGCCTGATCGAAGGTGCCGGCCATCAGGCGCCCGGCCACCATCGCGATCTCCAGTTCATGGAGAAAGTTGTGGGGGAAGGTATCGGTCCCCAAGCCCAGCGGAATGCCCGCGCTCATGTAGCGGCCGACATGGTTCAGCGCGATACCCCGGCGCCAGAATACGTTCGGACAATGGGCGACGGCTGTGCCGGACGCGACCAGACGCTCGAAATCGTTGGCGTTCGGCCAATGCACCCAGGGATGGTCGTTCAGGAAGATGCCGTGGCCGATGATCGTGCCCGAGGTCAGAACGCCGATGTCGTCCAACCATTCGATCGGGGTCATGCCGTGCCGGCCGGTCATCTCATTGAACTCGACGATCGACTGGGCGGCGTGAATCTGCATCGTGATGCCGCGACGCTCGGCCTCTGCCTTGCTGGCCTGGATGAGCGCGGGCGTGCAAGTGTCGATCTGCGACGGCCCCATCATGCCGGACATCCGCCCGGACGGGTGCCGGTCCGCCGCGTCGATCAGCGCGCAGGCGCTTTCCAGGCCGCGCTCTCCCATCGCTTCGTCCCAGTCATAGACCACCGAATGGCCGTTCTTGGTCGACCAGACTGCCGAGCGGTACATCGGACACAGCACCCCGCGAATGCCGGTATCCGCGACCTCGTCGACCCAGTTCTCCCGGTTGCCGGACAGATCGCAGAACGTCGTCACCCCGCTTTTCAGCATTTCCCAGATGGCGAAACGGGTGGCGTGCGGCGCCCCCTCCGGAAGCATCCGGAAGACCGGCATGTATTCGTAGAGCCCGGACTGACCGAGCTTGGGCGATCCCAGTTCCTCGTTCAGCCCCTTGTTGCCGGGCTCGGAGCTGGGATGGGAGTGGATGTCGACGAAGCCGGGCATCACCATGCGGCCGGAGCCGTCCACCTCGATATCGGCATCGCCGGTGTAGTTCGGCCCGACATGGATCAGCACGCCGTCCTCGAACGCCACGTCGACGCCGTGCGCGTAAGTGTGACCGCCGCTGCCGTCAGTCCCGCCGCCCGCATTCCAGGTGACTGCCCAATCGCATCCCCGGATCACCGTCTTGCCGCCCATCTCCGCCTCCATCGTGAAACCGGGCGAACTGTGCGACGGGGGTCTGGGCGGGTCAACGCAGTGCCGAAAGAAAACCGCCCGCCCCGGTGAGGGGTGGGCGGCGTGGCGATCCCGTCGCGCGCAGCTATTGGAGCGGCGGCACCAACGGGTTCATCGAGTCGAAGATATGACTGACATCGGTCTTGTTGGTGTCGGAGGCATCGACATAGTGGCAGCCGAAGCAGTTCTGCGGATAGTGGTTGTCCTGACCGTCCGGGTACTGGTGGAAGGTCTCCATTGTGGAGTTCGCCAGACGCAGGTTTCCTCGCAACTCCGGGTCGGCACCACTGGTCGGGATATTGTCCTTGCCGCCGTCGCTCCAGATGCTGCCGGTCTGAATGTAGTTGGTGCGGACGTCGGTGGCGTCGCCGGATTTCAGGTTGCCGATGATCGACCGGTTGAGCGAGATCAGGTCCGTCGCCCGCGTGATGTGGTTGGAGCTCGAGTAATCGAAGGAGATCTCCTCGGGTGGCATTAGTGTTGACCAGTGATCGCCCCAGGGATTGATCCGCACCACCGTGTTCGGTCCGATGGTCTGGCCGGTATCGGCAACGATGCCGGTGCTGGCCGATGACTGGCGTTCGATCACCTGCTGGACCGGAAGGTCGTTCGATGAGACGGAGGGATCCGCGTTGAAGGTCCAGGTCTTGCCTCCGTTGCCGTCATATCCGACCGGCTGGAGCCAGGTCAGCGTGATCCTCTCCGACAGGTCGTACTCTGCGATATAGACGTAGCTGTTCTGAGGCGCGTTGTTCACGTGCTCGAAGGTGGCCCAGATCATTTCAGGATGGTTCTTGGCAGATCCGACCACGTGCATGCCCACCAGGGCCATCTTGGTCGTTACATCGTCGCCCGCCGGGTTCTGCGGCCAGGATTTATGGGTGGTGTCGCTTTTGTCGAACGTGTCGATCCTGGCATCAACTGTGATGTAGTCGGCGCCGCCGTTCGGCAAGGTGGACGCTTCCACCCAAGAGGTTTTGATCTCCATGGTCAGCGCATCAGCGGCGGTGATCTCGTCAACCCTGAAAGCTTTCTTCGCGTATGCCCTGATCACGCCGAGGTCGGCCTCGGTCGTCGGGAAATAATTCTTCATATCGGCGCTGAAGCCGGAGTCGGGATCCTGCACGCCGCTTGCATAATAGGCGTACACATTGTTGGCCTTGACCCCGTAGAACACGATGGTGCCGTCGTTGTCGCCGCCACCGTTCGGGGCGATCAGAACGCCCTGGTCGGGGCCGGTCTGTGCGGTGCCGGTTTCGTCGTCGCTCTTCTCCTTGCGAGGTGCGAATTGCGAGACGTCCCCTGAATCCGACTCCAGAGCGACGAAGTTGAAATTGTCCGTATTGTCGGGGTCGGTGACCACGTCCAGCATGACATCGGAGTTGTAGACCAGCGTCTTGTCGGTCGCGGACAACTCCGATGTCAGCCAGAGGAACATCCGCGCGCCCCAGATATAGAAATTGCAATCCGTCGAATCATCGAACGTGGTGCTGTTTGCAGGGGTGATAACCGTGCCGTCTTTCCACCCGTCGAACGTCTGGCTGTCGACGGTACATGTTGGTTTGACGTTGCTCGGCAAATTGGTTTGCGCCTGCGCGGATCCGGCCAACAAGGCCGCACCGGCAGCCATCATTATGAGTTTTCTCATACTCCATCCCTCCCTTTCTGATGTGGACGGCAGCAAGTCTAAAGCGATAAAATTGTGATAACAAATACATTTTAAGGTAGTTTTTTGATGGTGCTCCGATGGAGCGAAAATTGTAGATCCGAATAATAGACTGACGCTGGCTCGTCTGGGCTTGCGCAGGCGGTCAGGCTTAGGTGACTGTCATACTTTGGCAAGGATCGGACGGGGCTCGGGTGAGACCAACACTGCACCAGACCGCTCTTCTCGGGGGGCTTTTCACGGCGGCCGCCTTGCTTCTCATGCCCGATCCGGCCCGTGCCGACCGGGTTCGCTGGACCGTCCAGGCGTTCTCTTCGCAAGCGTCGGGGGCGGTCGCATGGGATCTCGAAGCCCGGGTGGCCGGGATGACCTACGGTGAGATGCGCCTGAAGGCCTTCGCACCCGGAGAGCTCGCCAAGCCCGGCGAGACGTTCCGCGCCGTCTCGATCGGCGCGGTCGGCGCCGCTGTCCTGCCGCAGGATCTTCTGCCTCTTGAAGGGGTGTCCCCGCCAGACCTGCACCGTGATCCGATCGGTTATTTCGGGTGGCTGGACGGCGGCGGCCTGGACCGGCTTCGCAATCTGACCGCCCCCCGTGACGTGCACCTGATGCCGTGCGGCCTGACGGTCGGCGCGGATGTCGAACCTGCTTTTCTTCTGGTGAATCTGCCGAAGTTTCGGCTGCTGGAGCGGGCGCAGGTGGCCATTCTGGAGGCGGCTTGCGACGGGGTCACCCTTGATCGGATGGTCGGGGCTGGCCGGGCGGCTGATTGACACTTCCGGCTATCCCCCGTACCGATCCCATGTCTTTCAAAAACCGGATCGGACCGAGCCGATGACCCCTTTTCCAAGCCTCCTCGATACCGCCCTGCCGACCGACGACCGCATGCGCCGCATTCTCAGGGATGTCGGGATCGCGATTGCCGGATCCCTGCTGCTGACCCTGTCGGCGAAGACCCAGATTCCGTTCTGGCCGGTGCCGATGACCATGCAGACATTCGTCGTCATGGTCATCGGCATGGCCCTGGGACCGCGCCTCGGCACCGCAACCGTGGCGCTGTATCTGGCGCAGGGGGCGATCGGGCTTCCGGTGTTCGCCGGCACGCCCGAGAAGGGCATCGGCCTCGCCTACATGATGGGGCCGACCGGCGGATATCTCGCCGGCTTCCTGGCCGGGGCGTGGCTTTGCGGCGTGCTGGCGGAACGGGGATGGGATCGGTCCTGGCTGAAGAGCGGGATCGCCGCTGGTCTCGGCCATGCCGCCATTTTCTGTCTGGGCGTGCTGTGGCTCCAGGGCCTAATCGGTTGGGAGAAAGCCTTCCAGTTCGGCGTTGCCCCCTTCTGGGCCGCAACCCTTCTCAAGACCGCTCTGGCCGTCGCGGTCCTGCCACCGGCCTGGGCGCTGGTCCGCAAGATCAGATCATGACCCCGTAGTCTCTGGAGATGGGCGGGGCGTCCGGACACGGGAGGCCCTATCGCTCTGCCCCCCATGACTTGGACCGTCGGGTTCGGTATAAAAGGGGTATGACAGACACGCTCTCCCAGACACCGCCGCGCCCCGTTCTGCTGTGCATCATTGACGGCTGGGGCCACCGCGAGGACGTCACGGCCAATGCCGTGGCGCTCGGCAAGACCCCCAATGTCGACCGGCTGTGGCGGGACTGCCCGCATGGCTACATGAACGCCTCGGAGCGATTCGTGGGCCTGCCGGATGGCCAGATGGGCAATTCCGAGGTCGGCCACATGAATCTAGGCGCCGGACGGGTGGTGCTGCAGGATCTGCCCCGGATCGACGCCGCCATCGAGAACGACGAGATTCGCGACCTGGAGGCGGTCAAGCTGACAATCGCGCGGCTGAAGGAAACCGGCGGGACCTGTCACCTGATGGGCCTGGTTTCGACCGGGGGCGTGCACAGCCATCAGCGCCATGTCGCGGCGTTGGCGAAGGTGTTGGCCGAGACCGGGGTCGAGGTCGTGGTGCACGTGTTCACGGATGGTCGAGATTGTCCGCCGCGCAGCGCTGCGGCTCAGATGCATGATTTCGTGACGGATCTGGACGGCGCGGCGCGGATCGCCAGCGTCACCGGGCGCTTCTATGCCATGGACCGGGACAAGCGCTGGGAACGGGTCGAGGCTGCGTGGCGGGCCATCGTTCTGGCGGACGCCGATCAGACAGCCGAAAACCCGGTCGCTGCGATCGAGGCGGCCTATGTCCGCGACGAGACCGACGAGTTCATCACCCCGACGCTGGTCGGCGGGGGGGTGCCGATCAGGGACGGTGACGGTATCGTGATGGCGAACTTTCGGGCCGACCGGGCACGGGAGATCCTGACGGCCCTGATCGACCCGGACTTCGATGGATTCGTGCGGTCGAGCAGCCCCAAGCTCGCGGTGGTCGCCGGCATGGTGGAGTATTCCAGTGCATTGGCACCGATGATGGAGACCATCTTTCCGCCGAGCGACCTGATCGACACCCTGGGCGAGGTGACGGCCGTGGCCGGCAAAACCCAGCTTCGGATCGCGGAGACTGAAAAGTATCCGCACGTCACCTTTTTCCTCAACGGTGGGCGGGAGGAGGTTTTCGAGGGCGAGGACCGGATCATGGTGCCGTCGCCCAAGGTGCGAACGTACGACCTTCAGCCGGAGATGTCGGCGCCCGAACTTCGAGACAAACTGGTCGCAGCGATCGACTCCGGAGCCTACGATCTGATCGTCGCCAATTTCGCGAATCCCGACATGGTGGGACATACCGGATCGCTGGAGGCGGCGATCAAGGCGGTGGAGACCGTGGACACCTGCGTCGGCGATGTGGCGGCGGCGATCACACGGGCTGGCGGTGCCATGTTCCTGACCGCCGATCACGGCAATTGCGAGACCATGGTGGACCCCGATACGGACGGTCCCCACACCGCGCACACCACCAATCTGGTGCCCACCATGCTGCTCGGCGCGCCGGAGGCGGTGATGCAGGGACGGCGGGAGCTACGTATGGGGAAGCTGGCCGATGTCGCACCGACCTTGCTGGCGCTCATGGGAGTCGAGCAACCGGAGGCGATGACCGGCGTGCCACTGTTTCTCGCCTTGGAAGACGGCTCAACCCGAAACACCGCGGCGGAATAGGTGAGACCTTTCCTGCTTCTGATCGCGGGTGTCCTGGTCGTCGCGATGTCGGGAGCCGCGCTCGCACCGGTATCCGCGGCGGAGTCGAAACCCGACGATCCGGAAGCGGCGGCCGAAGCGCTCAAGCGTATTGAGAGCGATCTTGCCTCCGGCAAGGCGGATCAGGCGCAGCTCCAAGAGATCGCGCGGGAGCTGGCGGCGCAGGTCGAGCGCATTCGCACCCAGATGCGGGAGACTGCGGCGAATGCCCAGAAGACCGAAGAGACCATGAGCCGCGTGGAGAACCGTCTGGCCGAGCTCGAGGCGGAGGCGGCGGAGAAGCGCGCCCGGCTCTCCGAACGGGGCGGAGAACTGGCCGCCCTGACCGGTGCCCTGCAGCGGCTGGCGCGCCGTCCGGCGGGCGATCTGATGGCCATCGACCGGCCGCCGATGGAAACCGTCCGGACGGGGCTTCTGCTGGAAAGCGCCATTCCGCGCATCAATGCCGAGGCCGAGCGGCTGAAGGCCGAACTTGCGGGTTTGGTGGAGGTCGAGGCCGATATCCTCGCACAGCGACGCAAACTGGCGGGGGCGACGGATGAGTTGAACCTGGAACGGGCGCGTCTTGCCGAACTGGCGGATGAGAAGACAGGTCTGCTGGCTGCGACCACAGAGCGGAAGGCCGGTGCCGCTGAGCAGGTGGCGGCGCTCTCAAAATCGGCGAAATCCCTTTCGGATCTGCTCACGAAACTGCAAACCCGATCCGCCGAGGAGAAGGAAGAGCAGAGCCGGTTGTCCGGCATGGTGACGCCGGGCGCGGCATCTGTCGTCGAGGACGGCACACCGATTGGCACAACCGAGCTCGGTCCGACCCCTGATCGGGGCGAGCCGCTGCGGTTGGCGCTTTTGCCGCAGGCTGCCCCGATAGGCTCTTTCAAAGGTCAGCTGATAGCCCCCAGTTCCGGCCGTCTGATCAAACGGTACGGCGAACCGGATGCCGAGGGATTGAGGGATCATGGCTTCGTGCTACGGACCCGCCCCGGCGCTCTGGTGGTCGCGCCATATGACGGACGTGTGATCCATGTCGGACATTTCGCGGGTCTGGGCACGATTTTGATCATTGAACACGGCGACGGATATCATACCCTCATGGGAGGACTGGGTCGGCTCGAGGTTGGGCTTGATCAACGACTCCTCGCTGGCGAGCCGATCGGCGTGATGGGCGCCGACGGGGAGGCCGCAGCCGAGCTTTACTTGGAACTTCGCCATAATGGCGACCCAATCGACCCGTATCCCTGGTTTTCGGGATTATCCGAACAGGCGGAAGGATGACAATGGACCGGACGAACACACCCCACGAGCAGGCCCGCGAGACCGGCACCCCGAAGGTGGAGACCACCCGCCCGGCGTCGCCCAAATCCCGCTTCGGGCTTGGCTCTCTGATCGTGGGAGCGGCGATCCTGCTTGGGTTTGCGGTCGGATCCGCCACCATCGGATCCTGGGCGCAATCCGGAACGTCGCTGAACAGCAACACCTACAGGCAGCTCAATTTGTTGGGTGAAGTGTTCGAGCAGGTGCGCGCGCAATACGTGGAGGATGTCACCGATCAGCAGCTGATCGAGGCGGCCGTGAATGGCATGCTGACCTCGCTGGATCCACACTCGTCCTATCTGACCGCCAAGAGTTTCGACGATATGCGGGTTCAGACCCGTGGTGAGTTCGGTGGCCTCGGCATCGAGGTCACGATGGAGAACGGCTTCGTCAAGGTGGTCTCTCCGATCGACGACACACCCGCCGCAGCCGCCGGTTTGGAGCCGGGCGATTACATTACACATCTGGACGGCGAGGCGGTTCTTGGGCTGAATCTGTCCGAGGCGGTCGAAAAGATGCGCGGCAAGGTGGGCACCTCGATTTCCCTGACCATTCGCCGTAAGGACGCGGCGGAACCGTTCGACGTCGAGTTGACGCGGGCGGTGATCACCATCAAATCGGTCCGGTTCCGCGCGATTGGCGATATCGGCTACATCCGTATCACCACCTTCAACGAGCAGACCACGTCGGGCCTTCACGCCGCGATCGAGAGTCTGAAGGAGGAGCTGGGCGACACACTGCATGGCTACGTCATCGACCTGCGGAATAACCCGGGCGGCCTGCTGCAGGAGGCGATCGACGTCTCTGACACCTTCCTCGATCAGGGCGAAATCGTGTCGACCCGGGGACGGAATTTGGACGATTCCAGCCGGTCCAACGCACAGCCGGGCGACAATACCGACGGCGCACCGGTTGTGGTCCTGATCAACGGTGGGTCGGCGTCCGCCTCCGAGATCGTGGCCGGCGCATTGCAGGATCATGGCCGGGCGATTGTTCTGGGCACCCAGTCTTTCGGCAAGGGATCCGTCCAGACGATCATCCCCCTGCCGGGCCACGGCGCCATGCGACTGACCACGGCGCGCTACTACACGCCGTCCGGCCGTTCGATTCAGGCCAAGGGCGTCACCCCGGACATCATCGTTGAAGCCGCCAAGATCGAGAAGGTGGCTCAGAGGTCAAACCGACGCGAAGCGGACTTGCGAGGCCGTCTCGACAACCCCGATCCGGCCCAGCAGGGCGAGGCGGAAGAGACGAGTCCGGAAACCGCTCCCGAGTCCGCAACGCCCACACCGGAGGCCACCGGACCCGGCACGGAAGAGCCGGAAACTGCGGACATCGCGGCTGAGGTCGAGGAGGTCGAGGACTACCAGTTGGCGCGTGGTATCGATCTGCTGCGCGGTATCCATCTCTACAACAAGCGGGTCACGAACTAGCTGTCCGGTTCTCCGAACAGGACTGCGGCTGCGCCGCGATCGGCCTTGCCGGTCCGGCCGGTCGGCAGATCGTCGACCAGCAGGATGCGGCTTGGGACTTTGTACCGCTCGATCCGCTCGCCCAGCCAGCTGCGGAGGCGTTCGGTATCCAGCTCCCCGGCGGGAACCACGCAGGCGACCACGGCCTCGCCGGTGGCCCGGTCCGGAATCCCGGTGACCAGGCAGGCCAGCACATCCGAGTGCTCGGCGAGTGCGGCCTCGACTTCCAGCGGCGCGACCTTCATGCCGCCACGGTTGATCAGCTCCTTCGCGCGGCCGATCAGTCGGGTGTGACCCCGGCTGTCGATCTGAGCCAGATCTCCGGTCCGAAAATACCCGTCGGCATCGAAGGCCGCCGCGGTTGCCTCCGGCGCGTCGAGATAGCCGATCATGCGCCAGGGGGAGCGGATGCGTAGTTCGCCATCCTCGGCGATGCGGGTCTCGATCCCGGCCCCTGGAGTTCCGATCGACCCTGCGGCGGCATCATAGGTGCCGGGATAGACGAAGAAATCCGAGGTGCCTGTCTCGCTCAAACCATAGATGTCGCCCAGTTCGGCCTGAGGCCAATGATTGATCAGGCGCCGGCCCAGTTCGGCCGGCAGCACCTCTCCACCGGCCATGACCGACCCGGAAAAAGACTGGTCCTTCGTTCTTCCCAAGAGTCCGCGGAGAAGCGTCGGTACGGCCGGCAGCCGGTCGATGCGGCCCTCCGTCAAGGTGTCGGCGACGGCATCGACGGACAGCTTTTCCGGCAGCACCAGAGTTCCGCCCGAGATCAGCGTCAGGAGCGCCACCCATTGCCCGAAGCTGAAGGTGAGTTGAAGGGCGAGGAGGGTGCGGGCGCCGTCCTGCCAGTCGATCTGGCGCCGGATCATCTCCAGCTTCGCGATCTGGCGGTCCGCACGGAGCACGACGCCTTTGGGGTCGCCTGTGGACCCGGAGGTGAAAACGATGGTCGAGGCGCCCTCCAGCTCGGGGCGTTCTGGGACCCTGAGGGCACAGCGCTCCGCAGAACGGTCCAACGCAAATCGGTTGCCCAGCCGGGTCTCCAAAGCCGCTCGAGCGGCGGGCGGTGTCGCGCGATGGACCGGGACCGCGACCCCGTGCGCAAGCCAAACCCCGATCAGATCGATCAGGTCGGCAGGCCGGTTGTCGACGGGTACGATGATCGGCTCGAACGGGCAAAGGCCCGCCGAACGAAGATCCGCCGCCCGCGCCTGCGAGGCCTTGAGCAACGCACCATGGGTCATCGTCGACCGATGGCCTTCGAGAGCCGGACGGGCGGCATGTCGCTCAAGGGACGCCCGCAAGGCATCGGCCAAATCGGTCATGGGAAGATCGCCTGAAAGAAGTTCGGGACAGCCGCCATACAGCGGCCTAGATTGAGGTTAACCAAGGTTAAAGTCCGCGCACAGCTTTCCCTCTAAAGTATCTGCGATCGCCCCTGTCGATGCCGGTTCCTGTTTCCACAAAACGTGAGACCATATTATGGCCACAAGTGTCCTCTACGAACGCGATGGTCCGGTCGCGCTGATCACCCTGAACAGGCCGGATCGGCTGAACGCGATGGATCAGCCGATGCTGGTCGAACTGCTCGCGGCGGCGGCGCAGGCCGAGGCGGACGACGCGGTCCGCGCGGTTGTCGTGACCGGTGCGGGCAAGGCGTTTTCCTCCGGGTTCGATCTGCGGGCGCAGGCGGAGAACACGCCTGTAGGCGTTGGTGAATGGCGTCCGCTGCTGAGACGGGACTTCGATGCCTGTATGGCGTTTTGGCATCTGAGCAAACCGACGGTGGCCGCCGTCCACGGTCCGGCCCTGGCAGGAGCGTGCGAACTTGCGATGGCGTGCGATATGACGATCGCATCGGAGGATGCGGTATTCGGAGAGCCGGAGTTGAAATTCGGCGCGGGGATCGTCTGTATGCTGTTACCCTGGCTTGTCGGACCGAAGCGGGCGAAGGAAATTATCTTGCTCGGCCTGGATGACGTTTCGGCGCAGGAGGCGAAAGACATGGGCATGATCAATCGCGTCGTGCCGCATGGTCAGGATGTCGAAGTTGCCTTGGGCCTTGCGCGGCGGATGGCCGCAATGGATCGCACTCTTGTGAAGCAGACCAAAGTCGCTGTGAATCGTGCCTTCGAAATCATGGGGTTGCATCAAGCGCTTGAGAGCGCGTTGGAGATTGATACGCTGATTGAGGGCGAGGGAATGCCGACCAAACGCGAATTTCTTAGCATCGCGCGCTCGGATGGGCTAAGAGCCGCCCTCAATTGGCGCGAAGCGCGGGCTGCCGCAACGGATCGGGACTGAACCTCCTCTGGAATTCGGGCCACTGACATCACATTTACCCAAGACGGGACGCTCATGGAGAGGATGAAGAGAATGGCCAAGGCGATGTTCGGCGCCGGCTGCTTTTGGGGGGTCGAGGAGACCTTTCGCCGTGTCGAAGGCGTCAGCGACGTCACCGTCGGGTATAGCGGTGGTCAGACGGACAACCCTGACTATGAAGCCGTGTGCTCCGGTGCCACCGGTCACGCCGAGGTGATTCTGATTGAGTTCGACCCGAAGAAGGTCGATTTCGAGGAATTGTTGGAGGTCTTTTGGGACAGCCACGATCCCACGCAGGTCAACCGCCAGGGCTCCGATATCGGACCCCAGTATCGTTCAGTGGTGTTCACCTTCGACGAGGAGCAGACCGAAGCCGCGCGCCGTTCGAAGGCGGAGCAGGACGCATCGGGCCGCTTCGCCCGGCCAATCGCGACGGAGATTACGTCGGCGGGGCCCTTCTGGCGGGCCGAGGAATATCACCAGCAGTACATGGCCAAACGTCGCCAGGGTGCCGGCATGGTCGGGTCGCTGGCCCGCTGACCTGCGGATCGCCGCAGCCCGTTCGTCGGAGCCACCCGGGAATGTGCTGGCTCGGACGGACCAAACGGTGCGAGTTGGCGGCGATCGTAACGGGCCATCGCAATTTTCGATCATCATCTCTAAAATGACTGGCATCTAGCGCCCCGCGGTCGCGAGAGCTCGGACCCTGCCAAAGGGTTCGTGCCGGCTGATCTGGGACATGTGGCGCGAGCCGACCGAGACTTGCCGTGAAAAGGTGACCATGACGGATTCCTCCTGGGAGAACGCGCCGCGCCAAGATCGTGTGGCCTTCGACCTCAATCACGTTCTTTCGTCGATCGTTTCGATCAAGAGCCATATTCCTGAAGATGCCTTCACCGCGACGGTTCTGGGCACGGAGCGGGTCGGCAGTGGTGTCGTGATCCGTGAGGACGGGGTGATCCTGACCGTCGGATATCTGGTGACGGAGGCGGAAACGATCTGGATCACCGATATCAAGGGCCGTGCGATCTCCGGAACGGTTCTCGGGTACGACCAGGAAAGCGGGCTCGGTCTGATCCAGGCGCTTGGGAAACTGGATCTTCCGGCAATCGATATCGGCAGCTCTGCCGCGATTGAAGAGGGCGACGATGTCATTCTGGCCGGCCATGGCGGCCGCCGGGGTGCGGTCAGCGCCAAGGTCATCGGTCTTCGAGAGTTCGCGGGCTATTGGGAATACCTTCTCGAACGGGCGATCTTCACCGCGCCGGCCCATCCGAACTGGGGCGGGACCGGTCTGATCAGCGCCGACGGCAAACTCCTGGGCATTGGTTCCTTGTTCATCCAGCAGAGTCAGGAGGGCCAGCAGCCCGTCGACGGCAATATGGTCGTGCCGATCGATCTGCTGGCGCCGATCTACGAGGATATGCTGACCTACGGCTTTCCCAACAAACCGCAACGCCCCTGGCTGGGGGTGTTCTGCACCGAGACGGAGGACCGTCTGGTGGTCGCCGGGGTCAGCGAGGGCGGGCCCGCCGATCTTGCGGACCTGCAGTCCGGCGATCTGATTCAGAAGATCGACGGGCGCCCTGTGTCCACCTTGGCCGATTTTTTCCGACAGATCTGGTCGCTCGGCCCTGCCGGAGTCGAGGTGCCGATCACGGTTCATCGGGATGGCGAACGACTGGACCTCTCTGTCCCGTCGATCGCTCGACGCGACCTTCTGAAGGGCCCGCAACTGCACTGACCTTCTTTTTCTCGCCGCGTTCCCAGGAGTATCGGCATGTCCAAGACCACAATCGCATTTCTGGGCCTTGGGCTGATGGGGGAGGGGCTTACCCGACGCCTGATCGTTTTGGGAGACGACGTCTCCGGCTACGATCCGGCGGAGGAGCGGCGCCTGGCCGCCGCCGGCTGGGGCGTGCGCGTGGCCGAGAGCCCGGCGGCGGCGGCCGAAGGCGTCGACATCGTCATGGCCGCGGTGACCACGGGCGAGGATCTTGAGCAGGCGATCTTCGGTCCCGGGGGCGTTGCCGAGGTGGCCAAGCCGGGCCAGATCTTCATCGATCTCTCGACCACGCCGGTCGACCTGACCAGGACCCTCGCCGAGCGATTGGAACGGGAGACCGGGATGACGTGGCTCGACGCACCGGTGTCGGGCGGTCCGCCGGCGGCCCTGTCAGGCCGCCTCGCGATCATGGTCGGCGGATCGGAGACTGTTTTCGCGAAGGCCAGCCCTATCCTGGAAAGCCTGGCGGACAGCTTGGTCCATATGGGCCCGGTGGGAACCGGTCAGGTGACAAAGATGGTCAACCAGATCTGTACCCTGAACAATTTCGTGATCCTGGCCGAAGCGCTCAATCTCGCGGAACGGGGTGGGGTGGATACCGACAAGCTGGTGGCGGCGCTGGGGACCGGCTATGCGGGCTCCAATCTCATGAAGGCCATGTGGCCCCGCATGATCGCGCGCGATTTCGAGCCGGCCGGGTATCTGCGGCAGGTTCTGAAGGATCTCGACATGGTCCACGACCTGGCGCACGACCTGAAGGCGGCGACCCCGATCTCGACCCAATCGGCTGAGTTGTTCCGGATCATGGCCGCCCGCGGGCACGAGGATCTGGACGGGATCGCCATCCTGAAACTGTTCACCGGCGAGCCGGTCTAGCCAGCGTCCCCCGGGTCGTCATGCCGGGGTTCCACCGGCCCACGCCTGTCGCGGGGCCCGAGCCTCGTCCCTCACACCGGCCGATAGACCCGATCGGCCGTGCCGTAGAACAGGTCATGGCGGAGTGAGGCGGGCAGGTCGCGGGTGATGGTCTTGAGACCCGAGAAGATCTCGTCATAGCTGGCGCAAAGGCTGTCCACCGGGAAGTTGCTGGCCATCATGCATCGGTCCGGCCCGAACAGGCGGATCAGGTCGCGGACGATCCCGGACTGCAGCTCCGGCGTCCACATCTGGCCCGGAACGCCGAATCCCGAGATCTTCACCGCCGTGTTGGGCCGGTCGGCGAAACGACCCACCGCCTCCCGCCACTCCGACAGTGTGTCCGCGCCCCGGTCGGATGGCGGCATGCCGCAATGGTTCAGGACGATCAGGGTGTCCGGGAAATCCGCCGCCAGATCCGCCGCCTCACCCAGATGCCACCAGGGCGTCTGCAGATCGTAGTGCAGGCCGTGCCGCTCCAGCAGAGCGTAGCCGGAGCGGAAGGCCGGATCGGCCATCGAGCCTGGGAGACCGGCCTCGAAATCGTCTGCGGATGGCGAGGCCTTTGGTTTCTGCCGGACCGAGCGTACCAGCGGGAAGGCGGCATGCCCCGCCAGCACCTCGGCTACGTCCTCCCGATCGAACCAGATCTGGCCGACCATGGCATGGGGCCAGCCGGTCCGGTCGTGCAACGCCTGCAGCCAGCGTGTCTCGCCCACCGGATCGGTCGGATCCCATTCCGCTTCCATATGAACCGACTTCATAATCCGGTGCCGCCCGTGCTCGGCCTTGAAGTGATCGAGCAGATAGCTCTTCCGGAGCGCCGCATAGTCGCCGTAGCGGAACGGAATCACATGCGTCTCCAGCCAGGGGTAGCGGCCGTGG
>JANSYC010000076.1 GCA_024742605.1 Alphaproteobacteria bacterium | reverse complement strand
CGCAGATCGTCTTCGCGAAGCAGGCAAACCGCACAAAGTTGTCATCACCGCTGTTGCCAGAAAGCTGGTTACAATCGTGAACGCCCTATGCAAAACGAACAAGAAATGGACGCATCTGACATCTTGAGAAATACAGTTGCTGGTTTCATAGTCTTCGTAGAGAAGCGCCGTGAAATCGGAAACGATCATGATGGCAACTTTCTGAATCTGCACAATGAAAAAGGGCAGGTTAGCCGAACGGGGCGCCACGTCAATCAATCCGTCCGGCCCGCATCCGGCGCGCCCTGATCGCAAAGGCGCCGACGATGGCACGGGGTTGACCGGCGCCTTGCCCGGCATCGCCGCATCGGGCGGCGACCGGGCCGGCCTGCCGGCGCGTTCGGGGATTTCACAGGTTCAGGGTGCGCTGCAAGTCTTCTTGCAATCAAAGCGTGTCGGTCCGTATGATGTAAGAAAATTACGCACAGCCACAGAGGTCATGCACTTTGTTACCGGGACAAGGGCGCCGCGCACCATGCATGTTTTCTTGGAACGCCCTCACAACCGAGCCGCTGCGCGCCGCCGGGCTGAGCGTGGGGATCGTATTGCTGGCGAACGCGGCAGCGGCGCAGGATCGCGACCCGATGCTGTTTCACGATCGCGACGGCCTGACCGTGCGCGGGCACCTGCAATTCGGATTGAACGCGGTCGTCGAACGCAACCTTTTCTGGGATCTTGCAGCGACGACAAATCCGGCCAGCGGCTTCGACCCCGACACCAGCTGGCTGGAGGGTTATGTAAAGCCCGGCATCAGTTTCCAGTAACGGCTCGACGCCGGTGCGCTGTTCTACGGCAAACTATCGGCGGTGTCGTCCTACACCTGGGGAACCGATGCCTTCGACACCGGCGACACCGGTGCCACGACGCTGGAAGAGGCTTATCTGGCGATCCGCGGCGATCTTGCATCGGGCTGGTCCTATGACCTGTCGTTCGGGCCGCGCGAACTGACGCTGGGCACCGGCATGCTGATCGCGAACGGCGCGACCAGTGGATTTGAACGCGGCGCGCTGAAATTCGGCCCGCGCAAGGCGTGGGAGCGGGCCGCCATCGCGCGGCTGTCACACGGCAACTTCACCGGAACCGCGTTCTTTCTGGACCCCAACGAACTGCCATCGACAGACGGGGACAATGAACTTGCCGGCTTCGATCTGCGCTATGACGACCCAAGGGGCGGCTATCTGGGGGCGACCTATGTGGATGTTCTCAGTTCCAACTCCTCCTAACCGCAGGCCGCTGCGGGCGGGATCGGCGCCCCGACCGTGACGCCGGGCGCGCGCGAGGGCACGCGCACCCTCGGCCTCTATGCCAGAACCAACCGCTTCGAAGGCGCCATGGCGAACTGGTCGTTCACGGGCGAAGCGGCGCTCCAGCGAAACGACAGGATCGACCAGGATGCCTGGGCCGGGCGGGTCACGGCGGGCTATACCTTCGCCAACATGCCCTGGGCACCGAATGTCACCCTCGGATACCAGAGCTTCTCGGGCGACGATCCGGCAACCGCGCAACTGGAACGCTACGATCCTCTGTATTATCAGGGCAGCCCGAGCGCCTGGGCGACCGGATCGAAATCCGCATCCACCTTCATCAACTCGAACGTGAACGCCCTGACGCTGGCCCTGCGGGTTCAGCCAACGCGGCAGGACACCTGGACGCTGCGCTACGCGCATATCCGCGCCAACGAGTTGAACAGCCCCGTGCAATTCGGTCAGGCGACACGCGTCGACCTGAACGGAAACGTGGTTTCGGGCGTCACGGACGGGCATCTGGCCGATGACCTGTTCCTGGAATACAGCCGCATCATCAATCGCAACACGTTCCTCACGGCCGGCGTATCGGTATCATTTCCCGGCGCCGGGATCGACACCGTCACCGGCGGGAGCGCGGACCCATGGACAGGAGGCTTCGTCAATGTCGTCGTCAATTTCTAGGCTCGCCGCATCGGCAGTCGCCCTCGCTTTGGCGGTGTCGGCCGGTTCAACGGCGCTGGCGCAATCCGCGCCGCTTTCAGCGCAGGATTCAGACCCACGGGTGATGGGCTGGATGCAGGGCTTTCCACCGCCGCCCGACCGGATGATCACGCAGCCCGACAGCGTCTATTTCAGCTTTCCGCGGTTGCGCTGGTCGGTGTGTCATCTGCGCGAGTTCCTGCCCACCGAGGAAATCAGCCGCGGGTTGGGTGCGCCGGTGCCTCTGGATTACCTGCCACCGGCCGATTTCGCCGACATGCGCCAGCAGATCGACGCGCTGACCTTCCTGCCCCAACAAAGCGACACCCCCATGACATGGGAACAGTCGCTGTTCGCCAACTACACCGACGGGATGCTGATCATCCACGAGGGCAAAGTGGTCTACGAGCGGTATTTCGGCTGTTTGGAAGAAGACGGCAAACATGCGATCATGTCGATGACCAAGTCCTTCACCGGGCTTCTGGCCGAAATCATGGTGGTTGAGGGCATGCTGGACGACACGGTTCTGGTGCGCGAGATCATCCCCGAGATCGGCGACAGCGCCTTTGCTTCGGCTACGGTCCGTCAGGTCATGGATATGACCACGGGCGTGAAATACTCTGAGAATTACGCAGATCCCAATGCCGATATCTGGCTCTATTCGGCTGCGGCCAGCCCGCTGCCCAAACCCGAAGGTTACACCGGGCCCGACGGATATTGGGAGTATCTCCAGCAGGTCGAACCCGAAGGCAACCACGGGGACGAATTCCACTACAAGACGATCAATTCCGATATGCTGGGCTGGATCATCAGCCGGGTGTCCGGCAAATCCGTGACCCAGCTTGCCTCCGAGCGGCTGTGGCGGCCGATGGGTGTTGAACAGGATGCCTATCAGACCGTCGACGGCAAGGGCGTGCCCTTCGCGGGCGGCGGCATCACCGCTGGCCTGCGCGACCTCGGGCGGCTGGGCCAGTTGATGCTGAACCGGGGCATGATGAACGGCGAACGGCTGTTTCCGGCGGAAGTTGTCGCGAAAATCAGCGCCGGCGGCGACCGGTCGAAGTTCGGCTCGGGCTTTCCCACCTTCGGTGCCGGCAGCTATACCAGCCAGTGGTGGGTGTTCCACAACGACCACGGCGCCTTTGCCGCGCGCGGCGTGCACGGCCAGACGATCTATGTCGACCCGACGGCCCAGATGGTTCTGGTCCGGCTGGCGTCATTCCCGCAGGCCCAAAATGGCTTCATCGATCCCACGTCGCTGCCCGCGTATCAGGCGGTGGCCGAATTCCTGATGGCCAACGGCTGATCGGCCGGCCCGCCCCGCAAAAACCTGTGGCGCGGTCCGGGTGCCGGGGGGACGCGAACCCGCCCCTGGCGCGCAGGGTTTTCTCCCATGCCGCCGCGAAGCGTGTTGCCCGCCCGCTGCGCGCCGGCCCTAGGCTTTCACAAATCCCTTCAATACGAACGGCTATGGACAACAGGACATGAGTTTCACACAATCCGGCAATACCCTGCGTTTTTCTGCGGATGGCCTCACCGGCTCGCAGACCACGCAGTTCCCCAGCGGTGCCACGCCTACAGTCATCCGGCAGCTCAGCGATGGGACAGTGGCGATGTCCTGGCACACCACCCTGCCCGGTATCATCGAGCTGTTCGATCCGGTCACGGGAGCCGAACGCATCGAAAATGTGATCGTCGGCGACACCATGCCGATGTTCGGCGGACAGTTTTACGAAGACATCAACTTCCTGCAAATCGCCGGGCTGGACGGCGGGAATTTCGTTGCCACCTACGAGATCGAACCTTCGCGCGACAACCGCGTGTATTTCCAGATCTACGGCCCCGATGGCAGCAAGATCGGCCCCGAGGTCGAGTTTCTGGACAATACCGCCACCAGCGTTCCGAACACGCCCGTGGTGGTCAGCACCGGCCCGGGCTTTCTGATGGTGTTCGAATCCGGCGACGACGATTACGATGTGCGGCTGTTCGACGGCTCCGGCACCCCTGTCGGCCCGGTGACGACCATCGACGATCTGGACGAATTCAAGATCGGTACGCCGGGCGACGGTACGGTCATCTTCATCGGCAATTCCAGCTTCTCCACGGTCCGCGACAACGTCACCTGGCCGGTCTACCGTTTCGATACCGCCACCGGCACTCAGATCGGCGAGACCGTCCTGTTCGATCCCGCGCTGGATTTCGGCGCGCCGCTGACCGCGCTCGAAGTCGAGGACATTTCTGCCCGGCCCGGCGGCGGCCATGCGATACTCTATTCCGGAACCTACCGCGATGCCGCCGCGGGCTTTGTGACGCGCCATTTCGTCGAGCTTTACGACGCCGACGGTTCGACCCATCGCAGTGTTCCCACCCCGCGCGAGATCATTGTCGCCCCGCTTGAAATCGACCGGCAGGCGAATGCGCAGGTGGTGCCGACGCAGGACGGCGGCTATGCCGTCCTGTTCGAAGCCGACGGCGACGGAACCGACCGAGACATCTTCGGTGTCCTCTATGACGCGAGCGAGGCGATGCTGGGCGAGGTCACGCGGCTGTCCGAGAACACGGTGGGCGATCAGGAAAACCTGGATGCAATCCTGCTGTCGGACGGGCGGCTGGCAATGTCCTATACCGACGATTTCGACCGTGGGCTGGGCGAAGCGCGGGTCCAGATCTTCACGCTGGAGCAGGGCGACCCGCCGCCCCCGGGATCCACGGCGGGCAACGACATCCTCATCGGCACGCCGGAGGGCGATGTTTTCGACGGGCTCGCGGGCGACGACCGGATCCTCGGGCTTGCCGGGGCCGACACGCTGCGCGGCGGAGCAGACGACGACACGCTGTTCGGCGATGGCGCGCTGGCGCGCTACTATGGTCCCGAATTCGCCAACGCGGTCTACCGGATCTACCAGGCCGCACTGAACCGGCAGCCGGACCAGGCGGGCCATCTGGACTGGACCCAGCGGCTGGCCACGGGCGAGACCGCGCTGTCGCAGGTCTCGGCGGGGTTCGTAGGTTCGCGCGAGTTCCAGAACGTCTATGGCACGCTGAGCGATACCGGCTTTGTCGAGTTGCTGTATCAGAACGTACTGGGGCGGGCGGCGGATTCAGGCGGCCTGGCCGGTTGGCTGAACCAGCTGATCGGGGCGGGCCGGGACGGTATGACCGGCACAGCCGACGATGTCGCCCCAACCAGCCGGGCGGATGTGGTGCTGGGTTTTTCAAACGCCAGAGAGTTTTCAAACGCCACAAACGTGCAGGCCAATGCCTTCGCGCAGGAAAGCGATCCGGCCAGCTGGACCGACGATGTCTACCGGCTTTATCAGGCGACGCTGGGCCGCGACCCCGACGCCCCCGGCCTGACCAGCTGGGCCGAGTTGCTGGGCAGCGGCGCGCGATCGCTGACAGAGGTCGCCACCGGCTTCGTAGACAGCCGCGAGTTCCAGAACGTCTATGGCGCGCTGGACGATACCGGTTTTGTAGGTCTGTTGTACCAGAACGTGCTGGGCCGGCCCGCGCAGGGCGGCGAGGAACGGGGCTGGCTCGACCTGCTGAGCGGCGCGGGTCAGGATGGTGTGACCGGCACGGCGGACGACGTGACCCCGGTGGGCCGCGCCGACATCGTGCTGGGCTTTTCGCAATCGCGCGAATTTATCAATGTCACTGCGCCGGCGGTCAAGAACTGGGTGCGCGATCAGGGCAGCCACGACCGGATCGAGGCCGGACCCGGTAAAAACCTTGTCGCGGGGGGTATGTTCGCCGACACGTTTGTCTTTGGCGCAGGCGATGTCGGGCAGACCACGGTGGCCGATTTCGAAGCGTGGGATTACCTCCAGTTCGACGGGTTCGGCTATACCCAACTGGCCGATGTCACCGGTCGGATGACCCAGATGGGCAATGACCTGCTGTTTGCCGACAAAGGCGTTTCCGTCCTGCTCACAGATACCAGGCTGGAGGACATCGCGATCGACACCTTCGTGGATACCTTCACGCTGGTCTGATCGCGGCGGGGGGCGGTCGCTTCCCGCCCTCCGCCGCGCAAGGGCTAGACCAGAATCATATCGGCATCGACCGCCGCCAGAGCGGTATTCGACAGGATCGCGGTAACCCCCTGATCGGCGAACACCACGTCCCCGCCCTCCTGCCGCATCCGGGCCAGGGCCTCGGACCCGTCCACATAGCCGAACCCGTCGAACCGCAGGCTGTCCCATGCCTCCAGATCCATCACACGGTGGCTGCCCGCATCGCCCGCGGCAAAGACAAACGTGTCGCTCATCATGCCGCCCATCAGCACGTTGTTCCCCGCGCCGCCGTCCAGCACATCATCCACGCCTTGCGCCCGCATCCACGCCTCCAGCGGCGCGGCGGTTGCGTTCACAAACTCTGGGCTCTGGCTGAACCCCTGCACCACGCTTTCACGCGTGCCGCCGCCCGCCAGCACGTCGAGCCAGCCTTGCAGCCCGGCAGAATCTCCTTCCCGTCCCAAAACGTTATTATACAGGAGGTTAACAAATCCTTCGTCGCTCAGAGCGCCATATGTGGTCTGAAACTCGACGCTGGTCACAAAGCCAGTAACCGCCGTGTCAAATGGCGTGCCGCTGCCCAGGGCGCTGGTCCAACCCAGAAACCCGGCCAGATCCGGGGCCCGGTCCAGCGCCGCCTGATACAGACGGTACACATCGTCGGACCAGCCCGCGTCGGTGTTGGATTGCGTGTAGGCGGCCGCGTCATTGGTTGTGGCGTTACGGAATTCGACGCTGTCGGAAAATCCCAGAACCACCTGCGCCCGGCTCTGACCACCATCGATATTGGCCTGCCAGGCGTCGAGTTCGGCGTTGCTCGCCGCGCGGCCCAGCACGTTCTGGTAAAGCAGCGCGACAAAGGCGGTATCGTTCAGCGCGCCATAGACGTTCTGGAATTCCTGGCTGCCGACAAACGCGCCAGCAACCTCTGAAGCTGTATTGGTCTGCTCAAAGAGCGCCGTACTCCACCCGGCATGACCGCCGGCATCGGGCTCCCGCGCCAGTGTTGCCTGGTAGAGCCGGTAGACCTGCGCCGCGATCTGCGGGATCACATGGATCTGGATGCCGTCACCGTACAGGTAATCGTCACCGGGGCCGCCGATGATCTGATCCACGCCGCCACCGCCCGTCACGGTGTCATTGCCGTTCAGCGCGTCGATGACCTCAGGCGCGGAGGTGCCAGTGATGGCGTCCGATCCACCCGATCCATTGACCGTCTCGCGCCGTACCACTGTTTCGGTGGCCGCCGATGTGACCGCCTCTTGGGTGCCCTGGCCGTCGGTGTAGGACACGCGGACCGAGATCGCCGCCCCGACATTGTCCTGGCCGAGGGTAAAGGTCGCGCCCGTCGAACCAGCGATGGGTGTGCCGTCGCGGAGCCACTGATAGGCCAATGTTCCCAGCCCGTCTTCATCGGCAAGCGTAGAGATGACGGTGAGGGTAGCCCCCTCCACCGCGTTGCCTGCAATCGTGACACCGCCGGCCGGAGCGGCATTCACGATGCTGACAGGATCGGTGGCCGCCGAAGTGACCGCTTCGTCGGTGCCCCGGTCGTCGGTGTAGGACACCCGCACCGAAATGGCGAAACCGTTATCCGCCTGACCCAGTGTATAGGTTTCGCCCGTCGCCCCTGCGATGGGTCCGCTGTCGCGAAGCCACTGGTAGGCCAGAGGCCCCAGCCCATCGGCATCGACAAGGCCCGAGGTATCGGCGGTGAGCGTCCGCCCGTCCGCGTCGATCACGACCTCACCCGTGGGCCGGGTGTTGATGTGCACAACCTGTGGCGTTGGAAGGCTCGTCAGGGTTTCAGGCGTACCGCCCCCGTCAGTGTAGCCGACCCGGAGCGAGATCGCCGCGCCAAGATCGGCCGGCGTGATCGCATAGCTTGGCGACGTGGCACCGTTGATGACCTCGCCGTTGCGGAGCCATGTATATGTAAGCGCGCCCACGTCATCCGCATCGGTGAAGGCAATGACCGCCTCGAGCGTTCCGCCCAGACGCGCGTCGCCACCGATCGCGACGACGCCATCGGGCGCATCGTTCGCATCGGTCAGGTCGAGAGCGAATTGCGCGACCGCGTCCGGCGCCGTGCCCACGCCCGGATCGTCCACCTGCACGTCGACCGTCAGACGCGGCGCGGTTTCGAAATCAATCGGCACGCCCGCGCGAAGGTAGAGCGACGTTCCGTCGAGTTCGAAGAGCGCCGCGTTGGCCCCCGCGAGGCTGAGATCATTGGTACCGTTCGCGTCGTCGCTCACCACGACCTCGGCCAGCTTTATGCGCGCGGTGAGATCGGCGTTTTCCGCGATGGATGTCACGGCATCGGCAAAGCCCACGGCCGTGGGGGCAAGATTGGGAAACTCCACGAAGTGGGCGAGATCGGCATAGCTCAGCGTGGCATCCGTGAAGCGAATGCTTTCCACGTCGGCATGGATGAGATCGGTGCCATCGGCGCTGACGATCTGCAGGCTGGTGCCGAAATTCACGCCGGTGACGGTGAGACTGGCCGCGTTGATGACGGCGGTGTCCTGACCTGCTCCGCCAAAGATCACGTCATCGCCCAGACCGCCGAACAACAGGTCGTCGCCGGTGGCCCCGTCCAGCGTGTCGTTGCCTGCCTCTCCGTCCAGCGTGTCGTTGCCGTCGTCGCGAAAAAAAGCCGGATCCACTTTGGCGCCGGGCGCGCGCAGCGTGCTGGGCGCGTTGCTGGGACGCGGACCCGAAACATCGTATCCTTCCTTGTCGCCCAGACCGCCGATCAGGATGTCGTCGCCGTCGTAACCGGTCAACCTGTCGGCTCCGTAGGACCCGGTCATCGTGTCGTCGCCGTTGAAAATACGGGTCTGGAAGAAGGCCCAGTCGGCGGTTTGCATCGCCGCCAGCGTCTGGTGGAACCCCTCGATCCCCAACCGGGTGTCGTTGCCGCCGGTGGGGTCCAGCCGCAGCGCATCGACGATGCGCAGCGACGGATCCGCATTGTCGAGCCCCGACCCCCGGTATCGCGCCGCCCCGCCATCCACCGGCACGAACCGGAACTCGTTGCCACGGTCGCTGCCCTGCGTGGCCTCAGTGGCGAAAAGGAACGCAGTGCCCCCGCCTTCGCGCGAGGTGTCGATCGGCCGGCCGATGAAAAAGTCGCCCGAGAACACGCGCACAGGGTTTTCGCTGTCGTCGATGTCGGCCAGCGTCACGGTCCGGTCGGTGAACTGCACCCTCTCGACCGAGGTCATCTGCAGCGTGCCCTCGGAGGTCGTGAGCCGGGTGAACGCGTTGCTCGAGAAATCGAAGGCCACGCTCGGATCGTCGGAGGCAACCCCCACCACGGCCGTGTCGGTCCCCGCGCCACCGTTGAGCCGGTCGTCGCCGCCCGCGCCGGTCAGGCGGTTGTCGCCGGTGTTTCCGTTCAGCGTGTTGACGGCCGCGTTGCCGGTGGCGTTCAGGTTGGTGCTGCCGGTGAGGGTCAGATTCTCGATGTGATCGCCGATCGTGTAGCTGACCGAGGACCGAACCAGATCGGTGCCTTCACCAGCGGCTTCGACGACGATGTCGCCGGTGTTATCGACGATGAACCGGTCATTTCCGGCGCCGCCCATCATGTGATCCGCGTCCGCGCCGCCGTCGATGAAATCGTTGCCCGCCCCGCCGTGCACATGGTCGAACGCATCGCCGCCCAGCAACCGGTCGTCGCCGCCCTCGCCTTCGATGCTGTCGCTGCCTGCGCCACCGGTCAGGGTGTCGGCCCCGTCGCCGCCAAAAAGGGTGTTGTCGCCGCTATTGCCCGCGATTTCGTTGGCAGCGGCATTGCCGGTGCCCGAGAGCGCATCGGTTCCGGTCAGCGTCAGAACCTCGACATGGTCCCCAAGCGTATAGTCAACCGACGCGCGCACCGTATCGCGGCCTTCGCTGGCGCGCTCGACGGCGATGTCGGCGCTGTCGTCCACGACGAAGGTATCGTCGCCGGGGCCGCCCATCATGTGGTCGGCGCCCGCGCCCCCGTCGATGAAATCGCGTCCCGCGCCGCCATGCACATGATCGAAGGCCACACCGCCGTAAAGCTGGTCGTCGCCATCGCCGCCCTCAAGGCTGTCGGACCCGTCCTGCCCCAGAAGCAGGTCGTTCTCGGTGCCGCCCAGCAGCGTGTCGTCGCCCGTGCCGCCGCGCAGGGTGTCCTGCCCGCCGAGGCCCGTAACCCTGTCGTTGCCCGCCCGCGCGTCGATCTCGTTGTCTCCTGCGTCGCCGGTCAGGACGTCGTCGCCGTCGCTGGGGATGTTCTCGAGCGTGAATTGCAGCGTCCGCAGTTCGCTCTGTTCGTCCGGGCCTTCGGCGCGCACCTGGATCGTGCGCAGTCCCGGGCTGGAATAGGCCGCGTCGAGCGTGAGTTCCTGCGCCGCCCCCGTGCCGGCCCCGACAGGCAGGAAGCCGCGGCCGTCGTCCCAGTCGATCTGCAACGTCGCATCAGTCGAGGCTTGCAAGGCGATGGTGGGCGTCGGATCGCGGTTCAGTTCGTCGCCCTCGGCGACAAAGGCCACCGGCGTCGCGACCGAGAAGACGTCCACCGCGCTGCTGCTGCTGTCGGCGACGACCAGCTTCGGCTCTCCGTCCACCAGGAGCGTGAGCAGGTTGGGGTTGGACAGGTTCGTGTCCGGGCCGTCGGGCAGGTTGCCGATGTTGCCCAGAAGCCCGCCCTCATAGATTTCGAACACCGTGATCCCGCCGCCGGACTGTTCGGCCACAAAGGCATAGGGAACACCGTCGACCTCCATCGTGTCGACGTTGAACACGTTGTTGAGGTTGGCCGACCCTCTCCCATCCGCCGAGTCGATGAGCTCCAGCCGCCCGTCGGTCTGCAGACGAAAGACCGACAGCGAACCGTCACCCCTGTTCAGTTCGCCGCGCGCAGCGACCAGAACATAAGTGACCCCGGCCACCTCGGCCACAGCCACATCGTTCGCCAGACGCAGGTCGGCCGCGACATCGTCGTCGGTGATCAGTTGCAACAGCTCCGCTTGTCCACTGACGTCCATGCGCACCACCGCAACGCCGCTGGTGCCGTTCGGCCCGTCGGCTGTCTTCGCCGCTCCGGCGAGGGTCACGATCGCCACATGTGTCGTGCTCGGGTCGTCGACCTCCACAAGCGCGACAGCAGTGGCGATGCTGTTGCCTTCCGTCGAAAGCCCGGGGATCTCGAAATTGGCGATGTTGGACAAGGTTCCCTGCACGCTGGCAAAAAACGACACGCCGGTGTCGAGATCGGTGAACCCATCGAGGTTCTGCCCCACGCTCGCCACAAGGTCGAAACCCGCCGGGTCGCGGATGGCTGCGATATCGGAGCCGGTGAACTTCAGCGGATCGTTGCGCGTGTCGGGCAGATCGGCGATCCCGTTTGACGCCATGGCGTCGGCCAGCGACTGCCCGGTGCGCAGCGACGTCGCCAGCGCCTGCGTGAGGTCGTAGCCCGCGATGCCGTCCTGCGTGGTCAGGTAGAGGAAGATACCGCCACTGCTTTCCAGCGTCGCCATTCCCCCGGTGAAAAACGCGCTGGGCGCGCCAGTGGCCGAGATTTCGGCCCGGGTCAGATCGCCCTCATGCGTCAACTGTCCGAGCGCATCGACGGTGAAGACCGAGATGCCCCCGTCGCTCCGGCCCGTCGCCGCGGTGAAAAGCCAGGTCTGCCCGCCAAACGTGGCCGTCGCGGTGGCAGACACCTGGTCGAGCTGCACGTCGGGCAGGACCGGATCGTCGTTCGAGGCCGTGCCGGTGCGCGTCAGGGTGAGCGCGAGCAACGGTTCGGCCAGCAAGGGCGCGTAGCCCGCGACGGCAGCGGGCGCAAAAGGCGATCTGGCTCCATGAGGCAAAACAAAGCTTTGCGGGTCGCATCCGCCCACGCGCGTTGCGGTTCCCAGAACAGGATGGCCCGTCGCGCCGCCGAGCGCACGCATCAGCGCGTCGCCCGCGTCGCCGGCGGCGACCTCGCATGCCGTGATCGTCACCGTGGCTTCGGGCGTCAGCGCCGCACCGATCCGCGCGAGATCGTCGGCGAAACGCGGCACCGAGGCGGCGTCGAGCGTCAGATCGCCCAGACGCAGCGCGCCCGGCCGGGCATGGGCAACGAGGTGCAGATCGGCCGGGGGTGCGGTCGCGCCTTCCAGCGCGTCGGCGATCTGCGCAAGCGGGTGGCGCGAAGGATCGAGACAAAGCACGTCGACGTCTTGGGAAAGCCCCGCGACCAGGCGCGCGACGTCCGTGACGGTTGCATCGAAAGCCACAAGGGCGCGAGGGTGTGTTGCGGCGAGCGGTTGGTTCTTCATATGCATTAGGCTTTCGATAGTTCACGTTAGGCAGGATTGGGCGGACCCTTGTGCAAGCATTGCACCTATTGGCGTTACATGCTCGGAAAAATTCGATCACTTTGGCCCCCGGCCACGTTTCGGCAAGCCGCGCAGGTTTCCAGGGCCACGCGCACGCTATGGCCCGCCACCGGGCGCAACCGAAGCGCGCCTGCGTCGGTGGTGGGGGAAACGGCGCCATCCGATTTCCTGCCTGCCGCAGATTTCCGACCCGTTTCGGCCAGACAGTGGCCTCGTTCTGCCGGCTGCGGAGGTCGAGACAGACTTCGTCCCGTTGGTGGTGTTCGTTGTCGAGCCCACGCCGCCAGTTGCAGGCATGGAGGCGGCGCTTCCGGCGATCGAGGTCATGGCCGGTTCAGTTGCTGTCCGGCTGTCCGAGGACCGCAAGAAGTTATCGCAATCGGCCACCGAAAGCGTCACGGTGCGGGCCGCGCGAATTTGGGAGCGGCCCCGCGACAGGGGGGGCCGGCTGAGATGCTCGGGCTCGCTGGCGATCAACGCCCGAACGGGCGGGGCCGCTCGGAACACGTCCTCAAGCGGCACGACCGAACGCATGGGCGACAGGTAAACCGCGCGGTAAGGGCGGCAATCGGGCAAAGGTGGCGGCCGAGTGTCCGTGCCTCACCGCGCAGCCAGTCCACCTGATCCGCGAAACTGGCGAAGCGCACTTCGCCCCACAGCTTGCGCTGCGATCCGGGCTTCAGCCATGGCAGCAGCTAGACAACCCTGTAACCCGGTACGCCCAACCCACAGGCATGCCAGAGCGAGATGAACGAAGGCCCGTCATTCAGGGCAGCACGGCGGTTGTCAGGACCACGACATCAAAAGGATCGTCCGGCGGACAGGTGCCAGCTTGAGCCGCGATTCCCGTGTTCATTTGGAAGCCGCCCGAAAGGCTGGCGGTCATGGCCGCGCGGCATTTGCGCCGCGCTCCGACAGCAGATGCATCATCATCCGGACCAGCGCGAAACCCAGCTGGAAGACCGCGCCGAAGGCAAAGACCCCGATGGCGAACACCACCATCTGCTCGCCCGTGCTGGCGAAGCGGTCCGCCTCGCGCAGGACGACGGCCACACCTTCCTTCACGCCGATGGCGACGCCGGCGCTGGAGGACATCACCAGCACCACATAGGCACGCACCAGGTTGGGCAGGAACAAGAGCGCCTCGCCCCGCGAACCGCGCCGCAGCCCCTGCAGGGCCGCGCGCCCGTTATCGACGATATAGGCAGCCGCATATGGCACCAGCGACAGCGCCACAATCAATGCGGCCGACAGGGACATTTCCAGCCCGAACAGCTGGAATTGCTTGGGTATGATGTTGAGCAGGAAGAACATCACCACGAAGGTGGGCGCCGCGCGCATCAACCCGGTGACAGGTGCCGTCGCCCGCTGCCAGCGCCGCCCGAGCAGTTGCAGAAAGACAATCGGCGCGCCCACCGCCAGCCCCAGGACGAGGGCGACGGCCGCGATGCGAAAATTCTCGACCATGCCGACCAGCAGGTCGCGCGGATAGTCCGAGGTCAGAAGTTCGATCAGGAAGGTCATGCCAGCGCCTCCCGGCTTTCCAGCGCGCGGCGCGCGCGTTCGCAGGCCCATACCACAACGAACACCACCGAGATGTAGAAGACCAGAACCAGCGAATAGGTCGTCACCCGGCCCGCAGCGAAGGATGTGATGTCGGTCAGCGCGCTCAGCAGTTCGGGCGCGCCGGTGAAGCTGGCGATGGGGGTGCCCTTGGCGGCGTTGACCAGAAAGGACAGAAGCTGCGTCAGCGACCGCCTGACCGCCGCGCGGTAAAGCGGCATGCTGAAGCCGCGGCCATGGGTGCCTTCGCGGCGCAGGCTGCCGGCGGCTTCGCCGATGGCCTGACCTGCATTGCCCCCGTTCATCAACCCCAGCGCAACAATGGCAGAACCCAGAGCCACAGCGGGCGAGTAGGTGAAGATCGCGGTCGCCACCACCGCCGCGACCACAAGGATCAGGATCACCGGTGTGGACTGGATGACCGCCACCGCCCCCCAGGTCAGCAGGCGCGCGGGCCAGAACGGCAAGGCCGCCAGAAATCCGATGAGCAGCGCGAAGAACAGCGTCGCGGCCAGGGCGCCGATCACCAGGATCAGGGAATTGACGATGCCGGCGGTGAACAGCTCGAAGGCCGGGACGCTGGTCAGCATCGGCAAGTCCGGAGCAAATCCCAGATTGGCCTGCGACCAGGCAAGGGCGGCCTTGACCTCATCGGCAAAGCGCGTGGGCGGCGGGGTGGCTTCCAGCGCGGGCAGCACGCAGGCCGGATCGTCAAGCGCCGCAACCTCGAGGCAGGGCGGGCTTTGCCACCGGGCATTCTGGGCCTCCAGAAAGCTGGTGAAGACGCCGTTTTCACGCCCCAGCGCAAGGAAGCTGCCGTCGCGGTGCATGATCTGGCTGATCAGCTGCAAGGCGCGGGCCAGATCCTCGGTGCCGGTCTGTGCCACGGCCATGCCCCAAGGCACCTGATCGAACCCGAATTTCCGCTCGAACCGGTCGCCAAGCTCAGGGTTCACAAGGTAGGAGGCCAGGAAACTGTCGTCATGCGCCACCAGGTTGCAAATCTGTTCGTCCAGCGCCTCGGGCAGGCGCCCGGCATCTTCGAACAGCATAAGCCTCACACCTTGGGTGACCAGATGCGAGTTTGCGTAATTGCCGATGGTGGTGCAGACGCGGCGTCCGACGACATCTGGCCAATCGCCCAGGGCCAGGGCACGCGGGCCGACGATGATCGTCTCGGAACTGTAGTAATGCGGGCGGATGAAGGTTGCCTGGCCGTCGCGCCTTGTGTTGTGGCCCATAGTGGCCACGACCAGATCGGCACCGTCTTCGGCCAGGGTCGAAATCCGCGTGGCGGCGCGCACCACCACCCATTCCGGGCTCACGCCCAGGCGCTCGGCAATCGCGCGGGCGACATCGGTGTCAAAGCCCTGCCGGTCGCTGCCCTCCTCGATCCGGGTGGAAAACAGCGGGTAGTTTCCACGCACACCCACGCGGATTTTTCCGGAGCAGAGGATTTGGACCAGCTTGTCGCCGATCGGGTCCGCGCAGACGCCGGGCATCTGGGCGCGGGCCTCCTCCAGCAGCGCATCCAGCGCCTCGTCCGGGGTTGTCGCATGGGCCGGGGCAAAAGCGCCGCAAAGCAGGATTGCGCAGAATGCCCGGAAGGCAGCGGTTATGCTGAGTTTCAGGCTTCTCATGATCCGGCCCCGTCTTTTGCTTTCGTCACCGTCAGCACCGCCACGGTGCCGAAGGCATATCCCCCGAACCGCTGGATCGACTGTCCGATTTCGCGGTCCAGCACCTCGGGGGTCATGACGGCCAGCTTGGCGTCAGGCAAGGGAACCATGATGGTCTCGCCCGCCGAGACGGCCAAGCCGTTCTGGGCGGCGATCCGCAGCGTGCTGTCCAGCCCGATGAATGCGTTGTGCATCACCAGCGCACGGCCCTGCGGCGCAAGATGCGGGGCAAGGCCGCACAGAAAACGGTCCATCAGCCGCCGGCCGTCGGGGCCGCCCGCGCTCCAGGACGACAGGCGGCCATCGACGGCGGCTTCGTTCATCGGAAAATGCGGCAGGTTGGCCAGCACCAGATCGAACTGGCGCCCGGCGACGGGCGCGAACATGGCGCCATGTTTTATATCGCTCATCGCGCTGAAGCCCAGCTTGGCCAGCAGCGTGCGCGTCGCCTCGACCGCGCCGGCCTCGATATCGACGCCGCAAAGATGCGCGGCCCCTGCCGATCCGGCGGCGGCAAGCAACACGCCGCTGCCGCATCCCACGTCCAGAACCCGCGCGCCCCTTACGCGATCGCCGTGATCGAGCAGCTTTTGTACCAGCGCGGCGGAATAGTCGCTGGGGCGAAACCGGTCCTCCACGCTGTGATGGTCAGTTCTTGACATCTGTGTCCTCCACACCGCGCTGGGGCTGGGCGATCTCGACGCGCTCGGCCTCAAGCTTGCGAACGTGAAACGCCGCGACCGTGTCTTCGGGATGGCTGTCCAGAATGGCGCGGTAGCGGGCCAGCGCGACGGCCAGGTTCCCGGCCACAAGCGCGTCGAAAGCGTCGCGCGTGGCCCGCGCAAGGGCGACCGTCTCCGCCGAGGGCTCAAGAACCGCGCCGGCCCCATAGGCCCCCATCAGTTCATAGATCGTGATCAGCGTTCTGCGCCCCTTGACCTGAACCTCGTCCATCGGGCGCACGCAAAGACGGTCGCCGGCTTCGCGATAGGTGTCGTGGCTGATGCAGATCAGCGTCCCGTAAGCTTTGTTGGCGCCTTCCAGCCGCGAGGCGATGTTCACACCGTCGCCCAGCACGGTATAGCTCATCCGCTCGCGCGAGCCGACATTGCCGACCAGCACCACGTCGGAGTGAATGCCGACGCGCAGACGTATCTCGGGGGCATCTTCGCCGCGCCATTCGGCGTTCAACTGCGCCATGTCGCGCTGCACCGAAAGCGCGGCAACACAGGCGTGCCAGGCGTGATCGTCCAGCGGCGCCGGCGCGCCCCAGAAGGCCATGACACCGTCGCCCACGAATTTGTCGATGGTGCCCAGATCGTCATGAACGCGGTGGGTGACGACCCCCAGCAAGCTGGAGATGCGCGACAGCAGATCGCGGGAGGCTATGCGTTCGGCCAGGGTCGAGAACGCCTCCACGTCGCAGAAAAGGATGGTCAGGAACCGGCTTTGCCCGCCCAGTTCAAGCTTCTGATCCGATTTCAGCAATTGCCGGACCAGCCCCACGGGCACGAACCGGGCAAAGGCTTGCACGGCGGTGTCCAGGGTTTCGATGGCCCGCGACAGCGCCGCCACCTCGCGCACCCGCGAACGGACCACGGGCAGATCGGCGCTGCTTTTCAGATCCTGGATCCGCGCCACCTTGCGCGCCATGCGTTGCAGGGGCGAGGCCACAAGACCGGCGATAAAATAGATGATCGTCAGCTGTACAATGACGGCCCCCAGGCCCAACAGCAGCATGTCGCGGTTGTTGCGCGTGAACTCGGCCGTGAAATCGTTGAGCGGGGTCAGCACCATCAGTCGCCAAGGCTTGCCCAGGTCTTGCTCAAACGACGACAGGCCGACGATATAGGCCTGCCCGTCAAGATCGAACTCATAGACCTCCGTATCGAATTCGAAGGGTCTCTTGCCATATGCATGGGCCACCAGACGGTTTTCCACATCCGCCACATGTGGCAGCACCACGCGCTGATTGTCACTGCCATAGGTGGTGGTCCCGTCCGAGGCGGCAAGCACCAGACCGTTTTCGTCCAGCAAGTAGCTCAGGCTGTTGGAGCTGACCGGTTTCTGCGCCAGATCGCGCGAGAAACTGTCCAGCGTCACATCCGCCGCGACCACGCCGGCCAGCCTGCCATCCACCGCATAGGATTGGGCAACCGTGAATCCCACCAGACCGAAGGCCCAGAAAAGCTCGGGATCGGTGATGACCGTCGCATCGGCCGAGACCGCCACATTGTACCAGGGCCGCTGCCGCGGGTCGTATCCGGTTTCCGCCGCCACATCGCCCAGCGCGGTCTGGTCGGCGTCGAGAAAGATGTACCTGTCGAGAACCGGAACCCCGGCCTTGGGCAGCACAAGGCGATAGGCGAATTCCGCGCGTTCGGGCGGAACGGTGCCGTGGATCGGCAGTTCGGGGTCGTGGATCCGCCTTGCCTGCCGGAAAGCGCCGTCCTCCTGCCCGACATAAACGTTCAGCATCGTCGGATCGTGCTGCAACATGCTGAACAGATAACTCAGCGCGCGGTCGTCGGCGAAGACATCCGGCGCCTGCCGGCCAAGCTCGGCTGCGGTGGAGATCAGGGATTTCAACGCGCGGAATTCGGTGACGATCTCGCGGATCTTCTCGTTCCGGAACCGTTCGACCATGTCCAGCGCATGGGTGCGCGCCACCTTTTCGGTAGAGTTGTAGTTGATCTGGATATTGGCCAGCAGGACCGGAACCGTCGTCAGGATGAAAACGACGAGGATCGTGGATTTCAACGGCAGGGAAAACCGGCGCCCCTCCGGCGACGCGGTGGCGGCGCGCAACGGGTCGTCGTGACCTTGCGGCGTTATCTGCATGGGCCCTGCCCCCGGCGATAGTTAACCCAAGCGTTATACAGGCCATTGCCGGTAATGCCACCGAATTGGGGCAGGAGTCGTGCGTTTCGGGGTCGGTTCACAGCCGTGAGATCGCGTCGTTGGTCCGCTCGATCTGCTCGGCATCGGCTTCCGAGACGACAACACCGAATTCCCGCACGTCTTGCGTCGTCTGTCTCCAGCGACTGCGCCAGCTTGGCCCGCGCGTCGACCGTTTGCAGGCCGGAGCGCACCATGGCAACGCCAGCGGCGGCGATGGCCGCAACCGCCGCGGCCGAGCCAAACTTCACTCGGCGTGCAAAGTCTGCAAGCATTTGGTCAGGACTGATAGCCAATAAATGACGAGTGCAGCGAGGGCGATTGCCGAGAGGGAGACTTTCGGGCACCTGTCGTATCGGGTCGCTACGCGTCGCCAATCCTGCAACCTGCCGAACACGATCTTAATCCGGTTACGCCGTTTGTAGCGAGGTTTGTCGTACTTCACCGGAGTCTTTCGCCGTTTCCGACCAGGGACGCAGGCGCGTACCCCTTTGTCTTGCAACGCTTCTCGGAACCAATCAGCGTCATAGCCACGATCTCCAGTCCATCTTGGGCAGGCTGCTCACCAAGGCACGGGCACCGATGTAGTCGCTGACCTGTCCTTCGGTCACGAACAGGTTCAGCGGGCGTGCGGGGCTGTCGCAGATGGCATGCAGTTTCGTATTCATGCCGCCCTTGGTCCGGCCAATCAGGCGTCCGCGCCCCCCTTTTTGACGCCCAGACTGGTCTCTGTCCGGTGGGCCTTCAGATACCTTTGTCGCTCCACAGCT
>JANSYC010000026.1 GCA_024742605.1 Alphaproteobacteria bacterium | reverse complement strand
GTTCGTGAAGGGCAAGTGGGAGACCGGCGAGCGCAAGGTGCTGGAGGCGTTCCCGGATCAGGTGGTGATCAACACCATGGGCGAAGGCTTCACCTGGGACACCCAGGATCTGAACCGGGACATCGCCGCCGCCCGCAACGCCTGGAACATGGCGCAGGAGCTGATGGCCGATCCGGAGATCAAGATGATCCTGATGGACGAGCTGAACATCGTGCTGCGCTACGACTACCTGCCGATCGCCGAGGTGGTCGAGGTGCTGAAGGCCAAACGCCCCGATCTGCACATCATCGTCACCGGCCGCAACGCCAAGGACGAGCTGATCGAGGCGGCGGATCTGGTGACTGAGATGACCCAGATCAAGCATCCGTTCCGCAGCGGCTTCAAGGCCCAGGCCGGAATCGAGTTCTGAGCCCGGCTGCGCCCGGTCCCACCCGCTCTCTTGCTCCCGCTCGCGCCGCTGGTCTAAAACCCTCGCATGCGGGACCGTCCGAATGTCTCGTCTCACAGGGAGAATTGCCATGGTCGCCGATGGTTCGGCTGTACGTACCGGTCCGCTGTCCGGAATCACCGTCGTCGATGTGAGCCGCATTCTCGCGGGTCCCTATGCCACCCTGATGATGGCGGAGCTGGGCGCCCGGGTGATCAAGGTGGAGGCGCCGGAGACCGGCGACGACGCCCGCCACTACGGCCCGTTCGTCAACGGCAAGTCGGCCTATTTCCAGTCGGTCAACCGGGGCAAGGAGAGCATCGCGCTCAACCTGAAGCAGGAGGCCGACCGGGCGATCTTCGAGCAGCTGCTGGAGACCGCCGACGCGGTGGTCGAGAACTTCCGCCCCGGCACCATGGAGAAGCTCGGCTACGGCTGGGAGGACCTGCACGCCAAATACCCCAAGCTGATCTACACCTCGGCCTCCGGATTCGGCCATTCCGGACCGGACATGAAGCGCCCGGCCTATGACATGGTGGTCCAGGGCATGGGCGGCATCATGAGCGTGACCGGACATCCCGACAGCCCGCCGACCCGGATCGGCATGTCGATCGGCGATATCGGCTCCGGGCTCTACGCCGCCATCGGCCTGATCTCTGCCCTGTACGACCGGGCCATCACCGGCGAGGCCCGCAAGGTCGATATCGGCATGTTCGACTGCCAGCTGGCGCTGCTTGAGAACGCGTCCATGCGATTTAGCTGGCCCGGCTAGGCGCCCGGCCCATTGGGCGCGCGGCACCCGATCATCACCCCGTTCGAGGCCTTCGAAACCCAGGACGGCTACATCATCATCGCGGCCGGAAACGACAGCCTGTTCAAGAAGCTGGCCGACGGGGTCGGCAAGCCTGACTGGAAGACCGATCCGCGTTTCCTGACCAACGACCTCCGTGCCCAGCATGTCGATCTGCTGAAATCGGAGCTGGAGGCGATCCTGCACACCGCCACGACCGATTACTGGATGGGCGTGATGGACACCGCCGGCATTCCGGCCGGCCCGATCAACGATATCGGCCAGGCGATCGAGTATCCCCAGACCGCCGCCCGCAATATGGTGGTGACCGTCGACGATCCGGTGACCGGCCCCATGAAGGTGGTCGGCAACCCGATCAAGGTCTCGGGCTACGCGGATCCGACGACCCGCAGGCCGGCGCCGAATCTCGACGAGACACGGGACGAGATCCTGAAATCCCTCAAGCGCTGAGGGATCAGGCGAGGGCGGCCGGACAGTGCAAAGGATAGCGGTCCAGAGGAAGGCCTTGAGCGCGCCTCAGCTTGACGAGCTGCGGTGGGTCACGGAGCGGCTCCTGCAGGCAGCCAATGCCCCCAAGACCGCCCTCGCCCAGTGGGTTGATCGGGCGGAGTACCGGGACATGATCAGGTCCGCCGTCCTGACCTTCTATCAAAGCAAGATTGCCAATCCGTTTAGAAGTCAGTTTGGGGTTGAGCCCGGACTTATACTGAATCTCTGCACCATCCGGCACCATCCCGTTGACGACGTCTCCACCCACGTCGATTGGCACATGGACGCAAACCTGGTCAGGAGCACCGAGCCCTTCATGACAAACTGGGTCACGCTTCAGGATGTCGGGAAGACCGCACCTGCCCTGTCCTTCATCCGGCTGGATAGCCATGACACTGACGACGGCCCTCGCGCGTATTGGCTGAAACGGTTGGAGTCCGGAGATTCAAACATTCTGTTCTCCGACGACGAGATTCGGGCGAACCTGGGAGCGATTAGGATTGTCGACCTGGAAATGGCCGCGGGCGGCTCGGTTTCCTTCGAACAATTCACCCTGCACAGGACGCAACAGCTCGAAGCTCCGACCACGCCGCGGACATCCATTGAATTCCGCGCCTTTCATCCGGGTCGGATGCCGGGGATTGTGGAGCAGAACGCGACCTGTATTATTCCGCAAGAGGTTGGGGGCCCGTACCAAATACGCGCCTTTCGGGACCGAAACATAGACATAATCGATGTGATTGGAGCCTGACCGAGCTCCGGTTCCGGCCGAGAACAGCGGATGCCTGTCGTCGTGATGGGCACCTGGAGAGACCAAAGACAGACGGCCCGAACATCGGGCCAGGGAGACGAAACGATGAACCTGATGGCGAGCGACCTGGATTACGGCCAGGAACCGGCGATCGAACCCAATCTGGACCCCTATGCGCTGGCCAAGGCGCTGAGCGGCCGGCATCTGATCGGCGGCAAGCTGGTCCCGGCGTCCTCGGGCAAGACCTTCGAGGTGGTCTACCCGGCTACCGGTGAGGTCATCGGCTTCGGCGCCGACGGTGATGCCGAGGATGTGGACAAGGCGGTCAAGGATTCCGCCAAGGCGCAGAAGGCCTGGGGCAAGATGCGGGCGCGGGATCGGGGCAAGCTGCTCTATCAGTGTGCCGCCAAGCTGGAGGCCCATGTCGAGGAACTCGGGCGTCTGATCGCGCTGGAAACCGGCAAGGCGCTGCGGACCGAGAGCCGGGTCGAGGCCTCGATCCTGGCCGATGCCTTTTATTTCCACGCCGGTCTGGGCTCGGAGCTCAAGGGCGAGACCGTCCCGCACCACCCGGACATGCTGACGATCACCGTGCGCGAGCCGATCGGCGTCGTGGGCGCGATCATTCCGTGGAACGTGCCGCTGCTGCTGATGGCGCTGAAGATCGCGCCGGCCATGCTGGCGGGCAACACCGTGGTGGTGAAATCGGCCGAGGAGGCGCCGCTGACCGTCCTGCGGGTCTGCCAGATCCTGAACTCGGTGCTGCCGGCGGGCGTGTTCAACATGCTGTCCGGCTTCGGGCCGGAATGCGGCGCGCCGCTGGTCGAGCACAAGCAGGTCGGCAAGGTCACCTTCACCGGCTCGGTCGAGACCGGCAAGATCGTCTACAAGTCCGCCGCCGACAAGCTGATCCCGGTCACCCTCGAGCTGGGCGGCAAGTCGCCGATGATCATCATGGCCGATGCCGATATCGACAAGGCGTTGAACGGCGCCGTGGTCGGCATGCGGTTCACCCGTCAGGGCCAGTCCTGCACCGCCGCCAGCCGGATCTTCGTCCATGACAGCCTGTACGACGCCTTCGTCGAGAAGCTGCGGGCCCAGGTCGACGCCATGGTGATGGGCGACCCGCTGGACGAGAAGACCGATATCGGCACGATCATCTCGCCCCAGCAGTTCGAGAAGGTGAACGGCTACATCGCCCACGGCAAGACCGAGCCGGGCGCCAAGCCGATCGAATGCTCGGCCATGCCGACCGATCCGAAGTTCAAGGACGGGCTGTTCGTCCGCCCGGTCCTGTTCACCGAGATGACCAATGACAGCAAGCTGAGCCGGGAGGAGATCTTCGGACCGGTGACCTGCATCATCCGCTGGACCAATCTGGACGCGGTGGTCGAGGCCGCCAACGACACGGAGTACGGCCTGGCTGCAACATTTTGGACCAATGACTTACACGCCGCTCTTAATGTAACAGAGAAGCTTGAAGCCGGCTTCGTGCAGGTCAACCAGAACCTGGTCGTGCAGCCCGGCCTGAGCTATGGCGGCGTCAAGAGCTCCGGTCTCGGCAAGGAAGCCACGCTGGAATCCATGCTGGAGCACTTCACCCACAAGAAGACGGTCATCTTCAACAAGACCTGATGCGTATAGGGCTGCATCCGAGTTCCAGTTTGAACCCGCCCGTTTGGACCTGACCGATGACAGCTGACCCGCATCCCAAATCCAAATGGCCACGCCGGATCCTGTTCGGCGTGGTCTTCGCCATCCTGGGGCTCAACTTCCTGGGCGCGATGGTGCTGTTCTGGCTCTCCAGCTCGGTGCCGGATCTGGACGAGAGCCAGGCGGGCCTGGTGGGTCTCGACGGCACGGTCGAGTTGCGGCGGGACGCGTCCGGCGTGCTGTTCGTGTCGGCGGGCAGCCCCCAGGACGCCAGTTTCGGGCTGGGCTACGCCCATGCCCAGGACCGGTTCTATCAGATGGAGATGATGCGCCGGATCGGATCCGGCCGCCTGCATGAGCTGATCGGCGACAGCGGGCTCCGCTTCGACAGGCTGCTGCGCACTCTGGGACTCTACAGGCTGGCGCAGGACAACGTGGCGCGGCTGTCGGCGGAGGCGCGCGCCCATCTGGAGGCCTATGCCGCAGGGGTCAACGCCTATCTCGAGCGCCGCTCCGGCCCCCTGCCCCCGGAGCTGGTGGTGCTGTGGGCCGACCCGGAGCCGTGGACGCCGGCGGACAGTCTGGTCTGGGGCCGTCTGATGGCGCTGCAGCTCTCCGGCAACTGGTTCGCCGAGATCACCCGCGCCCGCATGCTCAAGGCGGGGCTGACGCCGGCCGATCTCGAGGTTCTGTACAGCCCGTTTCCCGGCAACGCGCAATCCCGCCTGGCGCCCGATCTGGCGGCCCTGTCGGCGCTGCCGGACGCGCTGCTGGCGGGCCTGAAAGACGGCATCCACCCGGCGATCGAGCCGCGTCTCGCCTCCAACGCCTGGGCGGTGTCAGGGGATCTGACGCCGAGCGGGAAGCCGGTGCTGGCGGGCGATCCGCATCTGGGATTCCAGACCCCGAACCTGTGGTACATGGCGCGGCTGGAGGCGCCGGGCTTCACCCGGGTCGGCGCGTTCGTGCCCGGGGTGCCGTTCCTGCTCATCGGCCATAACGGGCGGGTCGCCTGGTCGATGACCACCACCCATTCCGACACCCAGGACCTGTTCGTCGAGACCGTCGATCCGGACGACCCGACCCGCTACCTGACGCCGGACGGCTGGCGGCCGTTCGAGACCCGGGTCGAGCGGTTCGGCCAGGGCGACGGGGCGGTCGAGCACGTCGTGCGGATCACCCGGCACGGCCCGGTGATCTCGGACGCCCGCGCGGGCGCGGCCGACGCGGCACCGGACGGCGCGGTCCTGGCCCTCGCCTCGCCGGTCCTGGCGCCCGACGACGGCACCGCCCAGGCCCTGTTCGACATGGCGGCGGCCCCGGATGCCGAAGCCTTCGTCGAGGCCCTGCGCGGCTTCCACGCCCCGCAGCAGAACGTGGTCTTCGCCGACACCGCCGGTGCGATCGGGGTGGTCTCGGCCGGCCGGGTTCCGATCCGCAGATCCGGCGACGGGTTCCTGCCCGCCACCGGCGAGGACGGCAGCCGGGACTGGATCGGCTGGGCCCCGTTCGAGGATCTGCCGGGGGCGGTCAATCCGTCCGGCGGCGTGGTGGCCAACGCCAACAATCACGTGACCGGCCGCAACCCGGATCTCGACCTGGGCCGCGAGTTCGACGCCCCCTACCGCTATCTCCGGATCCTGGACCTGCTGCGGGACGGCGACCGCTCACCCGGCCGGATGGCGGAGATCCAGCTCGACACCACCTCGCTGTTCGCCCGCGCGATGCTGCGCCATCTGGTGCCCGCGATCGACCAGGAGGCCGAGCCGGACCCGCTGGTGGCGGGCGCCGTCCGACGGGTGCAGCGCTGGGACGGGGACATGAAAGTCGACGACCCGGAACCGCTGCTGTTCGCCGCCTGGATCCGCCGCCTGCAGGAGAAGCTGTTCGCCGACGAGCTGGGTCCGCTGGCGGACGACTACCGCCGCCCGCGCGCCGCCACCCTGATCCGGGTGCTGACCACCGAGCAGGACTGGTGCGACGACAAGACCACCGACGGCAAGGAGACCTGCCAGCAGATCATCCGCGACAGCCTGACCGCCGCGATCTCGGACATTCAGCGCCTGGCGGGCACCGGTGACTGGCAATGGGGCGAGCTGCACAAGGCCCGGTTCGAACACCAGATCTGGGGCCGGATTCCCTGGCTGGGCGAGAAGATGATGCCGATCACGCCCACCGGCGGCGGCGACTACACCGTCTCGCGCGGCAGCTGGGGCGGTCCCGAGGACGATCCGTTCCGCCACCGCCACGGCGCCGGGCTCCGGGTGGCCTACGATCTGGCCGATCTGGACGCATCCCTGTTCTCGCCGGCGGTCGGTGCCTCGGGCAACCTGTTCTCGGAGTTCTACGTCAGCTGGCAGGCCGACTGGGCCGCCGGGCGCTCCCGCACGATCCCGGCCGCGCCCGCCGAGACCAGCCATTCCCTCAGGCTGGAACCCTGAGCACGGGCGCCGTGCGGGACCAATCGATCCCTAGAACCGGATCTTTGCGCCGATGGTGAACTGCTGGCTGACCTGCGGGTCGATCGGGCCGGTCTCGGTGTTCGGGGCGCCGTGATAGAAGGCCCGGTACTCGGCGCTGAACCCCCAGGTCTCGGAGACGGCGTAATCGGCCCCCAGGCCGAGTTCCAGAGCGGGCACCACATCGTCCGCATGACTCGGATCCGCACTCGGCACACCGGCCCCGCTATCGTGGCGGGACGCCATACCGATGCCGGCTGAAATGCGCGGGGTGATGGCGGTCCCGGTCCGCACGTCATAGGACCCCGAGAACATCACCTCGTATCCGCCGGTCTCCCGGCCCGGACTGGGCGCCCCGATCCGCCCGCCCTCGGTGATGGACAGAACATTGCCACGGCCCTGGCCGCCGAAATTGAAATCCACCGCCAGACGGCGCGACATCAGGTCGTCGATCTGCAATCCGTCGTCGCGCGCGCCGACATCGATCCGGTTGGACGGGTGATATTCGACCTGACCGACCACGTACCACGGCGACGTCACGTCGGCCGCGCCGGGTTCGCTTGCCGACGCACCGGCCGGAAGCGCACACACCAGGACGGCGGCTGCCAAAAGCCGCGACCCGTTGATCCAGTCCTGTACATGGTCGAGCGGGCTGACCATCATCGTGCTCCCAATAGATACCGCCTTTTTTGCGGTTTGACCGAGCCGAGCGCCCCACTCCCTCAGACGAGAATAGCACCAGTTGCCGCGCGATCCAAAGGGACTCCGTCATGTCAAGGCGTCTACGGAACACATTTTCCGGACCGGCGGGCCCATCATGCTCAAAATTCAGCCCCTTCGGGAGTTCCGCAGATGACCGACGTCCCCAGTTTCCCTCGCACCGACAATCTTGCCCTCGCGGACATCCAGGAGGCGGCCGCAGCTTTCGGGGACGCCTTGATCCGCACCCCGCTGGTGTCCGCGCCCACACTGTCGCACCAGTTCGGCTGCACCCTGCATCTGAAGCTCGAGAACCTGCAGCATGCCAACTCCTTCAAGGCCCGCGGCGCCTTCACGAAGCTTTCGGCCCTGACCGAGTCGGAACGCACCCGCGGCGTGATCGCCATGTCGGCCGGAAATCATGCCCAGGGAGTCGCGTATCACGCGGCCCGCATGGGAATTCCGGCCACCATTGTCATGCCGGCCACCACCCCCTTCTCCAAGGTCGAGCGCACCCGCCAGTTCGGCGCGCGGGTGGTCCTGGAAGGGCGCACCCTGGCCGACTGCAGGGACGTGACAGAACGGCTGATCGCCGAGGAAAATCTGTGCCTGGTGCACCCCTATGACGACCGGGACGTGATCCGCGGCCAGGGCACGGTGGCGCTGGAGATGCTGGCCGACCGGCCGGACCTGGACACCCTGCTGGTGCCGATCGGCGGCGGCGGGCTGATGTCCGGCATCGCGATCGCCGCCCGCGCGCTCAAGCCCGAAATCCGGCTGATCGGCGTGCAGGTCGACAGCTTCGCCTCGATGTACCAGGCGATCAACGGGCTGGAACCGCGCTTCGGGCAGGCCACCCTGGCCGAAGGAATCGCCGTCAAATCACCCGGGGTGCTGACCCGGGCGATCATCGCGGAGATGGTGGATGAGATCATTCCGGTGCCGGAGCGGCAGATCGAGCGCGCGGTGCAGATCCTGGTGGAACAGCAGCGGATCGTGGCCGAAGGCGCCGGCGCCGCCGGCATCGCCGCCCTGCTTCAGGCGCCGGACCGGTTCGCCGGCCGCGATGTCGGGGTGGTGATCTGCGGCGGCAACATCGACACCCGCATCCTGGCCTCGGCCCTCATGCGGGGGCTGGTCGCCGACGGTCGGCTGATCCGGCTTCGGATCGAGATCCCGGACGAACCCGGCGTGCTGGCGCGGATCGCCCAGATGATCGGCGATACCGGCGGGAATATCGTTGAGGTCTATCACCACCGGCTTTTCCAGGATGTGCCGGTCAAGCAGGCCGATCTCGACTGCGTGGTGGAGACGCGCAATGCCGAGCATGTCCGGGAACTGCTCTCCACCTTCGAGGCCAGCGGACTGCCCGCCCGTCTGCTCGGCTCCACCGGGGTTGACGGGATCGGGCCGTAAGCTTGCGCTTACAGACGACGACGTAAGCGGAACGGCAATAGTGGGAGGCCGGGGAATGGCTCACATCGGGAAGACGGACGCCGACATCCCGTCGACGTTCCCGAACCCGAGGAGTCGAAAATGCGAACCCGTTATTCGAGAAGCCTGGTCGCATCCACCCTGCTCGCCGCCGCCATAGCCACCCCGGCCCTGGCCGTCGAACCGGTGATGGGCGCGGTCCTGGGCACCACAGCCGAGCAGATCTCCAGCGCCCTGGCCGAGAACGGCTACAAGATTGTCGAATACGAGCACGAGCACGGCAGGATCGAGGTCAAGGTCATCAGGGATGGCCGCCGGCAGGAACTGAAGATCGATCCGACCAGCGGCGCGATCGTCGCCATGGAGGATGACGACTGATGTCCCAGCCGTCGGAAACCCTCTCGGGCTCGGCTCACCCCCCGTCAAAGGGGGTGAAATGGGACCCGGTCGTGCGCGTGACCCATTGGGTCATCGCCCTCTCGGTCCTGCTTAACGGCCTGATCATCGAAGAGGAGTCCCAGCTTCACAACTGGATCGGCTACGTGGCCCTGGCGATGCTGGCCCTGCGGGTCCTCTGGGGCATCGTCGGGACCGAGGAGGCGCGGTTCTCCTCGTTCCCCCCAAGTCTTTCCAAGGCGCTGGCCTATGGCAAAGGTCTGCTGAGGGGCGAGCACCCGGAGCAGCGCTCGCACAATCCGATCGGCGTCCTGATGGTCTATGCCATGTGGGGCGCACTCGCCGTCGTGGTCGCAACCGGGATCGGACTGGAGGTCTTTCACATCTCAGAACTGGAGGACGTCCACGAGGTTGCCGCCAATCTGCTTCTGCTGCTCGCCTTCGGCCATATCTGCGGGGTTGTTCTGGAATCTCGGCTGTCGGGTGTTAACCTGATCCGCAACATGACCTTCCGGCGGAGATCACGAGGACCCGAGTGACCGAAACCGATGCCCGGCCGACCGCCCCTACCCGCAAGACCGGTCCGGCGCCGCGTCGGGCCGGACTGCTGGCCGCCCTGGTGGCCGTGCAGGCCGTGTGCGCCGTCTTCTTCGTGGCCGATGTGACGGCGGATTTCACCTGGGACGGGGCGGATGCCCATACCGCCTTCGAGGCCGTGATCGCAGTCGCCCTGGTCCTCGGCGTGGTTTTCGGGGCGCTGGAAATCCGGCGCACCCTGGACCGCATCAGGCGGGCCGAGACAGCCCTGTCCATCGCGTCCGGCGCGCTGGCCGAGGTGATCGAGACCTATTTCGACCGCTGGGGGCTGACCGTGTCCGAGGCGAATGTGGCGCTGCTGACGATCAAGGGATTCGAGGTCGCCGAGATCGCGGAGCTGCGCGGCGCGTCGGCCAGCACGGTCCGGGTTCAACTGGCCAAGGTCTACGCCAAGGCCGGTGTCGCCAGCCGCACCCAGCTTCTCTCGCTGTTCATCGAGGACCTGATGGGCGACGACCTGATGGGCACGCCGTCACCGTCGCCAGACTGATCCTGTTTTGCGGCACCTGTCTCCTAAAGCGAGGACAGGGCCCGATAGCCACCGAGCCAGTAGCCGAGCGGGTGGCCGTCGTTCAGCACCTTCAGCTTCCGGACGTGCCCGACAATGATCACATGATCCCCGCCCTCGTGCCGCGCGTGCACGTCGCAATCGAGGGCGGCCAGGGCATCCGACAGGATCGGGGCCCCGGTGATCCATTTCTCGGTCCGGTCGACCGCGAACCGTTCGGCATCCGGGTCCGCGAAGCGGTTGGAGACCTCGGCCTGATCCTGACGCAGCAGGTTGACCGCGAAACACCCGGTCTTCCCGAACGCCTCGAAACTCCCCGCGTCCCGGCCGATGCTGAACAGCACCAGCGGCGGATCGAGCGAGACCGACGCGAAGCTGTTCACGGTGAGCCCGGCAAGGCGCCCGTCCGGAAGACGTGTCGTCACCACCGCGACCCCGGTGGCCCAGCGCCCCAGGACGGCCTTGAAATCGGACCGATCGACCTCGGCATCTAAATCAGCGGACATGCCATCTCTCATCTGCCCGAACCACGGCCCGACCGCGATCCGCGGCGGTTCGGCCCCGGGTCGGTGCTGCGAACGTGAACCTGTCTGATACTCCGAAGGCCGGACTGATTCAAACGGCATGCTCGGAAATAGGGCGGACAGGTCCCGAAACAATCATCACGATTTCATTATGTTGGCGGATTTTCTTGTGAAATCGCGCATCTTCGCGAAAGATAGGGTAATGATTAGCGATGCACGTCCCTTGTGACGGGCACCCAAATGGAGCTTCGCGCATGTTCGTTATCATCGGATGGGTCGTCGTGACCGTCTGCGTCATCGGTGGCTACATGGCCATGGGCGGCAAGCTCGCGCCACTTTGGCAGCCGTTCGAGCTGGTGATCATCGGCGGCGCCGGCGTCGGCGCCTTCATCACCGCCAACCCGAAATTCGTGCTTGGCAAGGCCGGGTACGCGTTCAAGGCGGCGCTCCGGGGTCCCAAGTACAGCAAGGATGACTATCTGGAGCTGCTGTCCCTGCTATACGCGATCTTCAAGCTGGCCAAGACCAAAGGCATGCTTGCGATCGAAGCGCATATCGAGCGCCCCGAGGAGAGCAGTCTGTTCCAGGCCTTCCCGCGGTTCTCTGCCGATCACCATGCGCTCGAGTTCCTCTGCGACTATCTGCGGATGATGACGCTCGGCACCGACAATCCGCATGAGCTGGCCGATCTCCTGGACGAGGAACTGGAGACCCACCACGCCGAGGATGCCCTGATTCAGAGCGCCTACCAGACCATGGGCGACGGGTTCCCCGCCTTGGGAATCGTGGCCGCCGTGCTCGGCATCATCAAGACCATGGGCTCGATCACCGAGCCACCGGAGGTGCTGGGCAAGCTGATCGGCGGCGCGCTGGTCGGAACCTTCCTCGGCATTCTGCTGGCCTATGGCTTCGTCAGCCCGCTGGCGGCGTCCATATCCGCGACCTTCCAGGCCGACGCCAAGTATCTCGGATGCATCCGCGCGGGTCTGTTGGCCCATGTCTCGGGCTACGCGCCGGCCGTTTCGGTCGAGTTCGCCCGCAAGGCGCTTTTGCACAAGGACCGCCCGTCCTTTTACGAAGTCGAAGAAGCGGTCGCCGCCCTGCCGCCCGTCTAACCCCCCGGAGGATGCGGTTGAATCCTCGGGCACTGGCCCCAATCTTGCGTAGCGTCTTTGCCGCAGGAGACGCGTCGCAAATTGTTAAGCTTGCGGTGCGAGAGTTGATCCAGGGTTGGGACAAACCGGTCGAGCCGACCGTTGGGAGAGAGCTGGGTGGATAATCACGCGTCCATCGTCATCAAGAAGGTCAAGAAGGGCGGCCATGGCGGACACCATGGCGGCGCCTGGAAGGTGGCCTATGCCGACTTCGTGACGGCGATGATGGCCTTCTTCCTGCTTCTGTGGCTGCTCAACGCGACCACCGAAGAACAGAAGATGGGCATCTCCAACTATTTCGACCCGACCGCGATTTCCCGCGCCACCCGGTCCGGCTCCGGCGGCGTGCTGGGCGGCACCTCGATCACGGTGCCGGGCGCCCTGAAGTCCCAGGGCTCGCCTCCGATGATCACCACCCCGCAGACCGCCCGTCCGCAGGCCGAGCGGACCGAGCGGACCGACCCGGACAGCGACGATCCCGAGAACATCGAGAGCCGCCTGGGATCCCGCGAGGACGAGGAAGGCACGATCAACCAGGCCGAGATCGAGCGCCTGCTTCAGGAACGCGAAGACCGGCAGTTCGAGCAGGTCGCCGAACAGCTGCAGGAGGCGATCGAGAACACGCCCGGCCTCGCGGAGCTGGAGGACAGCATCAAGGTCGAACAGACCACGGAGGGCTTGCGGATCCAGTTGCTCGACCAGGAGCGCTATGCCCTGTTCGAAAGCGGCAGCGCCGGAATGTCGGACAAGACCCAGGAACTGCTTCTGGCCGTGGCCAATATCATCAAGGACATGCCCCAGAAGATCGAGATTTCCGGCCACACCGACGCGGTCCCCTTCGCCCCCGGATCGCCGAACGACAACTTCTCACTTTCGAGTGCGCGCGCCGACGCCTCGCGTCGGTTCCTGGAAACCGCCGGGGTGCCCAAGGACCGGGTGCAGAAGGTGGTCGGCCGGGCCGATCGCGAGCCGCTGATCCCCGAGGACCCGTTCGACCCGGCGAACCGACGGATTTCCGTCACTCTCCTCTCTATCGGCGCGGACGACGCACAGGCTTTGTCCCTGGCCACGGAAGAAAAGGCCCGGCAGGACGCCGATGACGGCGCCCCTGCCCCGGCCGATGCGGATGCAGCCGTCCAAGGTGGCGGCCCGGCCCTGCCAGCCGACGGATCCCCGCCTTTGCCGCCCGGCGGCGGTCCGCCGGCGCCGGCACCTCTGGCGCCCGTCCAGCCTCCCGTCACCAGCACTCCGTCGCCCGCCCCGGTCGGCGATACCGCACGGGACAGCGGGACCCCGCCACCCGCCACCCAACCGAACTGACCCGGCCGAACCGACCCGGCCGACCGACGGACGCCTCTGCGGTGCGGCGGAGGAAATCCGCCGGTCCGGTTGTGCAGTGCCGGATGTTACCCTAGGTTTGAAAAAGCTCATTTTAATGAAGTCTCGGCGTCTATCTGCGTGACCGGGAGTGCTGGATGCCCGCTGCGAAAGCTCTCTCCAACCGGATGGTCCGGTCCGCAACCTACGACTTCGTATGCAACCAAGGATGCCGCCACCTGCGCGGCTCCGGTGGGGAAGAATATGACGGGTGACGATCTACTCGCGGCCTACAACAGGGGACCGCACTGGTGTGAAATTCTGGGCGGTGGCGGTGCGTCTTCCAGCCATGGAGATGATCTGCGGACCCGGCTTGCAGGCTTCAGCCTGACGGAACTGATGCGCCGGGCGGATCTGGCGGAACGGGAGCTTTACAATCTGGGCATCACCTTCACGGTGTATTCGGAGCGCGACGCGATCGACAGGATTCTGCCGTTCGACGTCCTTCCGAGGATTCTCTCGGCGGATGACTGGGACACCATCGAGAGCGGCTCGAAACAGCGGGTCACCGCGATCAACGCGTTCCTGCACGACGTCTACCACGAGGCACGGATCATCAAGGACGGCCTGATCCCGGCAGAACTGGTGTTCGGCAATCCGTACTATCGCGAGCAGATGCGCGGCGTCGCCGTGCCGCATAACAACTACGTCAACGTTTGCGGCGTCGATCTGGTGCGGGACGGCCAGGGCCGGTTCAAGGTGCTGGAAGACAATGCCCGCACCCCCTCCGGCGTGTCCTATGTGGTCGAGAACCGGCACATGATGCTGCGGACGTTTCCTGAACTGATGGAGGAAATGCCGATCCGGCCGGTCAGCAATTACGGCCAGAAGCTGCTGGAGGCGGTGACGGATCTGGCGCCCGCGCATGTGGACGACCCGCAGGTCGTGCTGCTGTCCCCCGGCGTGTTCAATTCGGCCTATTTCGAGCACGTGTTTCTGGCGCGTGAAATGGGCGTGCCTTTGGTCGAAGGCAACGACCTGGTGGTCGAGAACGACCACGTCTTCATGAAGACGACCGCCGGTCTGGCTGCGGTGCACGCGATCTATCGCCGACTCGACGATGCCTTCCTGGACCCCGAAGTGTTCAATCCGGAGAGCCTGCTCGGCGTGCCCGGCCTGTTCGGCGCTTATGCGAAGGGCAATGTCGGGCTCGCGAATGCGGTCGGGACCGGCTGCGCCGACGACAAGGCGGTCTACGCCTACATGCCGCGGATCATCAGATACTACCTGGACGAGGAGCCGATCCTCGACAATGTGGAGACCCACATCTGCCGGGAGCCGGAGGGTCTGAAATACACCCTCGACCACCTGGACGAGTTGGTGATCAAGCCAGTCGGCGAATCCGGCGGCTACGGGATCGTGATCGGCCCCCGGGCCAGCGCGGCCGAACTGGACGAGATCCGGGCCAAGGTAATCGACGATCCCTCGAATTTCATCAGCCAGCCGATGATCGACCTGTCGGTCTGCCCGACCCTGATCGACGGCATGGTCGAGCCGCGCCATGTCGACCTGCGTCCCTTCGTTGTTACCGGCAAGGACACCTGGGTGCTGCCCGGCGGACTGACGCGGGTGGCGCTCCGGCGGGGCTCGCTGGTGGTGAACTCCAGCCAAGGCGGCGGATCAAAGGACACATGGGTGTTGGAGAGATGAGTACCGCGACCAAACTTCTTCTGGCCCGCTATGCCGACTGTGCCATGTGGCTCGGCCGCTACATCGAGCGGGCCGAGAATCTCGCCCGTATTCTCGATGTGAACATGCATTTCTCCCGCGACGCCCGCGGCAGCCAGAACTGGCGGTCGATCGTGCAGTTGAACGCGGATGAGAAACGGTTCGACAAGGCCTATGACGTGGCCTCCTACGCGAATGTGGTGAACTTCTACGTCCTGGACCGGGACAACCCGACCTCGATCATCTCGGCGGTCCGTTCCGCCAAGGAGAACGCCCGGTCCCTGCGCCCGCTGCTCTCGACCGAGATGTGGCAGCACCTGAACATGTTCAACAATCATCTCTCGACCCTGAGTGCCGAGGATGTGAAGCCGAGCGAGCTCGCCCGGGTCTCGGCGATGATCAAGGAACAGTGCCAGCTCCATACAGGAATCACCGAAGGCACCTTCTTCCGCGACCAGTCCTGGCACTTCTATCTGCTGGGCAAGCGGATCGAACGGGCCGACCAGACCACCCGTTTGCTGGATATCAAGTATCACCTGCTGCTCCCGATGGATCAGACGGTCGGAAGCCCGGTCGATGTCAGCCAATGGAACGCCTTGCTGCGGTCGGTCGCCGGATATCACGCGTTCCGCCGCGAGCACCCGCGCGGCATGAGCCCGAAAGCCGTGGCGGGATTCCTGCTGTTCAATTCCGCCTTTCCCCGCTCGATCTGGACCGGTCTGTCGGAGATCGACTCCAATCTCCACCGTCTGCGGTCCGATTTCGGACTGCGTGCCGGCAACCTGGCAATGGAACTGGTCGACGAAACCCGTGCCGCCCTGGAGTCGCATACGCCGGATACGGTGGTGAACTTCGGGCTTCATGAATTCTCCGACTACCTGCAGCGGCAATTGAACGCAATCACCACCGAAATCCGACGGGATTTCTGCGGGTTCGAGCCGATGACGGACAGCGGTATGCCGGACGGGCAAATGCAACATCAAGACTGAGCGCGTATGGACGAACGAAGTGGGCTCGGTCAGACTGCCATGATGATCCAGATTCCCCCGCATCCACAGATACCAGCTGGACCACGTGCTCGGAGGTGTCCGCGGCATGCATGACGCCACGCTTGCACCGCCAATCACGTTTTTTCACACCCTGTCGATGCCCTGCCCTTATATCGAGGGACGCATGGAGCGGCGCATTGTCTGCGATCTCTCCTCAAGGCGTGGCCGGCATGCGCACGACACCCTTGCCCGTGGCGGCTTTCGGCGCACCCAGCATCTGGCGTACCGCCCGGCCTGCCTGGGCTGCACCGCTTGTGTTCCCGTGCGGGTGCGGGTCGGCGATTTCGTGTGGTCCAAGGGCCACCGCCGCATCGCACGCGCAAACGCCGACCTGACCGCGGAATGGGTCCCGAACGAGGCGACCCGGGAGCAGTTCGCGGTGTTTCGCCGCTACCAGGAGCACCGGCATTCCGACGGCGAAATGGCCGGCATGGACTTCGCCGACTACGCCTCAATGATCGAACGATCGCCGATCGACACCCGCGTTCTGGAATATCGGAATCCGGACGGCAGCCTGCGCGCCGCGATCCTGGTCGACGTTCAGGACGACGGATTGTCGGCGGTTTACTCGTTCTTTGAGCCGGGTGACGAGCGCCGGGCGCTTGGCAGGTACATGGTTCTCGACCTGATCCGGCAGGCGGTAAGCGTCGGGAAACCCTATGTGTATCTGGGCTATTGGATCCAGGAGTGTCGAAAGATGTCCTACAAGACCCAATACCGTCCGATCGAAGGCTTGACCGAGAATGGTTGGGCGACACTTTGCTCCGCTGGGGAGCAGGGCGGTGCCCTTGCACGAAAAGTAGAGGTCTGATCGGTTGCGCCTGCATTCAATTGCACGCGAGAGCCGGTTGCGTAGGGGTAGCGGATGTCTATAATCCGCGCGGACTTGCGGAGCTCGGTGCTCTGCGGGCACGGGTTCATGAGAACCCGGGCGAGACGATAGGGAGCTTGACCGGAACTCGAAGAAGATATGGACAATGGACCCACGAACGGGCGGACAAGACCCGATCGTCCAAATAAACGTCCATCCGGACTCGACAATGGGCTTGCGCACAACTGGGAGAAACCAATGAAGCGTCGTGAATTTATCAAGTCGGCTGGTGTCGCCGGTATCGGTGGCGTCGCAGCCGCCGCAACCAGCACGCTCGCCACGCCGGCGATCGCTCAGGATCGCGTCGAGATGGTGATCGTCTCGACTTGGGGCCGGGATTTCCCGGGCCTCGGTACCGGCGCACAGCGTCTGTCACAGAAGATCCAGGACGCCTCCGGCGGCCGGATTCAGACCCAATACTTTGCCGCCGGCGAGCGGGTCGGCGCGTTTGACGTGTTCGACGAAGTCGCCTCCGGCAACGCGCAGGCCTATCACGCTGCCGACTACTACTGGAAGGGCAAGAACCCGGGCTGGGCGTACTTCACGTCCGTTCCGTTCGGACTGACCTATCTGGAAATGTCCGCCTGGATTCACTGGATGGGCGGTCAGGAGCTGTGGGATGAGTTGGCTGACGGCTACGGCCTGAAGTGCCTGCCCTCGGGCAATACCGGCGTGCAGATGGGCGGTTGGTTCAACAAGGAAATCAACTCGGGCGAGGACTTCAAGGGCCTCAAGATGCGTATCCCGGGCCTGGGCGGTGACGTCATGGCCAAGCTGGGCGCGTCTCCGGTGTCCCTGCCGGGCGGTCAGATCTATGAGAACCTGGTCTCCGGCGCCATCGAGGCGACCGAGTGGGTGGGTCCGTGGAACGACTACGCGATGAAGTTCTACGAGGCCACCAAGTACTACTACTTCCCGGGCATGCACGAGCCGGGCGGATTCAACTCGCTGGGCATGAACAAGTCCTGGTGGGAAGGTCTGACCGACACCGACCGTGCGATCATCACCTCGTGCGCCAACGAGGCGAACGACCTGTCGATGTCCGAGTACAACGCCAACAACGGTGCCTACCTGCGGAAGCTGGTGGACGAGCACGGCGTCGAGCTGCGTGAGTTCAACGACGACGTCTATGACGCGTTCGGTGCGGCCGCTGAGGAAGTGTTCGCCGAGACCCGCAGCCACAGCGACCTGGTCGAGCGGATCGACGCAAGCTTCCAGGCCGCCCGTGCCGATGTCGGTGCGTGGGGCAACCTCGCCGAGGTGCCGTATCTGCGTCAGCGGAACCGGGTTCTGGGCCTCTAATTCGGCCTTCCACCTGAGATCCAATCAAACGGACGGGGTCCTCGGGCCCCGTCCGTTCCAGTGGCAGCTTGCCAGTCCCGTCAAGATCCAGCGCAGGGTTTGCCTTTATGGCCACGATGCACGACAGCGACCAGTCCGGCTCGGGCGCTTGGTCGGTCAATCCGAACGCAGCACGTATCTTCGCTTGGGCGATTGTCGCGCTGACCTTCGCGTTCGTGATCAACACCTATCTCACGATTTGGCAGGATTTCCCCGGCGGTAGGGTCGGCCTCGCGCTGATCGGCCTCGGACCCGACGCGTCGGGCGACCAGGAGATTCCGGGTGGCACAATCGCCCTCGGCGCGATCCAGGTCCTGATCTACCTGCTGGCCGTGATCGGATCGGTGTTCTACGTGATGACCAGACCGCGCGGTCTGCGCGACGAGTCGGTCCGTATGAACGGGATCGTCACCTATATGATCCGCGCCGCGTTCTGGGGCGTGATCCTGGTCGGCATGGCCGACATGATCATCTCCTTCCTCCGGGTCGAGGACCTGCTCGACGATGTCTTCGGCGCGCAGCTCGCGACCGATCTCGGCCGTCCGGCCTTCCGCGGCGGCTACGTCCACATGCCGCTTCTGGCCCTGTCCCTGGTGGTCGCCGCCGTGACCCGCACCATCGGGTTCCACTGGCTGACCCTGATGGTGGTGGTGGCCGAACTGCTGATCGTGCTCAGCCGATTCATTTTCTCCTACGAGCAGGCCTTCCAGGGCGATCTGGTGCGGTTCTGGTATGCCGCGCTGTTCCTGTTCGCCAGCGCCTACACCCTGTTGGAAGACGGCCATGTGCGGGTCGACGTGCTGTATTCCGGTTTCAGCCTGCGGGCCAAGGGCCTGGCGAACGCGATCGGCTGCGTGTTTCTCGGCCTGTCGCTGACCCTGGTGGTCATGTTCTTCGGCATGGAAGACCGGACCAGCATCATCACCAGCCCGCTGATCAACTACGAAGTCTCGCAATCCGGCTTCGGTATGTACGTTAAATATCTGATGGCCGGATTCCTCGCCATTTTTGCGGTTTCCATGACCATCCAGTTCGCGGCGACCATGCTCGACAGCCTGGCCGACCACCGGGGTGACCCGGGCCATATCGATCACGAAGGCGCAGCAACCTGACCCAGACTGTCCGCGCTGTGCGGATGACCGGGTCCGAGATCGTCCAACACCAATAGAAGGCCGCTTTTCAAAATGGAGCTGTTTTTCCTCGCCCTTCTCGTGATTCTGATGGCGGCGGCGCTTGGGTCCGGTTTCCCGGTCGCCTTCGCGCTTCCGGGATCGGCCATCATCACGATCGGTCTGGCGGCCCTTGCGGGCGCCCTGGTGGAAGGCAGCGCCGACGCGTATTTCGCGCAGGGCAGCCCGGTCAACTGGCTCAGCGCCGGTGTGACCAACTTCCGAGGTATCTATTGGGAGGTTGAGCGAGACACGCTGATCGCCATCCCGCTGTTCGTGTTCATGGGGATCATGCTGCAGCGCTCGAAGATCGCCGAGGATCTGCTGGTCTCCATGGCCCAGCTCTTCGGCCCGATCCGGGGCGGTCTCGGCATCTCGGTGGTGTTCGTGGGCGCCCTTCTGGCGGCGACCACAGGGATCGTGGGCGCCACCGTGGTGGCGATGGGCCTGATCTCGCTGCCCGCCATGCTGCGGAACAACTACTCCCACGCCCTGGCGACCGGCACGATCGCCGCGTCGGGAACCCTCGGGCAGATCATTCCGCCGTCGATCGTGCTCATCATCCTGGCCGACCAGTTGTCCAGCGCGGTCGATCAGGCCGGCACCATGCGGCAGGCCTATTACAAGGAAACCACCGGCGAATTCACCCTGCCCAGCGAGTTCGGCGTGGCCTCGACCAGTGCCGGCGACATGTTCATGGGCGCCCTGCTGCCTGGCCTGGTCCTGGTCGGGCTGTACATGCTGTACATTCTTGTGGTCGCCTTCTTCCGGCCGAAGATCGCCCCCGCCGTTCCGTTCGAAGGCGAGTACGACCGGAACTTCGCCGCGCGCGTGCTGCTGTCCCTGGTGCCGCCGCTGACCCTGATCTTCGTGGTTCTGGGCTCGATCATCACCGGTGTGGCGACCGTGAACCAGGCGGGCGCGATCGGCGCCGTCGGCGCAACCATCATGGCCGGCTATCGGCTGTATGAGGGCAGAGGGACCTATTACCCCGCCCTGCTCGCCATCTTCTCGACCTTGGTGATCCTGGTGATCGCCAATGTGAACCCGATCAACATCCGTCAGGTCTCCAGCGAGGACGTCATCCCGCTGATCACAGCGATCCTCGGCTGCATCGGCCTGCTGGTCGCGATCGGCTGGAGCGGCTACCGCACCATGAAGATAGATCAGACCCTGCACGGGGTGATGATCGAGACGGCCAAGACCACCTCTCTGGTGTTCATCATTCTGCTGGGCGCCGCCATGCTGACCGCCGCCTTCCGGGCGTTCGGCGGCGAAGAACTGGTTCGCGAGTTCCTGACCGGCCTGCCGGGCGGGTTCTGGACCCAGTTCATCATCGTGATGGCGGTGATTTTCGTTCTCGGCTTCTTCCTCGATTTCATCGAGATCGCCGTCGTTGTGGTGCCCATCGTCGCGCCGATTCTGTTGATGGATCCGTCGGCCAACATCACCGCCGTCTGGCTGGGTGTGATGATCGGGCTGAACATCCAGACCTCGTTCCTGACGCCACCCTTCGGCTTCGCACTGTTCTATCTGCGCGGCGTTGCACCCTCGATCGTGCGCACCGTGTCGATGTACAAGGGCGTGATCCCGTTCATCAGCCTGCAGCTGTTCGCCTTGTTCATCGTCGGTCTGGCACCGGAACTGGTGAACTACATGCCGACCCGCCTGCAGCTGACCTCGGAGACCGCCCCACCGCCGAAGAACCCGAGCCTGCAGTCCTGCATCGAGGACGTGGTCCTGGAGATCAACCAGGAGCGCGGCGACGAGATCAAGGCGGCCATCGCCCGGATGGAGGGCCAGGATCTCTCCGCGTTGCCGAAGCGGACCAGGGCCGACGTCGAGAAGGCCCTGAAGAACGCCGCTGCCAGCTTCACCGCTCTGGAAGAGGCCTTCGCCTCAAGTCAGGCGATCGACGACGCGGCAGTCGAGTACAGCCCGCTCCACATCGAGGTGCGGCGCATTCAGGACGACATCCGCAGCCATGAGGCCGAAATGAAGGAGCTGGAGGAGAACATCCGTCTGGCCAAGCGCTTCCGGCCCGACGATGTCGACGATATCGCCGAATACGAGGCCCGCCTGATCGAGGCCGCCGAGGAGCGCGAGGTCCTGATCGCCGAGGTCCCCGACGACTGGGAGCCGCGCCATAAGGAGTTCGTGAAGGTTCTGTCCGCAGAGAAGAAGGCCCGCCTCTCCTACCGTCGGGTCAGCGATCAGGCCTATGAGCCGATCCAGGAGCTGCTTGCGGCCATGCGCAGCACCGACGCGGTCGCCGCGCTCGAGTCCGATATCCGCGGTCTTGAGGCGATCATCACCGGCGACATGGACCCCGAAGCCAAGATGGACGCGGTTCAGAACGTCGAGCGGGCGCTGAGCGACACTGTCTACGACTCCAACGACATCCGCTCGCCGCTCTCGAAGGTGCGCCGGTCCCTCGACCGGAGCCCGGACAAGATCGAACCCGCGATGGAGGAATACACGAAGGCTCTGGACGCGTTCGAGACCGAGCTTGCGTGGCGCTCCGCCGCCCGGGACAGCCTGCTGCCGGAAGTCGAGACCTACGAGGCCGCGATCCGCGACACCATCGGTCTGCGCCTGCAGGATCGGATGCCGAACGACATCGCCCTCGACGTTGCGGTCTGCAAGTCGCACCACAAGGATATCTCGCTCTACTTCTAGAGGCGGGACCTCATCCGACGACAAGGGCGCGTCCAGCCGGACGCGCCCTTTTTCGTGGGATCTTGATTATTTCAGCCGCGAACATTCTCAAAAAACACGGAAGCACACCTACAAATAAATATTAAATAAAGGCCCATTGAATATTTTAAGATGGAGTATCACGTCTGTGATATCGGCATATCTCTGCCGTTCCATGAAAGGAATTCCCATGTCCTTCAAATCGTTCTCGAATTCGTCGGATGCCAAGAAACCGGAAGTGTCCGGCGCGACGCCGAAAGCGGCTGCGCCAGCGACACCGGTAGTGGACCTGAAGGCAGCCCCGGCCAAGAAGGCCTAACACGTTCCTCTGGAGGTGGCGGGGACCCGAGGGAACCCGCAGAGGCGGACTCCGCATCGGCCCTCGCCTCCTCCGGGCGATACCCGGGCGTTCGCGCCCAGGATATTCAACAGACAGGAACAGCCATGAACGTGCGCACCGTCAACTCTTCGGTCTCTTTCAAGGCTCCGTTCATGCTAGAGGGTGTCGACCGGCTGTTTCCCGAAGGCACCTATAGGATCGAGTCCGACGAGGAAATGATCCAGGGGATTTCCTTTACCGCCTACCGGCGAACGGCAACCCTGATCCACTTGCATGCCAACCCGAGCCAACCCGGTTTGACCGAGACCCTGAGCGTCGAGCCTGCAGTGCTCGACGCCGCCCTTGAGCGCGACCGGACCGCAATACCGACAGACTGAGGCGCGCCGCCTATAGCAGCCGGTCGGCCACGCCGTCCCGGACTTCCCAGCCGGCCTGCTCAAGCTCCGGCACCGCGCCCTCCTCTTCCGGCCAGCCCAGGCAGAGATAGGCCACCAGGCGCCAGTCATCCGGCACCTCGAGAGCTTGGCCGACCGTCTCGGGGTCGAGGATGGAAACCCATCTCAGGCCCAATCCCCGTGCCCGCGCCGCCAGCCACAACACCATCACCGAGCACACGACCGAATAGTCGCGCATCTCCGGCATGCTGCGGGTGCCCAGCCCTTTGCCCTTGCCGTCCCCCGCATCGCAGAACACCGCAAACTGGACCGGCGCGATGTCCAACCCCGCCAGTTTCAGGGACGCGTAGGTTCGCGCGTCCTCGCCCCGATAGCCCTTCAGGGCTTCCGCATTGCACCGCTCGAAATTTTCCCTGATCGCCGCGCGCCGCGCCGCCGTCGCCACCCGCACATAGCGCCACGGCTCGCTCAGCCCGACCGAGGGTGCGAACCCCGCCTCCCCCAGGACCTCGTCGATCAACGGCTCCGCTACCGGATCCGACCGGAACCGCCGCACATCCCGCCGCAGCCGGAACAAGCGGCCCAGCTCCGCCTGGAAATCGGCGCTGAAGGCGGGCTGGCCGGTCATCGGGATACCAAGCGCAGAGCTAGGTGAACTTCGGCGGTCTCGGGAAGCCGTTCGGGGGCGCCTTGCCCGCGGCCGCCCGCTTGCCGCGCCAGCGGTCGATGTTCTCCCGCTCGGTCCGGGTCTTGCCGCCCCCCATCTGCCAGGACAGCCCCTCCTCCAGCACGAACACGATGGCGTCGGCCATGGTGCCGCCGGACTTGTAGCGTTGCAGGATCACGCCCTTGCCACGCCCCATCTCGGGCAGGTCCACCAGATCGAAGATCAGCAGCTGCCGGTTCGAGCCGACCACCGCCACGGTATCGCCACGCGCCGGCGTGCAGACCCGCGCCTTGGCCTTGCCGTCCAGCACGAGGACCTGCTTGCCCGACCGGGTCTGGGCCAACACGTCGTCGGAGGGCACCACGAAGCCCCGTCCCTCGCTTGAGGCCACCAGCAGCTTCTCGCCCGGCTTGTGGGTCAGGATGCAGACGATGTCCTCGTCATTGGCCAGATCGATCATCAGGCGGATCGGTTCGCCATGACCGCGGCCGGAGGGCAGCTTGTCGGCACCGATCGTGTAGAACCGTCCGTCGGTGGCGAAAACCAGGATCTTGTCGGTGGTCTCGCCATGCAGCCGGAACCGTTCGGCGTCCCCCTCCTTGTATTTGACCTCCTGATCAGCGCCCATATGGCCCTTGAGGGCCCGGATCCAGCCCTTCTCGGAGCAGATGATGGTGATCGGCTCCCGCTCCACCAGGGCATCCTGCGGCACGAAGACCGCATTCGGCGGGGTGCCGATCTCGGTGCGGCGTCGGCCCAGTTCTGTGGTCTTGGCGAAAGTACGCCGGATCTCGCCGATCTGATCGGAGATCGTCTTCCAGCGCCGGACCTCGTCCTCCAGCAGGGCCTGAAGATCGGCCTGCTCGGCCGAAAGGTTCTCGAACTCCTTGCGCAGTTCGATCTCCTCCAGCTTGCGCAGACTGCGCAGCCGCATGTTCAGAATCGCCTCGGCCTGCACATCGGTCAGCTCGAAGACCTGCATCAGCTCCTGCTTGGGATGATCCTCCTCGCGGATGATCCGGATCACCTCGTCCAGGTTCAGGAACGCGATCAGATAACCGGCCAGCACCTCCAGACGGTGGGCGATCTTGCCCAGGCGATGATTGGTCCGCCGGACCAGCACCACCTCGCGATGGACCAGGAACGCCCGCAGCGCTTCCTTCAGCGTCATCACGCGGGGGACGTTCTCGCCGTCCAGCACGTTCAGGTTCAGCGAAACCCGGGACTCGAGATCGGTCGCCCGGAACAGGCTTTCCATCAGCACGTCCGGATCGATGTTCCGGCTCTTCGGTTCCAGCACCAGCCGGATGTCGGCTGCGGATTCATCCCGGATATCGCCCAGCGCGACCAGCTTGCGCGCGTTCAGCAGCTCGGCCATGCGCTCGACCAGCCGCGATTTCTGCACCTGATAGGGGATTTCGGTGACCACGATCTGCCAGGTGCCGTTCTTCAGCGGCTCGACCTCCCAGCGCGCCCGGACCCGGAACGAGCCGCGTCCGGTGCGGTAGGCCTCCAGCACCGCCTCCCGGCTCTCGATCAGGACGCCGCCGGTCGGGAAGTCGGGACCCGGCACCAATTCGAGCAACGTCTCGTCGCGCGCGTCCGGATGCTTGATCAGATGCTGGAGGGCGAGACACAGCTCCTCCACATTGTGCGGCGGAATCGAGGTCGCCATGCCGACCGCGATGCCCTGGGCCCCATTGGCCAGCAGGTTCGGGAAGGCCGCCGGGAGCACGATCGGTTCCTCGTCCTCGCCGTCATAGGTCGGACGGAAGTCGACCGTGTCCTCGTCGATCCCCTCCAGCAGCAGACGCGCCACCTCGGTCATGCGCACTTCGGTGTACCGCATGGCGGCGGCGTTATCGCCGTCCACATTGCCGAAATTGCCCTGGCCGTCGATCAGCGGATAGCGCACCGCGAAATCCTGCGCCAGGCGCACCATCGCGTCATAGATGGCGGCATCGCCGTGGGGGTGGAACTTACCCATGACATCGCCGACCACGCGGGCGGATTTCTTGTAGGAGGATCCGGGATCCAGCCGCAGCTGCCGCATGGCGAAGAGCAGCCGGCGATGCACCGGCTTCAGCCCGTCGCGGACATCCGGAAGCGAGCGCGACATGATGGTCGACAGCGCATAGGCGAGATACCGCTCACTCAGCGCATCGGCCAGCCAGGTGTCGGGCACCAGCGGCGGCTCGGATGCGGACGGGCCCGGTGGTTTGCCGGGGGGATTGCCGGGGGGATTGGTGGATGTTGTGGTCATGCGTTCAGTCCTCCACCAGATACTGTAGTCACTTGGGCAAAACGTTCAACAAATCGATTCCGGGCCGGGGGCGGGGCGCGGTGATGGGTCGCAAAGACGTGGCGTTCCAGAAAGAATCCGGTCAGCGCCAGCCCCCGAAACAGATCGTCCGGATCCCCGGCCCCCAATCCGCTTGCGCCCGGCAGCAGGAATCGGGGCAGAGCCAGCAGCTTGTCCCGATACGGCTCCCCCGCCGAAAGCGACACCGCACGGCCGGATCGTGGGCTGACATAGGCCAGATCATCGTTCGTTCCTGTGGCCGCGCAGCTGTCCAGATCGAGGCCGTATCCCAGATCCGCCAGGACCCCGATCTCCCAGCGCACATAGCCGGCGATCCAGGCATCGCCAAGCTCCGGGATCTCCATCATCTCCAGCAGCGCGATCAGGCCGTCATAGACCTGGGGATGCGGTTCCCGCTCCGGCAGCGCGGTCTCGGCCACCGCACAGGCCGCCGACAGCCCGGCCAGCTTCAGCGGGTCGTCCAACAGAACCGCCGCGTGGTCTCGGGTCGGCTCACAGACATAGGTGCCCAGCTGGTCCGCCAGCCGCGCCTTCCAGGTCGCCTGCACGCAGTTCCCCGGCTGGTATATGCCACGCGACTTGACCGACGCCACGCCGCGCGCCAGCCCGGCATGCCGCCCGTGCTCCCGCGTCATCAGGTTGAGCACACCGGACCCCTCGCCGTGGGGCCGGACCCCCAGAATCACCCCGTCATCGGTCCATTCGATCATCGCCTAGTCCCCGTCACGGGGATCGCGGTGATCGTGGGGCGGCCCATGCGGGCCCATCCGCCGGGCATGACGCTCGGCCCGATGCTCCTGCAACGCATCGGAAAACGCGGCCGCCATGATACCCGCCGGCATGGCCAGCACGATGATGCCCATCACCGCCGCGATCGCGGCGAGGGCGCGCCCCAATGCGGTGATCGGATAGACATCGCCGTAGCCGACGGTCGTGATCGTCACCACCGCCCACCAGAGGGCGCGCGGTATGCTGCCGAAGGCCTCGGGCTGGACGTGCCGCTCGGCCAGATAGAGAGCGGTGGCGGCCAGCAGCATCACGAAGACGGCGCACAGCAGGGCGATGGCAAGATCCCCCAACCGCCCGCCGACCGCGCGCAGGACCCGCTGGAAGGCCGAGGAGAACTCGCCCAGACGCCCCAGGGCCACGATCCGCGCCAGACGCACGATCCGGAGCACGAACAGGTCCTGCCCCCCGAACAGGGCGATGAACGGCAGCAAGGCCAGCAGGTCCATCACCGCGGCGGGTTGCACCATGTAATGCAGTCGTCCGCGCCACCCGGCGAACTCGGTCCGCTCCGCCATGCACCAGACCCGCAGCAGATACTCGCAGATGAAAACGACCCCGAGGGCCCTGTTCGCCACGTGGAACTCGGCCCGCCAGGCCCGGGCGATCGTCTCCTCGGTCTCCAGCACGGCGAGGGCGACCGCGACGATGATCAGCGCGAAGATGATCCAATTCGTGACGGAGGGTCCGTGTTCCCGGGTTTCCCGCAGGTCGAGCTGCAGCCACGCCCGGTGGCGCAGAGTCTTCAGCAGATCTCCGCCTAGACGTCCCATTCCAGACCCCAGGTCGTCAGCCGCTCCCGGTCGTCCTGCCAGTTCTCGCGGACCTTGACGAACAGGAACAGGTGAACCCGCCGCTCGAACATCTCCTCCAGTTCCTCGCGGGATTTCTGGCCGATCTGCTTGATCTTCCGGCCACCCTTGCCGAGCGCGATCTTGCGCTGGCTTTCCCGCTCCACATACAGGGTCTGGTCGATCCGGACGGAGCCGTCCTCCCGCTCGGTCCACTGATCGGTTTCGACCGTGGCCGAGTAGGGCAACTCGTCATGCAGATCGAGGAACACCTTCTCGCGCGTGACCTCGGCGGCCATCATGCGCATCGGCAGATCCGACAGCTCGTCCTCCGGATACAGCCACGGCCCCTTCGGCATCCGCTCCGCCAGCCAGGCCCGCAGCTCCCCGCAGCCCTCGCCCTTCAGTGCGGAGATGGTGAAGATCACGTCGAATTCGTGGGCCTTGGAGTGGACGTCGATCACCGGCAGCAGGGTGTCCCGCTTCAACCCGTCGGTCTTGTTGAGCGCCAGCACGACCGGCCGCTTCTGCGCCTTGAGACCGTCGATGATGCTCTGGGTCTCTTCGTCGATCCGATAGTGGTCCTTCACGCAGCGCGCCGCATCGACGATCAGCACGATCACATCGGCGTCGCCCGCACCGGCCCAGGCCGCCTGCACCATCGCCCGGTCCAGCCGCCGCTTGGGCGCGAAGATGCCCGGCGTGTCGACCAGAACCATCTGGACCGAACCCTCGAGCGCGATGCCCCGGATCCGGGTCCGGGTGGTCTGGACCTTGTGGGTCACGATGCTGACCTTGGCGCCGACCAGATGGTTGGTCAGGGTCGACTTGCCCGCGTTCGGCGCCCCGACCAGGGCCACGAAACCACAGGCGGTCGCCTCGGCGGACGGGGTTTCGGCTGCGGTATCCTGCTCAGTCGTCATCAGTGGTCACCGTTTTCAAAAGGGCATCGGCCGCAGCCTGTTCGGCCAGTCGTTTGGATCGGCCGGTCGCCTGTTGGCTGGCCAGGCCCTCGACCCTGACCTCAACGGTGAATTCGGGCGCATGCGCGGGACCGACCTGATCGATTGTCGTGTAGAGCGGCAACGGTAGCCGCTGACCCTGGGCCCATTCCTGCAACGCGGTCTTGGCGTCCTGAGGCGGCACAAGATCCTGTTCCAGAAGCCGGTTCCAGCGCCCCAGGATGAACCGGCCGGAGGCTTCCAGGCCGCCGTCGAGATAGACCGCTCCGATCACCGCCTCCATCGCGTCCGACAGAATGGTGTCGCTGTCCCGCGCGCCGGCTTCCTGCTCCCCGCGTGAGATCTGCAGGTACTTGCCGAGGTCGATCTCACGGGCCACGGCGGCCAGCGTCTCACGCCGAACCAGGCTGACATGGCGCTTGGCGATCGAGCCTTCACGCTCGTGGGGAAACCGGTCCAGCAAATGTTCCGCCACCACCAGTGCCAGGACCCGGTCGCCCAGGAACTCCAGACGTTCATAGGCGTTCCAGGCCCGCGGCTCGGCGCTGGCATGGGTGACCGCCCGCCGCAGCAGGTCCATGTGCTCGAACCGATGCCCCAGTAACTCGCAGAGCTGGTCTAGATCGCTCTCTTTCATCGGATGCCTGACATCAACCGACCGAACCGTGTTCCGGGTATCCAAGTCCAGAATTCGTAGGCCGCCGCCTGGGCCGCGTCCGTGGAGTAGAAAATCAGATCGGCCCGCCCCACGAGATTGTCGCGTGGGATCGGCCCCACCCGCGCGAACCGGCTGTCGACGGAATTGTCCCGGTTGTCGCCCATGGCGAAGAAATGTCCCTCGGGAACCGTGTAGACGGCGGTGTTGTCATTGGACTGGGTATCGCTGATTTCCAGGATCTTGTGCTCGACCCCGTTGGGGAGCGTTTCGACATACTGGCGAAGCGGAATCCGCCGGCCGAACCGGTCCTCCTCTTCGTAGTCCTCGATCTGCCGGCGCTTCACAGGCTCGCCATTGATGTTGAGGATGCCATTAACCACCTGAATCCGGTCGCCCGGCAGGCCGACGATGCGCTTGATATAGTCGGTCCGGTTGTCGCTCGGCAATTTGAACACCACCACGTCTCCGCGCTCGGGCGGAGTATAGAGGATCCGGCCCGGGATCAGCGGCAGCGAAAACGGCAGCGAGTGTTCGCTATAGCCGTAGGAGAATTTCGACACGAACAGATAGTCGCCGACCAGCAGGGTCGGGATCATCGACCCCGACGGAATATTGAACGGCTCGAAGGCGAAGGTACGCACGCCAATCGCGATCAGAAAGGCGATGAGGATCGTACGGCCCATCTCGCCCGCGCCGCCAAAAAAGGATTTCGCCATATTGCCTGATCTCGATGAGGTGTCGTGTTCAAAGTGGGTCGGCACGGTATGCCGCATTCACCGGGGGGCCGCAAGCAATTGGACCAGCCGCCACCGGGCTCGACAGGCCCGCCCGGATCTATCCCCGGGCCCGATCGACCGAATTGATCACCGGGTTGGCCCGCAACGCAGCAATGATGTTGGTCAGGTGCCTGACATTGGCGACTTGGACATCAATCAGCAGTTCGAAGAAATCATTCGACCGGTTGGTGATCTTGAGATTCAGGATGTTCCCGTCGTTCCGGCCAATCACCGTGGACAGCGCCCCCAGGGACCCCGGTTCGTTCGCGATCACGATGTCCAGCCGCCCGATATGCTCGGCCCGCTCATCGCTTTCACCCCATGAGACGTCCAACCAACGCTCCGGCTGATCGTGGAAATTCTCCAGCGTCTCGCAATCGATCGTGTGAATGGTCACGCCCTTGCCGGTGGCGACGATGCCGACGATCCGCTCCCCCGGCAGAGGGTGGCAGCAGCGCGCGAAATGCATCGCCATCCCGTCGATCAATCCCTTGATCGGGACCGAGTCTTTCTTGGTCTTCTTGGTCTTGCCGCGGGCCCGGCTGAGCGGGACCACATTCTCGCCTTCGGTCGCACGCGGCTGTGGGCGCGCATCTGGAACAGCGGTATGCAACACCTCCTGCGCACTGACGGTGCCTTCGCCAATGGCGGCGTAGAGATCCTCGATCCCCTCGGCATGGAACCGTTTCAGCACCGGTTCAACCGGTTTTTCCGAATAGGTCACGCCCGCCTGACGGAACGCTTTCTGCAGAATTGCCTTTCCGAGATCGGCAAACTGCTGACGCCGCTTCAGGCGCACGAAACGCCGGATCCGGGCCTTGGCCTTTCCGGTGACGACGAACTGCTCCCATGTCGGCGACGGCGTCGAGGTCTTGGATGTCGAAACCTCCACCTGATCCCCGTTGCGGAGCTGGGTCGTCAGCGGCAGCAGCCGCCCATTGATCTTCGCGCCGATGCAGCGGTCGCCGACCTCGGAGTGGACGGCGTAGGCGAAGTCGATCGGCACCGAGCCGCGCGGCAGGGCGATCAGGTCCCCCTTCGGCGTGAAGCAGAAGACCTGATCCTGGTACATTTCGAGCTTGGTGTGCTCCAGGAACTCTTCCGGTCCCGAGGCCTGCTCCAGAATGTCGAGCAGTTCCCGTATCCATCGATAGTTCTTGCCGTCGCCGGTGGCGCCGCTCTGCTTGTAGGACCAGTGCGCGGCCACGCCCAGCTCGCCGATCTGGTGCATCTCCTCGTCGCGGATCTGAATCTCGATCCGCTGCCGCTCCGGCCCGATGACGCCGGTATGAAGCGAGCGGTACCCGTTCGGTTTCGGCGTCGAGATGTAGTCCTTGAAGCGCCCCGGCACCACGGGATAGGCCGCGTGGATCTGACCGAGCGCCTGGTAGCAGGCCGGCACGTCCTTCACCACCAGACGAAACGCCATGATGTCGGACAGCTGTTCCATCGCGACGTTCTTGCGCTGCATCTTCTGCCAGATCGAATAGGGCGTCTTCATGCGTCCCGAGACCCGCGCCTCAACGCCGCCCTCCGCCAGCACCCGCAGCAGCTCGTCCCGGATCCGGTTGGTGACATCCCCGCCCTCGGTGCGCAGGAACTCCAGCCGCGACTTGATCGAGGTCCGCGCATCGCCGTTGATTTCGGCGAAGGCGAGATCCTCAAGCTCATCCTTCAGGTCGTTCATGCCGATTCGGCCCGCCAGCGGCGCGTAGATATCCATCGTCTCGGCGGCGATCCGGCGGCGCTTATCCTCTTTCTTGATGTGATTCAGCGTCCGCATGTTGTGCAGACGGTCCGCCAGCTTCACCAGCAGCACCCGAATGTCCTGGCTCATCGCCAGCACCAGCTTGCGGAAATTCTCGGCCTGTTTGGTCCGGTCGGACTGCAGCTCGATCCGGGTCAGCTTGGTGACGCCATCCACCAGCCGGGCAATGTCCTCACCGAACATGGTCTTGACGTCTTCCAGCGTCGCATCGGTGTCCTCGATGACATCGTGCAGCAGCGCCGTGATGATGGTGCCGTGGTCCAGCTTGAGACCGGTCAGGATACCGGCCACTTCCAGGGGATGAGAGAAGTACGGATCGCCCGAGGCCCGGGTCTGCGAGCCGTGCATCTTCATCGCGTAGACATAGGCCCGGTCGACGGCGCTCTCGTCGGTCGTCGGATCGTAAGATTTAACGGTCTCTACAAGTTCGTACTGGCGGATCAACGGATGGCCCCACGGCTGTCTGCCCGGTATGGTGCCCGGAAGCTCATCCCATGTCCAAGATGCAATCCAAAGCGCGACATTTCGACTCGGACGCCGACGGCACGTTGCTCAGGGCGAACCCTGCTTGGTCTGATCGTTTGGGAATGAGAGTAACCGACGCTTGCGCCTCGTGGGACGGCTCAGAAGAAGCCGAATCCGCTCCGGCTACGGTCAATCACCGTTCCTGGTCGAGTACGGTGTCGTCGACATCCTCGAAGCCGCTGCCGTCGGCGGCCTCCACATCCATGCCCAGCTCAGCCGCATCGGCATCGCCGAGGGTCTGTCCGTCCGCCAGACGACCATCCAGGCCGACGGCACCGTCAGACGCGCTGTCGGAGCCGATCATCTTTTCGAGATCGTCATCCTCAGGCTCGTCGATCTCAACGTGCTTCTGAAGATTCTTCACCAGCGACTCTGCCAGGACACCCGCGTTCACGGTCTCTTCGGCAATCTCACGCAATGCGACAACCGGGTTCTTGTCGTTGTCCCGATCCAGCGTGATGTCCGAGCCGGCCGAAATCTCGCGCGACCGCTGGGCCGCCGCCAGAACCAGATCAAAGCGGTTTGGAATGCGTTCGATGCAGTCTTCAACGGTCACACGCGCCACGAGACATAACTCCGAGAAAAACGGATGGGCTCGATTGCCCAAAGAGCCGCGCACCCTATAAGGACAGCCGCCCGAAATCAAGCAAAGATCGGGATCAGCCCTCGCCCGCCTGACGGATGCCCGGACCGGGGCTCGGCAGCATGGCGATCAGACCGCCAATGCCCTGCCCCGTGGTCGGGTGACGCCAGTCGGTCGCCCCCGCCTCGTGCAGCAGATCCCGCAGCGGCATCAGGACGAAAGCCCGTTCGGCCATGCGCGGATGCGGCAATGTCGGGGCACCGGTCTCGGTATCCCCGGGCTCGACCAGGCCGTCATAGTCGAGAATATCAAGGTCCAGCGGCCGGGCCTCGTTCGGGGTCCGCCTGACCCTGCCAAAGGATGCTTCCAGCCGATGCAGACCGGCCATCAGGGCCTTCGGATCCAAGTCCGTCTCCAGCTGCAGCACCCCGTTCACGAACCAGGGCTGATCGGAGGCGGGAACCGGTTCCGACTCGTACCATCTGGACACTGCAACGACATCGATGTCCGCCATATCCTCGAGTGCGGAAACGGCCGCCTGGCAGGTTGCGAGCGGACTGTTGTAGCCATCCGCCGCCAAATTCGCGCCGATCGCGACCAAAATCATGTTGCATCCCCATATCACAGACGTTTCAGGTGCCTGTGGCTCTTGCGCCCAATCACGGACATCTGTACAGCCCGCACAGCGTCGGAGTATAGTGAAACTCGCATTTTGGAATGGATTTGGATCGGGCCTTGCCCGAAGTTGGCTGCGGCCAACGTTCAGACATTGATCGACCCAGTCATGCTCCGATGTTTATTTCGCGAGAGCGCTCGGCTCTCGCCACACGAACCGAAAGAGACATTGATATGGCAAAAGCCAACGACATGTATTTTCATGAAGGCGACCGGATCGCCTTGTTCATCGACGGCGCCAATCTCTATTCCGCTGCCAAGACGCTCGGTTTCGACATCGACTACAAGCGCTTGCTGAACCTGTTCGCCTCCAAAGGCCGGATGGTTCGCGCCTTCTATTACACAGCGTTGCTGGAGGATCAGGAGTATTCCCCGATCCGGCCCCTGGTCGACTGGCTCGACTATAACGGCTATTCGCTGGTGACCAAGCCCGCCAAGGAATACACCGATTCCCAGGGACGCCGGAAAATCAAAGGCAATATGGATATCGAGCTGGCCATCGACATGATGGAGATGGTCGACCGTCTCGATCATGTTGTCCTGTTCTCCGGCGACGGGGATTTCCGGTCGCTGATCGAGGCGGTTCAGCGCAAGGGCGTGCGCGCCTCCGTCGTCTCGACCATCCGCTCGTCCCCCCCGATGATCGCCGACGAACTCCGGCGTCAGGCGGACCAGTTCATCGAGCTCGACCTGCTGGCCGACGAGATCGAGCGGGTGCATCAGGACCGCCCGCCCCGCCGCGAGGAGGAGACCGCTCCGGAACCGGTCGGCGATGAGGACAGCGAGGGCGTCGCTACCGTGGTTCGGCGCGGCCCGCCCCGCCGCTAGGGACATCGGAGGTTGACCATCCGTTTGGAGGCTTCGGACCCACCCTTGGATTGCGGGTCCTGTCCCCGGCTCGTGGCGTATCGGACGCAGAATGCCGGATCATATCCGGATTACTTCAACGCGCCGGTGCCGAGCTTTGGACCTCGCACCGCCCGTCTTCTGATCGTCGGCCTCGCGCCGGGTCTGAAAGGGGCGAACCGGACCGGGCGCCCGTTCACCGGGGACCATGCGGGCGACCTGCTCTATCCGACGCTCGTGTCCCATGGTTTTGCGGAGGGCAGCTACCGTGCCGATCCGGATGACGGGCTGACCCTGAAAGACTGTCGGATCACCAACGCGGTGCGCTGTGTCCCGCCTCAGAACAAACCGATCGGCGCGGAGGTCTCGTCCTGCAGGGGCTTTCTCGCGGACACGCTGGCCGAGATGGACAATCTGCGGGTGGTTCTGGTGCTCGGCGGTCTCGCCCACGGAGCCGTGCTGGCGACCCTTGATCTTCGTAAATCGGCCTTCAAGTTCCAGCATGCCGGCGTCGAGGACCTGCCCGAAGACCGGATGCTGCTGAGCAGCTACCACTGCTCGCGCTACAACACGAACACCGGCCGCCTGACCGAAGAGATGTTTCACCAGGTGTTCGCCAAGGCGCAGGATCTGATCGCCCGGTGAACGGGCTCGCCTAGCCCTTGTCCCGCAGCAAGCGGGCCTTCTGCCGCTCCCAGTCGCGCTTTTTCACGTCTTCCCGTTTGTCGACGGTGCGCTTGCCCTTGGCGAGACCGATCTGCAGTTTCGCCAGCCCCCGGTCGTTGAAATAGAGCGCCATCGGGATCAGCGTGTAGCCGCTGCGACGGGTAAGGCCGAGCAGGCGGTCCCGCTCCTTGCGGTGCACCAGAAGTTTGCGGACCCGCTTGGGTTCGTGATTGAACGGCTCGGCCGGACGGTATTCCGGAATATGCGCGTTGAACAGCGCGAGTTCGCCCTTGTCCTCGCCCGCATAGGCTTCGTTGATGGAGGCGCGGCCAAGGCGCAGGGATTTCACCTCGGAGCCGACCAGCATCAGGCCGGCTTCGACGGTGTCCTCAATATCATAGTCATGTCGGGCCCGCCGGTTTCGAGCGACGTCCCGGCTTGCAGTCTGATTGCCGGCCACGTATGCGCTCCCATCCGGTCAGTTGATCAGGCCGGCGTGCCGCATGGCAGAGTCGACCCTGGTTTTGGTTTCGTCCGCGATCTCGCAGATCGGCAACCGGGTCGAGCCGTCGCACAGCCCCATCAGCTTGGCGGCGTACTTGATCGGCCCCGGGCTGGTCTCCGAGAACAGGGCGGCGTGCAGAGGCTGCAGACGCTCGTTGATCGCGAACACGGTGTCCAGATCCCGCTTCTGCCAGGCCGTATGCAGCTCGGACAGAGCCTTGGGCGCGACGTTTGCGGTGACCGAGATGCATCCGTGACCGGCTTGCGCCAGGAACGGCACCACCGAGGCGTCCTCGCCGGTCAGCTGGCAGAAGTCCGGCCCGATCGCCATGCGCTGCTGAATCGGACGCACCAGATCGGCGGTCGCATCCTTCACACCCACCATGTTCGGCAGCTTCGCCAGACGCGCCATGGTCTCGACCTTCATGTCGACCACGGACCGACCCGGAATATTGTAGATCACGACCGGCAAATCGACCGCGTCGTTGATCGCCTTGAAGTGCTGATAAAGCCCTTCCTGGGTCGGCTTGTTGTAGTAGGGCGTGACGTGCAGTGCGGCGTCCGCGCCCGCCGCCTTGGCGTGCTTGGTGAAATCGATGGCCTCGGCGGTCGAGTTCGACCCGCAACCGGCGATTACCGGCACCCGGCCCGCAGTCTGGTCGACGCAGATCTCCACCACCCGCTTGTGCTCTTCATGGCTCAAGGTCGGGCTTTCGCCGGTCGTGCCGACCGGCACGAGACCGTTCGTGCCCTGCTCGATCTGCCAGTCGACGAATTTTCGGAACGCATCCTCGTCAACCGCGCCATCCTTGAACGGCGTGATCAGGGCGACCAAAGAGCCCTTGAACATCGGATTTCCGAATGCGTATCCCATCGATCCTCTCCCGAGTCTTGTTTATCCGCCCCATGCGGATACCCCCGGTCGCAAGGCGCCGGGTGATCACGAGTGCGCGAACATACGCTTCACCCCCCTCCGGGGCAAGGCCGCGACTTGGAGTTAAGGCCCGCGTCACGTACCCTGACAGAGGGGATTCGGAGAAGGAAGAAGGGTTCATAATGAGGACGTTGTTCGCCGCCGCCGTAAAGATGGCCTGCGTAACCGCCCTACTGAGTCAACCGCCCGGCCCCGCCGACGCAGCCGAGCCACCGGTCATCCCGACGCTTAGACCTGCGGACCTGGCAGGACTGCCACCGAAAGACCTGGCGGCCTGGCGCACCATTCTGGTCTTCGCCGAACAGGGTGAATGGGACCGCGCGCTCGCGGTTACCGGACAAGCCGACAACGCCGAGCTGGGCGCCGTGCTGAAATGGCTCGCGCTCCGGGACTCCGGCGTGCCGACCGATTTCGAGACCGCGTCGATGTTTCTGGACGCCCACCCGGACTGGCCCGGTTTGCGGCCGATCCGAGCGCGCGCCGAAACCCTGATGCCTGAGGACCTGCCGGCCGCACGCAAGATCGACTATTTCGAACGCCACCGCCCGCTTTCGAACGACGCCATCCTCGCCCATCTCCACGCCCTGAAATCCGCAGGCCGGGACGACGCTCTCGCAGCTCGGGTCCGTGAGGTCTGGAGCACGATCGAGTTTTCAAAGGATGCCCAGAGAGACTTCCTGAAAGCCTTCGGCAGCCATCTGACGGAGCAGGATCATGTCGACCGGCTGGACGGCATGCTGTGGCGCGGCCGCGAAGGCGCTGCCCGGCACATGCTGGACCTGGTTCCGTCTGGCTGGGTCAAACTTGCGGACGCGCGCCTGCGTCTGCGCTACGGCAAGGCCGGTGTGGATGCCGCCATCAGCGCGGTCCCCAAATCCCTCGTCGAACATCCGGGCCTGATCTACGAGCGTGCCCGGTGGCGGCGCAACAAAGGGCTGGAAAGCGCCGCTCGAGATCTGCTTCTGGGCGCACCGGGCGATCCGGATTTCCAGAAACGTCTCTGGAACGAACGGAACCTCCAGATCCGGAACGCCATCGAGGATCGGAACTATACGGACGCCTATCTGCTGGCCGCCGGCCACAATCAGCTGGACGGCATCGGTTTTGCGACTGCCGAATGGCTGGCCGGATGGGTGGCTCTTCGCTATCTGGACCGGCCGGAAGACGCCTTTCGGCATTTCACGGTGATGCACGGCAATGTCGGCACCCCGATCAGCCTGTCGCGCGGGGCCTATTGGGCCGGGCGGGCCGCCGAAGCGATGAAAGACAAGGCCGCCCTGACCGAATGGTACCGCAAGGCCGCCGAGCACGGCACCACCTTCTACGGCCAGCTCGCCGCCGCCCGGCTGGGCATGGAGGAGCCGCCGTTGGACCTGGACGGGTGGCCGACCAAGGAGCAGGTCGTCGCCTTCCAGAACAAGGGCCCGATCCGGGCTGCGACCGAGCTGCTGCGCATCGGACACAGGGACCTTGCCGAACGCTTCCTGTTTGCGGTCTACGGCGACATGAGCGACGGCACCGACGCCATCCTCCTGGCGGATATGGCCCTGAAATCGGGATTGCCCAAGGTCGCGGTGTTCACTGCCCGCCGCGCCGGCCGCCTGGGCGCGAGCCTGGTCGAACGCGGCTATCCGGTGATCGATCTCGATCCGAAGATCGGACCCGAGCTCGCCTTGGTACATGCCATCATCCGACAGGAAAGCAGCTTCGACCGGGAGGCGATAAGCCGGGTCGGTGCCCGCGGTCTGATGCAACTGATGCCGGCCACGGCCAAAGCCACCTCTGCGTCGATCGACCTCCCCTATCGACTGGGCGGGCTGCTGGCGGATGGCGACTACAACATCGCCCTCGGCCGGGCGTATCTGCGCCAGATGCTGGACCGGTTCGACGGCAGTCTGGTGATGGCGATCGCTTCCTACAACGCGGGGCCTCACCGGGTCGATCAATGGATCATCCGCAACGGCGACCCCCGCGACCCGAATGTCAACATCGTGGACTGGATCGAGCAGATCCCCTTCTCTGAAACCCGCAACTACGTTCAGCGGGTTCTGGAGGCGCTGCAGGTGTACCGCTCCAGGCTGTCCAGCGGCGCGCGGGTGATCGAAGCGGCGCAGTCCGGCGCAGGCAAGGCCCGGGACGTGTGGTGCGTCTTCAAATGCGGCGTCCTTCTGGATGGCGGGACGAAACCGGCGACGATTGTCGTCGAAAACAAGGCCCAACCGGGAGGCTGACCCATATGACCACCACATTCGACGGCATCGAGGCGTGCGTCTTCGATGCCTACGGCACCGTCTTCGATGTGCATTCCGCCGTCGCCCAGTGCCGGGACAGCTTCGGACTGGAACCCGGGCCTGCGCAGCTCATGTCCGACACCTGGCGCCTGAAGCAGCTCCAGTACACCTGGCTGCGGGCGCTGATGGGACAGCAGCATCATGTGGAGTTCTGGCAGATCACCGGCGACGGCCTGGACTTCGCACTCGACACCGCCTTCGGGTCCGGCCGGGCGCCAGCCGGACTGCGCCAGGCCCTGATGGACGCCTACCTCACCCTGCACGCCTATCCGGAGATACCGGCGGTTTTCAAATCCCTCAAGGCAGCCGGCATGAAGACCGCAATCCTATCGAACGGCTCGCCGCATATGCTTGAAAGTGTATGTGAATACAATGGCCTTTCAGACTTAATTGACGCAGTGCTTTCAGTCGAGGAGGTCGGCGTTTTCAAACCCCATCCGAGCGTCTACCAACTGGCGATCGACCGGCTGGCTCTGTCCGGCCCGGCTGCCGTCAGCTTCCAGTCTTCCAATGCCTGGGACGCGGCGGCGGCCAGCGCGTTCGGCTTCCGAGTGGCTTGGTGCAACAGGTTCGGACAGGCAAAAGAGCGATTGCCGGGCAGCCCGGACATCGAGCTGAAAAACCTGGAAAGCCTGCCCAGCATCGTCGGCGCGGTCTGATCGGCTCAGGTGAACGGTGAAGGTGCGGGAACTCTGGGTCAGCAATGCCAAGGGCCGCAGGATGCGGGTGCGGGATCATGGCGATCCGTCGGATCGCCGCCCGGCACTCCTCGGTCTGCCGGGATACGCCCGCAACGGCAGGGACTTCGCGAACCTCGCGACGCGGGTCGCGCCGCGCCGGCTGATCACGCTCGATTATCGGGGCCGCGGGGAGTCTGACCGGGAACATGACTGGCGCGCCTATGCCCCCGAAACCCTGATCGACGATATCCGTCATGTGGTCATCGCGACAGGACTCCACCGAGCGGTGGTCGTGGGCACATCTCTCGGCGGTATTCTGGCAATGGCCATGGGGGTCGCCATGCCGCCTCTGGTCGCCGGGGTGGTGCTGAACGATGTGGGACCGGAAGTTCAGAGCGCCGGAGCCGATTACATCACCGCCTATATCGGCCGGGACCGACCCCAACCGGACTGGCCCCATGCGGTTGAAGAGCTTCAGCGCCTGCTCCCGACCCTGTCGCTGCGAACGGAAACCGAGTGGCTGACCTTCGCCCGCAACACCTTCAGAGAAGGATCCGACGGCCTCCTGCATGTGGATTGGGATCCGGCGATCGCCCGACCCCTGGTCGCCGGTGCGGGGAGTCAGGCCGATCTGTGGCCGCTGTTCCGATCGCTCCGGCGGCTTCCCGTGCTGACCATCCGCGGCGGGGTCTCCGAGATTCTCTCGGAGCGGGTGCTCGCTCGGATGCAGGAGGAGCACCCGGAGATGCGAGTCCTGACCCTTGAGGGCGTCGGCCACGCGCCGACCTTGGAGGAGCCGGAGGCGCGTGCTGCGCTTGACCGTTTTCTCGCCGATTTCAACGATTGATCGGGCTGGAGAGGCCGGCAGTCCAGTCCCCAGCAGCCAACGCAGATCGGATTGGACCGCTTCTACCAGAGATACCGTCACCGCTCCGCCGGGCGGGGCGTCATCCGGCCGCGTAGAGGGGGCCCCGACTCAGGTGGCGGCAGCCGCCGCAGCCCCATCGCCGGAGGCCGTCCGCTTGTCCTCGTCACCCAGGGCATGCGGCTTGAGCGTTTCGATCCGGGCGGGTGTCTTTTTCTCGTCCTGGCCCGGGAAGTGGCGGCAATTGCCTTCGAAGAAAGCCCCGGGTTCGATCGACAGACGCTCCTGGATCACATCGGCGATCACCCGCGCGGTCTTGATCAGGGTCACGTGACGGGCCTTGATCTGTCCGGTCACGGCACCGGCGATGACCACGGTCTCGGCCTCGATCGCACCACGCACCACAGCCGTGCTGCTGATCGTCAGCTTATTGGAAACGATATCGCCCTCGACCGTTCCGTCGACCTGGATGTCACCTTCGCTGTTCAGATTACCGTTGATCGAGAGATCGGAACTGATGATCGACGGCGCTGCCGGCTTGTTGGCTGCGGCAGCGGTCTCGGGCCGTGAAGCCCCTTTTGGCTTACTGTTGAACATCTTTGCCGGCCCTCACGAATTTCAACGGATTAACCGTCTTGCCCTTGTAATGGATCTCGTAATGAAGATGCGGACCGGTGCTGCGGCCGCTCGATCCGAGCTGACCGACCTGGTCCCCGACCTCAACGACATCCCCTTGCTTGACCGTGATCTTAGCCATATGGGCGAAGCGCGTCATCATCCCAAAGCCATGATCGATCTCGACCACCCGGCCGTAGCGGCTCCGCCAGTTCGCGAACTTCACAACGCCCGGTGCGGGCGCCAGGATCGGCGAGCGATAGGGGGCCGAGAAATCCAGGCCACTGTGCATCGCCCAGCGGTTGTTGAACGGATCCTTGCGCCGACCATACCGGCTCGTCATCCGATAGCTCTTCATCGGGGCGGCCAGCGGCAGCGCCCGGAAGACCTCGTTCAACTGTTTCCAGCGGTCGATCCGACGATCCAGGGAAACCCGCAACCCGTCGCTATCGGCCTCGACATCCATATCCGGGTGATACGGCACGAAAGGACCACCCTGCCCCATCAGCTGATCGTCCGGCAACGGCGCCAACTCGTCCACATTCAAGCCGGTGTTCTTGATCACCTCTTCAACGGTGACGATCTGCTCGAGGGTCCGCTCGGCGATATTTCGCAGTTCGGCCCGATGCGTGTCCTTCAGGACCGTAATCTGGTCCTCCAGACGCGCCAGATTGCCGCGAAGCCCGTCATTGTCCGCCGCAATCGCGCTGCGCTCCAGGATCACCGAACGCAGATCGCTCTTCAGCGCCCGCACGTTGTCCTCGAGGGTGGCGATTTTCGTGGAGGACGACTCGAGCGAATTGTGCAGCCCCCAGAGACGGTCGTCCAAGGCTGCCCGTTCCGCCGCGATCTCCGCCTTTTCCGCTTCGACCATCTCCAGATGTGCGCGAAGCGTGCCGATATGAGCCTCAAGCGCATCGTTCTTGCTGCTCATCCGACCGAGCTCTTCGCCCAGCATCTCGATCTGGCCGCCCAGACCCTGGCGAGCCACCGCAATCCGCTGGCGCTCCGCCTCGGAGCTGCGCAGCGCCACCTCGGTTGTCGACAGGTCTTCCCGCAGGGCCTCGTTCTGGCTGAACAGCCGGCGCAGATGCGCTTCGGTTTCCTTGAGATCGCGGGTGATGCCGACGACCGAAAGCTGATAATCCGACACTTGATCGAGCAGTTCCCGGTACGCCACCCGCGAATTCGCGATCGACTCGTTCTTCTGGGCGATCAGGGAATGCTGCATGCCGTAGCCGATGGTCGCGAATCCGGTCCAACCGGTCACGGCGATCCAACTGACGACCAAGGCGGCTTGAAGGCGCGTCGACAAGGTCAAATAACTCGTCTCACCTTCTGTGCGGATGATGATCTGACGTTCCGGAAGCACCTTTACGATTGCGAGTTTCGCGCGCTCCGCAAAGCCGATCTCTTCATCGCTCATGCTAACAGTCCCCCGAATTTCTGCTCGTTCAGGCACGTCCATTGTTGGTCGACCATGTCGGCCCTGTCATGTGTCCGACCCTGACCGCCGACTCGCGTTCTGCCATATACTAACAAAACTCTGCAAATCGACCTACTACCGCTGCGACGCCCTGCCGTGAGCTCGTTTCGCGACACTCCCATGACCCGATGGGCACGGGCGGATTCACAGACTATGCATCCGTTCTCCCAAACGGTGGCCGAAATCTATCGACAGTCGTAGGCTTAGGCAAGCTCTGCGCGGGCTGTCGCCTGATATAACCGTCGTGTATCAAGAGAATCAAAAGCCTATCCAGATATCGGAACAGGTCATGAGTCGCCGGACGCCGCTGGAACCCATAACGCCGATACGGATCGAACTCGATGATCAGATCCGGGGGATGGCCATGGCCTTGCGCCATTGGTTTCTGGTGGAAGACGCGGAAGTCTTGCAGATCAGGGCCGGGCTTCTGCCGCCAAAGACAGGGAAACCCGGAAAGTTCGACAAGGCCTTCAGGGTCCTGGCGGTGTCCGCCCTGCCTCCGCAGATTGTGCGACTGAAGCCAGAGTCTCCCATGACCACGCTGCATTTCATGCAGGACGTCTACGACGACGGGGTGATGCGGGCCGACCCCTGGCGGTGGTGGTTCGCATGGATTGCGGTCGAACTGATTTCGCGCACCGGACCTGACACGGAGGGAAACACCACCAAACGGTTTATCCTGGAGGACCCGTCCGTCGAGGCCGTCCGGGTGCTCTCGCCTCGCTGGCTCGCGGCGAATCCAACCCGTTTGATGTTCGTCGAGACGGAATACCACGCGCTTCTCTCCGCGGCTTTGGACACCACCAAATCGGCGGATACGACCGGCGGCGGGCGAACCCTTTCCGACCGCGTCCTCGCCAGCGCCACCCACATGGACCACAGCTTTATCAAAGCCATGGCGGCCGAGGCGGGCAAACTGGCCAGCGCGATCACGCTGCGACTGCGAGAACGGGCAGAACGAACCATCTAGACTTTGTAGGAGACAAAGTAAGCCACCTCGGGACTCTTCCATCTTGAAGCGCGGCGAGGGGTCCCCATAATAGATATAACTTGTTGGTTTTGCGGAAAAACCACTTGGAAACTACGGGATTTAAGGTCGAGATGCTCAGCCGCCCTCTCATGACAGTGCACGATGCGGCGAACGTGCTGCAGGTACAGGAAGCGACGGTCCGTTCATGGATCCGGGATCGCCGTATCCGCGCCATCAAGCTCGGCAAGGAATGGCGGATCGCGGTCAAGGACCTCGAGGATTTCCTGAACGACCACACCAATCTGGCCGACTAGACCGCCGCCACCCCCCACTCAGCATCATCGCCTAGAGTCGATCCGGGCCATCCGCCAGCCCGCCCGGACGCCTGGTATCGGTGACACCTCTGAATCCGCCGTCCGCGCGTACTATCGCCTGGACGGCGCCGAAGGCGCGTCCAACCTCGACCTCATGGCCGATCGCCCGCAGCAGATCGACAGTATCCGGCGAGACACCGGCCTCGACCCGCAGCGAGTCGGGCAGCCATTGATGATGGATCCGCGGGGCCGCGGTCGCCTCGGCCAGATTCATACCGTGATCGACCAGATTGAGGATCACCTGCAGCACCGAGGTGATGATCCGGCTGCCCCCCGGGCTTCCCAGTGCGGCTACCGCGCGGCCCTCCGCCATCAGCAGAGTTGGTGTCATCGACGATAGAGGCCGTTTCGCCGGCGCGATCGCGTTCGCTTCTCCACCGACCAGCCCATAGGCGTTCGGCGTGCCCGGCTTGGAGCTGAAATCGTCCATTTCGTTATTCAAAAATATGCCCGTCCCCTCCGCCACAATGCCGGTTCCGAAACCGAAATTCAGCGTGGTGGTCATCGAAACCGCATTGCCGCTTCGGTCCATGACCGACAGATGGGTGGTGTCGCGGCTTTCGGTCGGTGCCGGGGTGCCAGGACGGAGGTCGGCGGAACGGGAGGCCCGATAGAGATCGATTCCGGCCCGCAATTCGTCCCCATAGGCCTTCGAGGTGAGCCAGTCGAGCGGCACATCCCAGAAATCCGGATCGCCCAGATGGGTCGCTCGGTCCGCATAGGCGCGCCGCATCGCCTCGGCGACCCGGTGCAGCGTCGCCACCGACCCGGCCCCCAGATCCGCCAGATCCCAGCCTTCCAGAATATTCAGCATCTGCACCAGATGTGCGCCGCCGGAACTGGGCGGCGGCATCGACAGGACTTTGAGCCCTCGATAGTTGCCGGCTACCGGTTGGCGGAGCACGGTTCGATAGGCATCCAGATCGGCCATCCCGATCAGCCCGTCATGGCGTTCCATTTCCGCTGCCAGTTTCTCGCCGATCGGACCGCGGTAGAAAGCCTTCGCCCCCTGGCCGACGATCAGGCGCAGGCTTTCCGCCAGGTCGGTCTGGCGGAGGATATCCCCGGGCCGAAGCGCTGCGCCGTCCGGCCGGGCGATGATGGCGCGGGTGGCGGGCCATTTCGCCAGCCGCTCGATCCGGGACTCCAGATTGCGGTGCAGGATCCGGCTGACGGTCACCCCGTCCTCGGCGAGCCTGATGGCCGGGGCGATCACCTCGGCCCGTGACAGGGTGCCCCAGCGGTCCAGAGCCTCCAGATACCCCGCCACCGATCCCGGCACTCCGACCGAGCGGTGGGAATACCGGGCAAGAGTCTTGTCGACCTCGCCGTCCGGGCCCAGGAACAGGTCCCGATGCGCGCCGTCCGGAGCCATCTCCCGGAAATCGAGCGCGTGGCTGACACCGGTTCCGGCCTCGTGCACCAGAGCGAAGCCACCCCCGCCGAGATTGCCCGCCTGTGGCAGGGTGACCGCAAGTGCGAAAGCGGTTGCAACGGCTGCGTCGACCGCGTTTCCGCCGGCCGCCAGCACGTCCACGCCGACCCGGGTGGCCTCGGCTTCCCGGCTGACCACCATGCCGCCCGAGGCCTCGACGGGAAACAGGCGGTCGGCGCCCGAGAGCTCCGCCGGGGTGAACGCACCCACGGGTGGGGCGGCAACCGCCCCGCCTGCCCCCGCCATAAGCCCTTTCAGGACCGCGCGCCGCCGCATCATCCGCCATCTCCCGCAATCAAAATCGTCAACAGAAGCTATCCCGCTCCGGCATCTTGCCCAAGCGGATCGATATTAATGCCGAATTACACATTAATTACCCGAGAATATCCACCTATCTGTGACAAACAGGAACGGAGGATATCATGAACCAACTCGCCCCGCAGACCGACCCACAGACGACCGCGCACACCACGCAGGCATCCGAGGCCGGAAGTGCGGAGCCGCTCCGCGCCCGTCTGGGCTTCACCAAACCCCAGGACGAGAAGCCGGTGATGCACAGCGCGGCTCTGACCGGCGAGGACCCGAAACTGTTCTTCACGGTCGAGGAGATCGAAGTTCCGATCCACGACATGCGGCCGCTGGCGGGCGCGTTCGACCTAGACCGGGAAGGCTTCGCGCTTGCAGTGGACCCCACCCGGGTTGAGGATCTCTATGACGAGGACGCGGTGCTCGACACCTATTATGGCGAGATCACCGCAATGCTGACCGAAGCGTTCGGGGCCAGCCGGGTCGGCATCTTCGACCACACCCGCCGCTCCGACAGCGGTACGGGCGCCCCGAACAAGGACGGCAGCCGTGGCCCCGCCGGACGGGTACACGTGGACTACACCGAAGGCTCCGGACCGGTGCGCGCCGCCGACGCGCTCGGACGGGAAGAAGTCGACCGGATCCTTTCGACCGGCGGCCGGATCGTTCAGGTCAATGTCTGGCGGCCGATCAGCGGGCCGGTCCGGCGCGCGCCGCTGGCCCTGGCCGACGCCACCACCGTGGCCGCCGCAGACCTTCTGGCCACCGACCAGGTGTTTCCCGGCCGGGTCGGCGAGATCTACCAGGTCGCCCACAACCCGGCGCAACGCTGGTACTGGGCGCCCGAGATGACCCGGGACGAGGTGCTGCTGATCAAGGGCTGGGACAGCCTGGACGACGGCCGCAGCAGATTCACCCCGCACGGTGCCTTCACCCTCCCCGATCAGGACCCGGACGCCCCGCCGCGCGAAAGCATCGAGGTCCGGACCTTCGTGGTGATCGAGGGATAGACCACAAATGCCGCTATCGCCCTGAGCCAGTCGATGGGCGGTGGCGGCTCCTGGTTGCGCCTACTCCTTCGGAAGCAGTTTCCCGGCCCCCCAACCCTCGCCGCCTTGCGACGCGCGCAGGGCTTTGAGGATGCCGACCAGGTTCTCATCCCGGATGCGCTCCAGTCCCCGGATGTCGTGGGCGCCGGACTGGGCGTCAGACTGGTCGGCGATCGTGTCGACCAGCTCGTCGGTCAGCTCCGGCACATCCATCAGCTTGGTCCAGGGCCATTTCAGGGCCGGGCCGAACTGGGCCAGGAAATGCCGCATGCCGGCCTCCCCGCCGGCGATCCGATAGGTCTCGAACAGGCCCATCTGCGCCCAGCGCAGCCCGAACCCCATGCGGATCGCGTCATCGATCTCCTCGGTGGTCGCCACCCCGTCCTTCACCAGCCACAAGGCCTCCCGCCAGACCGCCTCCAGGAACCGGTCGGCGATATGGGCGTCGATCTCCTTGCGCAGCACCAGCGGGTGCATACCGACGGTCTTTAAGAACGCCGCCGCCCAGGCGGTGGCGTCGTCGCCGCCCGGCCCGCCGACCAGTTCGACCAGCGGCAGAAGATAGACCGGGTTGAACGGATGCGCGACGATGATCCGCTCCAGATGGGCGCGGCCTTCGCGGAGCTGAGAGGGCTTGAAACCGGAGGTCGAGGACCCGATCACGGTCCGGGCCGGCGCCGACGCCTCGATCTCGGCGAACGCCTTGGCCTTGATCTCAAGCCGCTCCGGCACGCTCTCCTGGATGTAGTCGGCCCCCGTGACAGCCTCCGCCACGGTGGCGGCGAACCGCAGGGTCCCCCTCTCCTCGGGCAGACCGAGGTCCGCATGGGCGCGCTCGGCATTGGCGATGACTTCGCCGACGATCCGCTCCGCCTCGGGGTGCGGGTCGAAGACCGTCACGTCATGGCCGCGCAACAGGAACCGGGCGACCCAACCGCCACCGATCACGCCACCGCCGATACAGGCGATCCGGCTCATCGGACCGGTGTCTCGAGCTTGAGCGCGCTGCGGGTCTCGTCCGGCCCCAGAATGCCGACCCCCATGCCCTCCAGAACCTGGACCGCCCGCTCCACAAGCTGGGCGTTGGTCGCCTTGACCCCGCGTGAGAGGTAGATGTTGTCCTCCAGCCCGACCCGCACGTTGCCGCCGAACACCGGCATGATCGCGGCATAGGGCATCTGCATCCGGCCGATCGAGAATCCGGAATAGACCCAATCACTGGGCACGTTCGCGACCATTGCGGCGAGTGTGTGCATGTCGTTCGGCGCGCCCCAGGGAATGCCCATGCACAGCTGAATCATCACCGGATCGTCGATCAGCCCCTCGGCCACAAGCTGTTTGGCGAAGGCCAGATGGCCGGTATCGAACACCTCGATCTCCGGCTTGACCCCCAGCTCCTGCATCCGTTTCGCCATCTGGCGCAGCATGGCGGGCGTGTTGGTCATGACGTAGTCGCCCTCGCCGAAATTCATCGACCCGCAATCCAGGGTACAGACCTCCGGCAGACACAGTTTCAGATGATCGACCCGCTCCTCGGGCCCGACCAGATCGGTGGCCGCGGCGTCGAGCGGCAGCGGGGTCTCGCCGGCCCCGAACACCAGATCGCCGCCATGGCCGGCCGTCAGGTTGATGACAACGTCGACGCCGGAGCCGCGGATCCGGTCGACCACCTCCCGGTACATGGCAGAGTCCCGTGCCGGCGCGCCGGTCTTCGGATCCCGAACATGGCAGTGGACGATCGCGGCACCCGCCTTGGCGGCGTCGACCGCGCTGTCGGCGATCTGGGTCGGGGTGATCGGCACATGCTCGGACTTGCCGGTTGTGTCGCCGGCGCCGGTGACCGCGCAGGTGATGAAGACTTTGGAGCGCATCGCACTTCCCCATGACGTTCGGAGGCTGGAAGACATTTGCCGATTAGTCGCACGGGTCCGGCGTCTTAGCAAAACAGCCCGGGCGTGCCGGCCGGCGACGGACGGCGTCCTCGGAGGAAGCCGCACCGGCAGGATCGACAGGTTCGTCCAACCCCAGGTATGACTCCTGCCAACGAGGCGGTTCTCCAACGGGTGATGATTTGGAAGTAGATGTCGCGATCATCGGGGCCGGACCGGCGGGGGCCGCCGCCGGCCTGGCCCTGGGAGGCCGGGCCCGGGTTCTGCTGATCGACCGGGTGGCCGAGCCGATTCCGCGCATTGGAGAATCCTTGATTCCGGCCACCCGCCGCCTGCTGCGCGATCTCGGCGTGCTGAAAGCCTTCGAGGCCGAGTCGCATCCGCCCTATCTGGGCAACCAGTTGGTCTGGGGCGGCGACTGGGCCGAAACGGATTTCCTCAAGGACCCGGACGGCACCGGCTGGCACGTGGACCGCGTCCGGTTCGAGACCTTCCTGCGCAGGGCCGCGGGGGCCCGCGGCTGCCGGATCATCGCACCCGCCAGGCTTGAAGCCATCGCCGCCCGAGGCTCCGGGGGCTGGGACATTGCCGTGACGGACGGCCAGGACCGGCTGGAGATCGAGGCCCGGGTGGTGATCGATGCCACCGGCCGGGCGTCGACGGTGGCCAAGCGGCTCGGGGCGGCGCGCCGGAATTCGGACCGCCTGACGGCGCGTTGGATAAGAGGGCTGACCTCCGGGGAGACCGCCCGCACCGCAGGGTTCAGCACCGTGGAGAGCGAGGCCGGGGGCTGGTGGTACACGGCACCACTGGCCCAGGGTGCGCGGGTGCTGACCTTCCACACCGACACCGATCTGATGAACGGGACCGAGACGGTCTCGGCCGATGGGCTGATCGCGCGAGCCATGCGCTGTCCGGCAATGGCCGCCCTGATGGAGGAGACAGGATTTCAAGCCGATTCGGTGGGGGAAATCTGGACCACGGCCGCCAATACCGCCCGTACGGACCCTCTGGCCGAAGCCGATCCGGCGATGAAATCCGGCTGGCTGGCGGTTGGAGACGCCGGACTCAGCCTGGATCCGCTCTCCTCACGCGGACTGTTCAACGCCCTGTATACCGGGGTCAGCGGCGGCATGACCGCGCACCGGATGCTGGCCGGGGATGCCGGCGCCGTAGCGGATCATATTGCGGGTCTCGAGCGGATCACCGAAGACTACGAGCGGCATCTGGCCCTGATGTACGCCGCCGAGACCCGATGGCCGGATCACCCCTTCTGGCAACGCCGATCAGCCACCGCCTAAGGGTTTTTCCAGATAGCGCACGGTCTTGGCCCCGCCGTACAGTACCGCCTGCCCGACCTCCTCAAAGCCGAGCCTGGCGTGAAACGCGTCCGAGCCGGGATTGGGCGGGATCAGGTTCACCTCGCAGCCGATCCGATCGTGTCCCGCGCTGCGCGCCAGTCCGAACAGGTGTTCGTACAGGTGTCGCGCCAGACCGCGGCCGCGCGCGGAGGCATCGACGATGATCCGATCCACATAGGCGAACCGGTCGTGCCGCGCCTTGAACCATTGGAAGTTCGGGCTGGAATAGGCGGAGTCCTGATCCATGGCGATCAGCAGGGCATCGCCCCGACCGATCGCCAATGCCTGCCAGGAAACGGCCAGCAGATCCCTGAGACCGTCCGCGTCCAGCTCCGAGGTCTCGGTCTGGTTCGCGGTGTTCAACGCCAGGAGCAGCGCCGGATCGAGGCTGTCGGCCGGGACGATGGGCGCGGTCATCGCTGGGTATTGGCACCGCGGACCGGGACGCCGTACTCGCGATGGCAGATCTCCGCCAGCTTGGCGACGCCCTCCCGGATGGTCTCGATCGGCGGATTGGCGAAGCACAGCCGCAGGCTGTGCCGCCCGGTCTCCGAATCCGCCACCCATTCCGCGCCGGGATTGATCGCCACTCCTTCGGCTCCTGCGATCTTGGCGAGATGGGTGGTGTCGATCTGCTCGGGCAGGGTCACCCAGACGAAAATGCCGCCGGCGGGCGCGGTGAACTCCGCGGTGGTGCCGAACTCCTTCGACAGGGCCTCGACGATCGCATCCCGCTTGCCCCGCAGCCGGACGTTAAGCGCGTCCACATGTGCGTGGAACTTGGTCGCGTATTCCGACATCACCATCTG